>PXFI01000351.1 GCA_003564295.1 Gemmatimonadota bacterium | reverse complement strand
GCTACACCCAGGGCGAGCTCTACCTGCGGACGAACTGGGGGGCGGACCTGAACCGCCTGTTCGCCGTGGACCTGGCCAATCCCGCTCCCGAGCACTGGCGGGAGGTGATCGGGGAAGGAGATGACGTGCTGGAGGACTTCACCGTCATAAACGGCCGGCTCTACGCCACCTACCTGCACCACGCCGCCCACCGCTTGGCCGTCTTCGAGATGGACGGGAGCCCGGTTGGGGAGATCCCGGTGCCCGAGCTTCACAGCGCGTCGATCCGGCCGCACCAGGAGGGGGAAGCCCTCCTCACCCTCTCCTCTTTCATCAAGCCCGCCACCGTCTACCGGGTGGACCTGGAGACGGGGGAGCGGACCTTCCACGAGCCGCCGGACGTGGACTGGGACGGGAGGGGCATGGTGGTCCGGCAGATCTGGCGCCCCGGCCAGGAGGGAGAGCGGGCCCTCATGTTCCTGGTCCATCATGAAGACGTGGAGCTGGACGGAAACAACCCCACCCTGCTCTACGGGTACGGGGGCTTCTACTCCCCCCGGCGGCCCTCTTTCAGCCCCTTGGCCGCCCTCTGGCTCGACATGGGAGGGGTCTACGCCGTGGCCACCCTCCGGGGAGGGAGCGAGTACGGTGAGTCATGGCACCGGGACGGGTGGCGGGAGAACAAGCAGAACGTCTTCGACGACTTCATCCTGGCCGCCGAGTGGCTGATTGAGAACGGCTACACGAGTCCCGAACGGCTGGCCATCCGGGGAGGGAGCAATGGGGGCCTCCTGGTGGGGGCGGCCCTCACCCAGCGGCCGGAGCTCTTCCGGGCCGTGCTCTGCGGGTTCCCGGACGTGGACATCCTGCGCTTCCCCTTCTATACGGAGCACAACAGTCCCCCGGCCCTCCTGGAATACGGCGACTCGCGCATACCGGAGCACTTCGAGGCCATCCGCCAGTACTCGCCCTATCAGAGCGTACGGGACGGCACCGCCTATCCCGCCATCATGTTCACCGGGGGAGACCTGGACACCCGGGTCCCTCCGCAGGCGGTTCTCAAGTTCACGGCGGCCCTGCAGGCGGCCACCACCTCGGACCGGCCCATCATCCTCCGCTACCACGAGAAGGCCGGGCACTCGGCGGGCCGGGGCCTTCCCTTCAGCCGCCGGCTGGCCGACCAGGCCATGGAACTGACCTTCCTGGCCCAGGAGCTGGGGGTGGGGCTGGAGGCGGGGCCCGACTAAACGGAAGACACCTCATGTGGAGACTACCGGGTCGGTGGGCGTTTGTGCTGTGGGAGGAGTAGCGGGTCGGTGGGCGCCTGTGCTGTGGGGGGAGGAGCGGGTCGGAGGGCGTTGGTGCTGTGGAAGAGGAACTGCAGGCGCCCGGAGGGTCAGTCAGTAGGATAGCACGTGGAGCCCCGGAATCCGTTCGAACTCCCGGGTGTTGCGGGTGGCCAGGGGGGCCTCCGCCACCCGGGCCGCCGTTCCGATGAGGAGATCCATGGCGGCCACAGACTCCCCTCGCCGCCGGAGCTCCCCGAAGAGGGAGGCGTAGGCCGGGGGAAAGCGATCATCGGGCCAGGCCACGGGAAGGGCACGCAGAAGGGTTTCGACCCGGGACCTCTCCCGTCCGGGGTCGTCAGCGCATTCCGCGCCCGCGAGCAGCTCGCAGACGACATGGGCCGATACGGCAACCTCCTCCTCCCCCAGACCCTCCAGGAAGCCATGGGCCGCCCCGGGCTCACCTCGTCCTTCCTCTCTCAGGAGGTCCACCAGGAAGGTGGTGTCCAGGTGGATCACAGCTCCGCCGCCCTGGCGGGGGCCTCTCCCCGCTCCCGGATGATCTCTTCCACGGCGTCCAGCGTGGAGGGATCCACTTGAATGCCTCGGACGGCCTGGAGGAGATCCGCGGCCGTGCTGCGGCGCAGGAAGTGCTCCTTGATCACCTCGGAGAAGGACTGGTTGCCCCGCTTTCGTCGGCGGAGAGCCTCGTATGCCTCAAGGTCGATGGAGATGGTCTTGGTAGCCATGCATGAAACGTACACGAACAATGCACAGACTTCAAGCCACTTGGGCAGCCTCGCTGCCGCTCCTTGACGGGCTGGGATCCGGGGGTCGTCGTTGTCGTGTCAGTGTCACGATCTGATCGACAATTTGACATGATGCCTTAAGGATGCAATAATATCGGCATGTTGAAGCGTGATCTACACTCGGTCTTGATCCGTCTAGCCGCCCGGATGCCCATTCTCACGATCATGGGACCGCGGCAGTCGGGCAAGACCACCCTGGTGCGCGCCGCCTTCGCCGACAAGCCCTACGTCTCGCTTGAACTTCCCGAGGAGCGGGCCTTCGCGACGAACGATCCCCGGGGGTTTCTGGCGCGGTTTCCCGACGGCGCGATCCTGGACGAGGTGCAGCGGGCGCCGGACCTGCTGTCCTACATCCAGGTGGACGTGGACGAGGAGGACCGGCCCGGCCGCTGGATCCTCACCGGCTCCCAGAACCTGCTGCTGATGCAGGGCGTCTCCCAGAGCCTGGCGGGCAGGACCTCGCTGCACACCCTCTTGCCGTTCTCCTTGACCGAGCTTCGAAGCTGGCCGGCCCCGGACGTGGCCCGCCTGGACGCCCAAGGCGCCGAGGCGGGCGAGCCTGTGCCCGAGCAGGATCCCTGGCGAACCCTATGGACCGGGCTCTACCCGCGCATCCACGACAAGGGGCTCGACCCGCGGGCCTGGCTGGCGGACTACTCCCGCACCTACGTCGAGCGCGATCTCAGAGACGTGCTGAACGTGATGGACATCGACGGGTTCCACCGCTTCGTCCGCCTGGCCGCGGCGCGAACCGGGCAGGAACTGAACCTCTCCTCCCTGGGGGCGGACGCCGGCATCGCCCAGTCCACGGCGAGCCAGTGGCTGTCCGCCCTTCGGACCAGCTACCTCATCACGCTGCTTGCGCCGTACCACAAGAACTTCAACAAGCGCTTGCGCAAGCGGCCCAAGCTGCACTTCCTTGACACTGGGCTGGCCTGCTACCTGCTGGACATCCGCACGCCGCAGATGCTACGCGACCATCCGCTGCGCGGCGCGGTCTTCGAGTCGTTCGTCGTCTCGGAACTCACCAAGGCGTTCGCGAACGCTGGCGAGGAGGCGCCCCTCTACCACTGGCGGGACGCCACGGGCCACCAGATCGACGTGATCGTCGACCTGGGGGACCGCCAGATCCCGGTGGAGGTGAAGTCCGGGATGACGGTGGCCACCGACGCCTTCGACGGGCTCGCCTGGTGGACCTCCATCCCGTCCAACCCGGCGGCCACCGGCGTCCTGGTTCACGGCGGCCCGGCGAGCCACTCCCGCGGGGGCTTTCGCGTCAGACCGTGGTGGATCTGGGACCGGAGGAATCCATGACCGGCGGGGGCCGGGCTCCCGATAAGGGACTTGCGGAGGAGCGCTGGTAAGGCGATGTTATGTACATAACTATGTACACGGAGCGTGCAACATGGCCGAACGTAGCGTTTCGATCGCGGAAGCGAGGGCGAAGCTCTCCGGCTTGGTGAAGGAGGCTGAGGAGGGAGCGGCCGTGCGGATCACGCGGTGGGGGACACCGGTGGCCGTTCTGGTCTCGGCCGCGCGATATCAGCGGCTGGCGCACGGGCGCCCTTCCTTCGGGGCCGCCCTCGACGACTACCTTGAGGGCATGGAGATCGCCAGGATCGGGCTCGAAGAGGGTGAGTTCGAGAACCTGCGAGACCGCGATGCCGGGCGAGGGCCTCGCTGGTGACGGCTCGCTATTTGGTCGACACCAACGTTCTGTCTGAGCCAGTCCGCAAAGAGCCGGACGACGCGGTGGTCAACAAGCTGCGGGAACACGGAGGCGAACTGGCCACCGCCTCCATCGTCTGGCACGAGATGGTTTTCGGCGTCCGTTTGCTTCCGCCCTCTCGAAAGCGCACGGCGATGGAGCGGTACCTGGCCGAGGTGGTCGCGGCCGCCATCCCCATCCTGCCCTATGACACGGTCGCCGCGGAGTGGCATGGGGGAGAGCGTGCGCGGCTCTTGAAAGCCGGCCTCACGCCCTCGTTCGCCGACGGCCAGATCGCGGCCGTGGCTGTGGTCCACGACCTCATCCTCGTGACCGACAATGTCCAAGACTTTCAGCTCTTTGACAGCCTCCGCATCGAGCGCTGGCACCGCACAGCCACATAATCGGTGGGCGTTGGTGCTGAGGGGGCAGTAACTGCAGGCGCCGGACCTGCTGTCCTACATCCAGGTGGACGTGGACAGGCCCCGGGGATCCGTGGAAACAGAGTTGGCTTGCGCTACTTCGTCCGTGGGGATGTGAGAAATCGAGCAGGAGTCATGACCACGGCGCCGAGAACGGCCTGGCCCATGAAAGGGCCGAAATCCTTCAATTGACATCCTCCCCGGCCTGAAGGCCGATGATTCCTACGGCGCTCATGCGGGCCTTCTTGCACGAGTCGCTTCGGCGGGTTCCTGCTTCACAGGGGGCGCACCTTCCGCCGTCCCTCCACAGGCCGATGCGGCATGCCCTGCCGCCTCCAGCACGTT
>PXFI01000219.1 GCA_003564295.1 Gemmatimonadota bacterium | reverse complement strand
TCTCCAGACTTCGCGGCCCCCTCCCTTCCAGCAGCGGCACCAGGTGGTTCAGGGTCGTGCCACTGTCGATAATGTCCTCTACAAGAATAACACATCGGCCGGTCAGTGAGGCCTCCGGATCGTAAAGAAGCCTCACCTCCCCGCTGCTGCTCGTGGCGTTTCCGTAGCTGGAGGCCACCAGGAAGTCCACCTGGAGGGGATGCTGTATCTCCCGAACCAGGTCCGCCAGAAAGATGAAGGACCCCTTCAGGAGGCCCAGAACAAGGATTTCGTCGCCCGGCCCATAGGCTTCGGAAATCTCCTGGGCCATCTCCAGGACCCTGCGCCGGATCTCCTCCCGTGAGAAGACGATTCGACTCAGCCTTCGGCCGGTCTGCTTCGAGAAGACGCTAGGATCCCTCGACATGGCGAATCCCGATGAAAAAGGCCTCGCCCCCCTCCCGGACCGGGATCCGGGCTGAAGCAGCTACTCCCGCAACCCAGAGGACCAGGCCTCCCCCATCCACGAGAACGGGAATCCGAGCACGTTCCGCCACAGGAACCTTCGCTTCCGCCAACAGCTTCTTGAGCTTCTTCGTGCCGTAGGAAAGGAGGATGCGGTCCCCGGGCATCCACCCTCTGAGCTGAAGTGGAAATCGCAAGGAGGATAAAGAAGTACCCAGGATCATCGGGCACCCCGCTGGCTCTTCCGGACCCCACACCACCTGAAACCTCCGACCTCCCACCACCACCTCCCCGGTTCCTGCACCGGGCCCGGCACAAGTCAGGGGCCTTTCCTCCACCGACTCTTCCCATTCCGTCACCGAGAACCTATCGAAGTCCCGGGTCAGACGAAGGCCGCCGGCCAGGGTGATGGACCTCCCACTGGTGCCGCTATTTGTAAACTCCAGGACAGCCCTGGTTCCTGCTTCGTCGAGGCTGATCCCCCGCCGGCGCAAGCCTTCTCTCAGGATTCTGACCCGAACCGCCGGATGATAGGCCAGGAGGCGGGACCGGACAATGAACAAGCCGGCCTCCTCCTCCACCAGGACTCCCTCCAGGAGGCTCGGAAGGATGCTTCGCCAGCCCTCTTCGTTTTCCCGGGCCAGCCGGGCCAACCGGCGCAGGGATCGCCTGACCCCGGGCGCAGGACCGGCCTCCAGTTCGGGAATGATTATGTGGCGCAGGAAGTTTCGTGGGTAGGCCGGATCAGTGTTCGTCGGATCCACCCGGGGGCAGAGGCACCGAGCACGTGCGTAGGCCTGGATCTCGCCCCGGGTGAAGGGCAGGAGAGGGCGAAAGATCCCCGGAGGCCTTTGCCGGGGGATTCCTGCCAGCCCCCTCAACCCGGTACCCCGGAGAACCCTGAAGAGGACCGTCTCGGCCTGATCGTCGGCATGATGACCCGTCAGGAGCCAGCGAGCCGATTCCAGGCGCGTGACGTGGAGAAGGAAGTCGTAGCGGGCCTTCCTGGCCTCCTCCTCCGAGGTTGGCACCGGCTTGGCCCTTCCTACGTGGAGCGGGACCTCCCAGGCCCTGCACACTCCCCGGACCCACTGAGTGTCGTATTCACTGTCGGGCCGCATTCCGTGATCGAAGTGGGCGGCCATCACCTCCAGTTGGGGAAGATTCCTGCCGAAGCGCAGGAGGTGCAGGAGCACCAGGGAGTCCACTCCACCGGAGAGGGCTACCACAATCCGGTCGCCCTCCGCTACCCCACCCCGGCCGGTCAGACTCGAAGCGAACCGGTCCTGAAGGTCCACCGGGCCCGGAGTCGGGTGAGAGGCTCTCGGACCGGTCATGGTGGGCTCCCCCCGGAATCGCCGGGCCGTGACGGATGATCATCCCGAAGCCCACTCCGAAGGGAGGGAGGCGGAGGCCGCCCCACCACCTCCGTGAGGACTTGGGCCAGGAGGTCGGGACGATCGGTCTGGATCCCATCCACACCCAGGGCCAGGAGGCGCCGCATGCGGTCCGGCTCATCTACCGTCCAGACGTGCACCGGAATATTCCTCTTGTGGGCCTCAGCCAGGAACCGGGGGGGGAGAATTCGGATTCCCCCGTGTTCCTCGGGTACCTGTAGAACGTCGCATCCGGGGGTGAAGAATCGCCCCAGAGGGGTGGGGACCAGGAGAACGAATCCGGTCACATGCCGCCGTGAGGCACCCCAGGGTCCCGGGTAACCTCGGACTCTCTTTCGGTTCCCCTCCCTTTCCGCCGCCACCAGCACCCGGTCCTGGGCCCCATGCCGGAGTATGGCCTCCACCAGCCCCACGGCCGAACGCCGGTCCTTGGCCTCCACGTTCAGGCGCACCTTGGGGAACGCCTCCAGGACTTCCTCGAACCGGGGGATTCTCACGCCCTTGCCTCGAAAGGAGCGGGCGCTCTGGAGATCTCGGAAGCGGTACCCGGCATCCAGTTCCCGGACACGGGCCCAGGTGAGATCTGACACGGGGCCGGTCCCTTCCGTGGTCCGGTCCACGGTCTCATCGTGGATGACGATCACCTCACCGTCCCGGGTGGCCCGGACGTCCATCTCCAGCATGTCGGCACCCCATACGTCGACGGCGTTCCGGAAAGAGGCGAGTGTGTTCTCCGGAGCCAGCCGCGCTCCACCCCGGTGGGCTATGAGGAGTGGGCTTCCCGCCAGATACGGGTGACCTGGCCTTCGGTGAGGCCAAGGCGTCATGGACCGATCCCTACTCCAAAATGAGAGCAGCCTCCACCTTCCCGATTTCTTCCCGTCCGAGGTCATGGAGAATGCAGATGACCAGGTCCAGGAGCCGGCTGGTCATCTGGAGCTCCGCCTCCTTCTGGGCCCGCTCCTCTCCCTCCGCATCAGCGACGCCCTCACCGAGCTCCACCACCCGGGCCGCCAGAAAGCCCAGGAGATCTTCCACCACCTCCGGAGCGGGACGCGGAGGCACGAGGGAGTCGGGCATGGCCTCCGTCAGTAGCAGGCCCCGGACAAAGGCCAGGAACCCGGGAAAGGCCATCTCCGTAAGGAACTCCTCGTCCAGGCGTTCTTCGTGGGTGAGCTTTTCCCACTCGAGGTCGTTCCAATAGAGATCCTCGCCGGATTCGCGAAGGAAAGCCCGTTCGATCTCGGGCAAAGGCGGGAGGGCCGGCAACCGCCGCGTAGAAAGGGAGGTCTGGAGGATCTGCTCGATCCGCCTCACTCGTCCGGAAAGAAGGGTGGTTTCCCGATCAGCCACGGCAACACCGTTCATCAAGGAGAATCAAGGAACCGGTGCAAGATACCGGGCGGGGCCGCACCCCCGAAAGGGCGAACCGAAACATGGCGTCTCGCACAGGGCTCAGGCCGGACGGCTGTCTGCAGAGGCTTTCCTACGGCCCACGCGGGCTGCGATGCGATCATAGAGGGGACGAGGAAGAAGCCGTGCGCTCCAGGCCACCAGGGCAAGGGGCCGGGGAAAAGCCAGGCTCTTCTTGCGCCTGCCGATGGCCCTGATCATCTCCTCCACAGCCGGCTCCAGCTCCATGAGGAACGGCATGGCGTGACTGTTGTGGTCTGTCATGGGCGTTCGGACGAAACCGGGAGAGATGACGGTCACGTCAACTCCGTATCCTCTCAAGTCGATGCGGAGACTCTCGAAGAAGTTGATCATGCCCGCCTTGCTGGCGGAGTAGGCCGCCGACATGGGCAGCCCCGCGAAGCCGGCAAGGCTGGACACGGCCACGATGTGGCCCCGGCCCCGCTCCAGCATTCCCGGAAGCACGCCCTCCGTGGCGTATACGGCCCCAAGGAGGTTGATCCTGATCACCTGTTCCACCGCCAGACCATCGAAGGGAGCCACGCGCGTGTTGATGCTCAGACCAGCGTTGGCCACCAGCAGGTCCACAGGCCCCAACTCCTCCTCACATCGCCTGACGGCATTCAGGACCTGATCCCTCTCGGCCACGTCGCAGGGAAAGACCCCGGCGTTTCCGCCGGCCTCATGAATCTCACGGGCCACACCCTCAAGGAGAGACTCCCGGCGAGCTGCCAGCCCCACGGCATATCCTTCTCTTGCGAGGCGCACCGCCATGGCACTCCCAAGGCCCGAGGAGGCTCCGGTAATGAAACAAACCCCACGGTCTCTCATCCACCTCATCTCCGCCAAAAGGTCATCCATCGCGGATTGCGGCTCCCAATGGGCGCCCCGGGAAGGGGGGGCCGCCCGCCTTCCCCCGGAGTGCGACGACTCCCTTTCCCTCGTGAAGCGACGACTCCAACTCGACTCAGAATGGGAACACGAAAGGACCGATTCGGCAACCGGGGGATTCTTCTGTCCCGAAAGGGCCTTGACAAGTTTCCGGGTACGGTTTGGCCCGAGTCCGAGACCCCCTCCGTAGCCGGCTCCTAACCCCTCTCTTCTGGCGTCTGCCGCCCGTTCTCGCCGTCTTCCATCTCCGGAAGCCTTTCGAGCCCGCCTCGTGCGTCCTGCGGCCGTTCTGAGGGTCGAAAACCCCCCTGTTATATTTCGGCGTCTATTCGGTACTGCTGTGAACAGGAGGTGGAATCCATGGTCTGCTACGCTCCCCGGCTGGAGCCTGATTGGGCTTCGGC
>PXFI01000324.1 GCA_003564295.1 Gemmatimonadota bacterium | reverse complement strand
CCATCCTCCGGCGGTTCTCCCGCTGCGGCTCCCCCGGCTGCGCCTGCCACACCGACCCCGAGCGCCTCCACGGCCCCTACTGGCAGTGGACCGCCAAGGTCAAGGGCAAGACCGTCACCCGCAACCTCAACGAGGAGCAGCTGCCCCGCTACCAGCAGTGGATGGACAACGCCAAGCGCTTCGACGAGATCGTGGCCGAGTTCCAGGAGATCTCCGCCCAGGCCCATGCTCTCCTGGTGGCCCAGGAGCGAGGCCCGGACAGGAAGCCGTCCATCAGGAAGGCCTCCACGGCGCCCTCGCCCCGGAGGCGGAAACGGCGCCCTTCCGGGAGCTGAGGTCTCCAGCTTCCCAGCCTGGGGCCCGGTACCACCGCTTCTGGCGCCGGGCGCCCCGGAGATCCAGCCCCTCCAGCATGAGGCCCAGCTCTCCGGCATCCACCTCCACGTGCCGGCGGCCCGGCGGCGGATCCCAGGGCAGGGAAAACGTCCTCGCTCAGGATGCTTGTACACCACCAGCCAGCCGGAGCGATCCCACACCAGAAGCTTCACCCGGTTGCGGCGACGGTTCAGGAACACGAACACGTGGCCGCTCAGGGGATCGGCCCCCATCAGGCTCCGGGTGGCCGCCGCAAGACCATCAAAGCCCCGCCTCAGGTCCACCGGTTCCGCCGCCACGTAGATCCGGACCGCGCTGGGAAGGGTCAGCAACAGCCCCCCTGCGCCAGCACCTCCAGTACCCGCTCCAGGTCACGGGTCTCGAAGCCCCCGGCCACCCGCACCCGGCAGTCCCGGCCCAGCTCGAACAGTCCGGAGCGCTCGCCTTGCGGCTCCCACTCCGGGTCAGCACTCTGCTCCGGCAGATCAAACCCAAGTCGCTGGAAGGAGCTACTCCTCCTCACTTGGGTTCGAACGGAGTTCTTCCCAGAAAGCGCGAGGAGAAAGGATCGAAAGGGGTGGGTCGGAGGGCAGGTCGAGAAGATCCTTGTCGCCGGTCACGAGTACATCAGCGTTCCCAGCGATGGCCTCAGCAAGGACGGGAAGATCCTCTCTTTCCCGGATGGCGAGAGACAACAGGGGTGCATCCGATACGACCATGGCTTGCCGCCGAAGGAAGACGTCGGCTTCCTGGATAATCCCGGGAGGGAGGCCGATCTTCCCCTGGAGGATCCGCTGCAGCTCGGCCAACACCGTCTCTCCAAGCACGAGTTGGTGTTCCACAAGGCACACCTGGAGGACGTCTGCGCAAAGACCTCGGGTCGCGAAGGCACTCACCAGGAGGTTGGTGTCGAGGAAGACCCTCATGACACCTCGCGGAAGATATCCTCGTCTGTGAGGTACCCGCGGGCCTCGGCGAAGGGCATGATCCGCCGCCGGAGATCCTCGAACTCCTCCAACGCCAGCTGGCGGCGCAGCGCATCTCGGACCAACTCACTCCGAGTGCGGCCACTGCGTCGGGCGGCTCTCTCAAGCTGCCGCTCCAGGTCTGGATCCAACCGGATCGTCAAGGCAGAAGTCTTCATGTCATGCAATGTATGACGCCTTATCCTTTCCAACAAGGGGCTGAAGCTGGCGCCGGCCTACTCGCCGGGCTTCCACTAGCGGGCCGGGCGCTTGGCTCCCAGCTTGAAGGCATGGGGTTCGTCGTCGCCGCACCTTCGCGGCGGCACAGCTTAACCCCAATGCGTTTGCCCGACGGAAGAGCTGCCCGGCTGAGGCAGGGCGAGGTAGGTCGGTGGGCAGTCAGTTCCCTGAAACCGTCTCTCCATCCCTGGTCCTCGGGGTAGCGGAAGAAGAGCCCGAAAGAAGGGAGAGGTCTGGTCGTGCAAAACGAGAAGTCTGTTCTCCTATGCGGAGCCACGGGCCTGGTGGGTCGCCACTGCCTTAGGCTGCTGTCCCATTCTCCGGCCTTCCGACGGGTCCTGGTCCTCACCCGGCGGCCTCTGCCCCTGGAGATCACGAGGGAGGCGAACGTCGGGAAGCTCCAGGAGCACGTCATGGACTTCGACGATATGTCTGCCCACGCCGACCTCTTCCGGGTAGACCAGATCCTCTGCGCCCTCGGGACTACCATCAAAAAGGCGGGATCGAAGGAAGGCTTCCGCCAGGTGGACTTCCAGTATCCACTGTCCGTGGCCCGCCTGGGGATCCAGGAGGGAGCCACCCACTTCCTCCTGGTGAGCGCCGTTGGGGCGAACGCCCGGTCCCGATTCTTCTACAGCCGGGTCAAGGGAGAGCTGGAGGACGCTCTTCTCGCCCTCACCTACCGAAGCACCACCATCGTGCGCCCGTCCCTCCTCCTGGGGAAGCGGGACGACTTCCGATTGGGGGAGGAGATCGCAAAGCGCCTCGGCTTCCTGGCTCCGGCCAGGTACAAGCCCGTTGAGGCGAGGGGGGTGGCAGCGGCACTCGTTCGGGCGGCGGAAGAGGACTTGCCTGGCACCCGCATCATCGAGTCCTACCAGATCGGGGCCCAGGCGCATGGTTCTTCCGCCGGCCGAACCAGTCCCGTGAACCCTCAGCGGTCCATCCAGTAGCTGATCTTCAGCAGGAAGACGTGCGTGGCCTCGGCGGCGAGAAGCCGGTCGAGATCGTTCCACAGGCGCAGTGGTCCGGACCGGACGCCGTTCTCCCGGGCGTGGCTCCACACCAGGAAGAGGGTGGAGCCGGGCCGGTACTCCCACCGGAGCACGGCGTTGGTGTTGATCTCCCTGACGTTGAAGTCGGGGTCGCGGAACGTGAAGTCCGACGCGTTGCCGGGACGGTCCACCACGTATCGGCCGGTGTCGGAATCGAAACGTAGCTCTCCGGGGCCCAAGAGGGCGAAACGGTCCTGGAAGGTCCTTCCCCTGGGATCCACCACGGTGCGGAAGTCCCGGTACAGGCCCGAGGAGAGAAAGGGCTGACCATAGAGGTCCAGGGAGAGGCCGGGGGAAAAGGCGTGGCTCAGGCGGAGGGTGAGGGCCGCCGTCCGTTGCCGGAGGTGACCCACGACGTACTCGGTTCCGGCCTGGGTGGCGGGGCTCGCCACGTATTGGGCCGGCTGCCGGTTCTGGCTCCACGAAGGGGCAAGGGACAGGCTCGTGCGGCTGGAGGGCCTCAGGGACAGGGAAGGTTCGATCTCCAGGGACCGTCCCCTGGTCCCGTGCTCGTCCGTTCCCCGGAGGGTCACGGCTGCTGACCAAGGCTTCCGGCTGTCGGAGGTGAGGGATGCGTCGAAGTCGGTGCGGGCAGGGCGCACCAGGCCGGGCCCGCCCCGTAGCTCCCAGGGCCAAACGTGCCGGCGCCAGTGGTCTACGGTGAAGGTGCCGCGCCAGAAGCTCAGGAGGCGGGCATTCCCCGTGAGGTGGAAGGAGGGGCGCACCAGCGTGCCGCCGAAGTCGTGCACCCGCACCAGTTGGCCCTGAAGGAGCCAGTCCCGGAAGAGGGGCCCGGGCCTGAACTCCCGGTAAGCTGCCAGCAGGCTCCCGAACCAGATGTCGGTGTAGCTAAGAAACCCGGTGTCGTTCAGGTCCACCCCTGGAGAGCGTGCCCCGAAGGTGACGTTCCAGGTCCAGTGGCCGCCTCCGATCTTCTGGACGGCGGCCTCCCCGGCCCAGCCGTTCAGGGACGTGAGGGTGGAGTCGGGCCGGAGATGGCCGGCGTCGGGGCGCTGGAAGAGGTGTGCGGCGCTACGCTGGAGGCGCCAGATGGCGGCCTCGCTCCCCCGGACGGAGGACCCAAGGATCCAGCCGTTCACCTCGTAGCGATTTGCCCCGAACCGGTGCCATCCGTTGGCTCCTGCCACATAGGCGGCTCCGGGAAGGAACTGCACCCCGGGGGCGCTCCCCAAGCGGCGGTTGGTGGCGGTGCCCATGATCCCCAGGCCGCTCCGCCCCTGAGCGAAGTCCCGGAGGACCCTGGCCGCCAGGTAGTTCGTGCCCGGCTCCACGGTTTGCGCCGAACGAAGGCCCTCCGGGTCCACGACGCGGGCCTCCTCCTCCGCCGTGACGGCGTCCATGAGGCCCACGGACCAGCCGCTCCGAGTCTTCCCGGAGATCTTCGCCGCCCCCAGGATGCGGGTGGTGCCGGGAGAGTCCACGAACCCCCCGGGGCTGGAGGCCCGTCCCTGGGGCGGCCGTCCGATCCGGCGAGAGTAGAAGAGATGGCCCTCCGGCAGGATGCGAAACCGGAAGATCTCGGTGCCTTCCGTGAAAAAGGGGCGCTTCTCGGGAAAGAACGTTTCGAACGTGCTCAGGTTGATGACGGACGGGTCGGCCTCCACCTGGCCGAAGTCCGGGTTGAGTGTGGCGGTGAGGGTGAGGTCGGAGGTGAGACCGAGCTTCAGGTCGGCTCCCAGAGCCCCTCCCGGGCTGTTCTCTTGCCAGAAGGGGTTGGACGGATCCCCCGGCTCCCGTTCCAGGCGTCCCACCACGTAGGGAAGCACTTCCAGGCGCCGGGGGGAGCGGACCTCCTCCATCCCCTCCAACCTCCCGAAGAGGGACACCATGCGGCCGGCGTTGGGGGGGATGGGGGCCCAGTAGGACACCTCGGAGCGGCGGGCGATCTCCCGGCCGAAGTTGATGCCCCAACTCCCGGCGCCTCCGGAGAACCGAAGCTGGGAGAGGGGGATCCGGAACTCCGCCGTCCAGCCCTCGTCGTCCACGGAGGTGGCTACCTCCCACACGGCGTCCCAGTTGGCATCGGTCTGGGTGTCCGCCAGGTGGAGAACGTCCACGCGGGAGCCCCGGGGGGTGGTGGCGAACTGGAACGCGGTTCGCCGGTCGTGATAGCTGTCGATCATGACCCGGGCCCAATCGCTGCTCCCGCTCGGTTCGTCCCGCCGAACGAGCTCGGCCCGGATGGCGGCGGGATCGGAGTCGTACATCCGCATGGCCACGTAGATGGCCCGGTGGTCGAAGGCCACACGGGCCTCCGTCCTCTCGGTGGCGGGGGCCCCGGGGTAGGGCTCGAGCTGGATGAAGCCCGCCGCCACATGTGCCGTTTGCCAGATGGGATCGTCCAGGCGCCCGTCGATGACCGGGGGCGGCATGGGCCCGGACACGGGGGTGGCCATGAGAATGCGGGCGTCCCGGCCGTCCGAGCTCTCCGGCTGCTGGGCGCTCCCGTAGGAGCACAGCAGGACGAACTGTGCAATGAAGAGCCCGACGCTCACGAGTCGGCCGGCCATGTTGTCTCCTGAGGAGAAGGAACGAATACGGAGCCTACCCGCTCCGTTGCGCCAGAAGCCACGCACCCCTACCCGCTCTTGCCAGCCACCTACCGCGGCCCGATGCGGAGAAGGGTGTTGTTCACGTTATCGGTGACGTAGACGGCTCCGGAGGGGCCCACGGCCACCCCGTCGAACCAATAGGTGGGAGGGAAGCTTCCGGTGGCCTGAACGCCGGGTTCCAGCCCATCGACCAAAACGCTCACCACTCCGGTGGTCAGGTCGATACGGGACAGCCGCCCCGCACCCGCCTCCACCACCAGCAGGCTCCCATCCAGATCCACCGCCATCCCCTCGGGGTTTGCCAGGCCAGAGGCGACCCGCACGGGGTCGAGAGGCGCCCTCCCATCAAAACCGATCTGCCAGACCGTGCCCGTGGCCCAATCGGCCACCCAGAGCACTTCTCCGTCCGTGGCCAGGCCGGCGGGCTCAATGACGTTCGCCCCGTCAACGGGCAAAACCATCCCGCGATCACTGGCCCAGACGACCCCGTCCAAACGAGGACTGGCCACCACCAGGTCATCCCGGAAGCGGATGGCGTTGAGGAGGCGCGGCATGGGATAGTGCTCCAGGACCCGATCCGTTCGCGGATCCCAGACCTGGACGGCGGTCCAAGACGAGACCACCAAGTGGTCGCCATCGGTCGATAGGGTATATAACCGGGTCAGAGAGGGAGGGTCGACTTCCCGGACCACAGGCCCCCAGTACACGCTCTCCTGTCGGCCGGTACGGCCGTCGAACTTCCGGAGGCTCCAGTAATCGGCCACGAACACCGCCTCGCCACCGTCCGGTCCCTCCAGGACCGCCACGCCCATGGGCACGATCATGCCGCCCGGACTGATGGTACGGGCCTGCCCGCTGGAGAGAATCTGGGTGATGGACCCATGACGGAAGTTGGAGACGTACAGCTCGCCCCGGGGGTCGAACGCCAAATTGTCCAATCCAGGCTCGAGAGTGCCGATCACCGTCTTCTCACCGGTCGTCCGGTCCACCCGGACCACCTCCCCTGTCCCGGCGTCCACCACGTGCAGCTGATCCCAGGGGTCGAACTTGACCGCGGCAGGTTCCGTGAAGCCGGTGGCCACCACCTGGATGGTCCCGTCCGTCCACGGACTTAGGGACGGAGGATCGCCGGGCTGGCCCACGTCAACGCTCACCACCATGCCCCGGGTGAAGATGGGCCCATACAACCGCCCGTCGGGGCCGAAGGCGAAGCCGTTCATATAACCGAGGGGGTTGCGGTTCTCAGGGGTAGCGACGATGATGGGTCGGGGAGCCTCCATGAGCTCGGGGTCGAGCTCGTACAGCCCGTCGCCCGAGAAACACAGGCCAACGAAGAGGCGGCCGTCGGGGGAGAACGTGATGGGGTTGGCGCCGGGAGCCACCATCTGCTTGGTCACGACTCCCCCCGGGGTCCTCCGGCCCACCTCTCCGGCCACGGGATTGGTCCAGTAGAGGGACCCGTCCGGACCGAAGACCAGGTCATCCGGAAACTCCACACCCAACTCCATGCCCAGGCGGTGGAGAATCGTTCCGTTGCGCCGGTCCATGACCACGATCTCCTGGCCCAAGACAATGGCGATGTACAGATTGCCGTCCGGGCCGAAGTTGATGCCGTTCGCCCCCCGGAGGGCCGCCCCTTCGGCGATCACCCTCAGCTCCGCCTGGTCAGGCGTGCGGTCCTGGCAGGCCAGGACCAGGAGCGCGGCAGGGATCAGGATGAGCCTTCTCATGATGTCCTCCTCTTCTCGATACGGAATGCCCGGACCCGCCCTCCGTAGCCGGAGATGCGGCATCCTATTCTCACATGGCAGAGCACGATCTCCAGCGAACTTGTGGACCAAGGATCTCCCAGGAATCTCCTGCGGATCCCCCGGACATCATCTCTCCACATTTCCCCGGCTCATGCCTCTCGGGAAGGCATGCCCGGCGATCCCACGTCTCGTTTGATCCCAGGGCGAGCATTCCACCGGCGGTGATGGGGCAGTGCTGCGTCTCGGCGTCACGGGACTCGTGGCGCGTCGTCCTGGAGGGAATGGTAGGGGCGGGGGTTGACCCACCGCTGACTCAGCCCTGACCTGGCTCTCACCTGACCCTTGTCCAGGGCGCAGCTTCACGAAATGAAGGAAGAGGGTCAGAAGTGCGGGCGTACCGGGTTCTTCCCGTGCCGTCTGCCGGAGTAGAGCAAACAGCGGGAGTGGCCCGCATCTCCCTCCGGGGTCGAACCTCCGTCGTGGGCTACGGGGGGACGCCAGGGCTCTGAAGGAAGACGGCTGATGCGTTAGAGTTCCGGACGACCTCAGTGCGCCATGGGGTCCCGGATCTCCTCCACGCCCCAGACGTGCTGATGTCGGTCCACGGGAGGGCCGCGGCCAGGTGGGTCTGGCGCCAGGGCCTAGGCTTTGCAGCGTCTGGAGGAGAGGGAGGTCGGGGTCTGGCAGACGCTCTCCTCCTTGCAACGGCCCACCACCTACGCCGTCGAACGAAAGGACGCCCTGGAGATCGTTTTGCCAGAAAGGCTTGGTTTACTGCGCCTGCCGCGCCGGCGCAAGCTCAAAGCCTAACTGCTGCATCAAGCCGAGTGAATCGTACTCCGAGCTGTCCTCGACCACTTTGCCATCGGCGATTCGATGGATGACGATCGATTGGACCTCGATGGGCTTTCCAGTGGGTGGGGTGTCCTTACCGAACTTCGACCACAGCGCGGGAGTCTTGAAACTCCGGACACCGTGTCCGGGGTGGGTACTCCTGCGGGGAGAGGTGGTCGATGGACAGGAAGAGCAGGCAGAGAGAGACGCCGAGGCAGTACACCACGGCTGAGAAGGTGGCGGTGTTGCCCGGGGGAACGCGGTCAGAGAGCCCGAAGGGCCCCATGGTGCCGCCAGCGGTATCCTCCGAGGGTCCGGGCTCGTCAGCCGCCGGCCATAGCATGGCGAATCCCACCCCCGCATCGCGACCCATCCTCCCCCGAATCACACGGCAGCGGATCACCCTGGCGGGGATGGGAGCTGTGGTGGTGGCGGCCGGTGCCCTGGCCTTGGGCCGCTGGACCGCTCCCGGATCGGAGAGCGGGCCGGCGTCGGCGGCACACGAGCGCACGGCAATCGCAGTCCTCCCGTTCCAGAACCTGAGCCCCGAGGGGCCCCATCCCTATCTCGCCGCTGCGTTAGGCGCAGGGCCATGACCGGGGCCGGTGCAAAAGGTGCACGGCCGTGACCTGGGTCGGCGGAACACGGGTCCGATGGCCGTCAAGGACCCGATCTCCCACCACGTTCCCCAGGAAGGAGCGGGTGGCCACGCCTTCCCCCATCAGTCCGGATGCGGGGAAGGCTCCGTACCCCTGACGCATTGGCTCATGAGTACTAGATTTGACGCATCAAGAAGGAGGCGCAATGCGGTACAGGGTTCTGATCGAACAGGATGAGGACGGGTCCTTCGTAGCCGAGGTTCCGTCCTTGCCGGGATGCCTGAGCCAAGGGGAGACTCGCTCGGAGGCCTTGGCCAACGTCCGGGAGGCGATAGCCGCTTACCTTGAGAGTATCGAAGCCCATGGTGAGGCCCTCCCCCCTCCCATCACCGAGGAGATCGTGGAGGTCTGACGTGACTTCGCTACCCGTCCTGTCCGGCCGTGGGCTCATCCGAGCGCTGGAGAGGGCAGGCTACAAGTTCGATCGCCAGAAGGGCAGCCACAATGTGCTCCGTCATGATGACCCACCCTACCGCCGACTCACGATCCCCGACCACGGGGAAATCAAGAAGGGCACACTCCGGGCAATCCTCCGCCACGCCGGATTGACTGCAGAGGAGTTGGCCGAGCTTCTGAAGTAGCCCAGCCAAATCCCGGAGAGGTTTGTGGGGTGCCCAGGCGCTCCCGAACCCTCCAGGTGAAGTACGCCCAGCCGGGGGTAGCAGGGTAGGACCCTCCCCCTCCCTACCGCACCTTCACCAGCTCCTGAAAGGGCGGATGGTCCTTGATGGGAGCCCAGTACCACTGGAGGGGCTCGTCGGCCCCCAGGCGACATCCATTGTTCATGGCCTCCCGGAGCATGGCCACGGCCTCGTCCCCGCGGCCCAGGAGGGAGAGGATGTGGGCGCCGTGGTAGAGGGGTGCAGCCTTGGGCCATCCCGAGCCGACGAAGGCGCTGATGGGCTGGGTCCGGGCCGAGTCCACCAGGGCCAGCGCCCCCACCGTGTCCCCCAGGAGGATCCGGTCCCGCATGCCCAGGATCCGGTAATGGAGCTCCCCGGCTCCCGGCCTCTTGGATTGCTCGTCGTAGATCGCCACCACCTCGGCTTGGCGGCCCAGGATACGGAGCATGTCCATGTGGAGATTCCAGGCCGCCGCCGCGGGCCGGAGGGAGTCGGGCCACTGCAGCGCCCCTTCCACCGCCCGTTCCGCGTAAGCACGGGCCTCCTCCGGCCACCCGTGGAGCGAGAGCTCCAGGGCGGCGGCGCTCATGAGACGTACCGGAGCCCCCTGGATCTCCAGGCCGTGGCTCTCGGTGATAAGCCCTTCGATCTCAGGAACGCGACCCAGGGCCCCCAGGGCGCGCACTTCCCGTTCCCAGTGGAGGTAGTACCGAGGCTCCCGGCCCTTCCCGGCCCGGGCCAGAGCCAACTCCTCCTCGAACCGGCCCAACATATGGTAGGCCCGAGCGGCTACGGCGTCCCACGCCTGCCAGGTGCGGTGCTGGAAGATGACCGTGTCCCGGTGCGTGTAGTACGTCAGGGCCTCGGTGCCTCGTCTGGCCCGCACCAGAGCTAACATCACGTTATAGGCCTCGATGGGCTGGACGGAGAACAGGTCCTGGGCTGATCGTACTCCCTCCTCGGGAGAGCCCAGCCCCCATGCTCGGACCATATCCGCTCGCAGGGCATCGCCCGGGTAGAGGCGTTCCCGGCGAGCCTCCAGAAAGGCCCACACCGAGTCGCGCTCGTGCCAGCGGCTGAGGTTCGAGTAGGTGACACCGAGCCAAAGTGCGGCGGGAAGCCAGGTCGTGTCCCGGGCAAAGGCTTCCCGAAGCAGGGGAGCCGCCTCGTCGTAGCGGCTCCTACCGAAGAGCTCCAACCCTCTCCCAGCCATTCGAAAGACCTCCAAGCTGGGTGGCGGCTCAAAAAGACCTACCGCCGTCCATCCCTCCGTCATCGGGCTCAGATACATGCCCATGGCACCCTGCACCCGGCCCAGGAGGGCGTCCAGGACCGGAGTCGGGTCCCCCACCGAGCCCAGCTCAGGACCCAACGTCCACACGGTGCCCAGATCCGAGGCCCGCACCACCTTGGCCTGCATCTCCACCTCGCCACCCCGCTGGGCCATCACCCCCCTCACCAGCGTACCCGCCCCCGTTTCCCGCACCACCCGCCGGCCCCAGCGCTCCGAGTACGCCTGGCCTCCGCCCTCGGGACGATAGTCCACCGCCCGGCCCAGGTTCGCCCCCTCGATGGCTGCAGCGATCCGGTGGGCCGCCTGGACTCCAACATGCGCCAGCTCCGGGCCCGAACCCTGCACCTCGAAGGGGAGCACCACCACCGGTTCCCGCACGTCCGGTCCCGGCAGGGGCGCACCCGGGTCCCGGAATCCCCATAGCCACGCCGCGCCCAGAGCCACCACGATGACACCCGCAGCAGCCAAGGCCCCCAGCCGACGGGCTCTCCTCCGGCTGGCTTCCGCCCCCCCTGCAGCTACTGGAATCGTCGCCACCGCTGCCGGCACCTCCTCCGGCACCCCCTCCCTCCTCACCTCGGGCTCGGCCAGCTCGCCCGACCCCGGCGCAACCCCCAGGTTCACCTCCGCCACCGCCGCCGCAGGAGACGGCGCCGGCGCCCTTCCCTCCTCCTTCCCCCGGGCGCTCCATCCCCCGGTCCTCAACCCCTCAAGGAGAGCCATCAGATCTGGGGGAGACTCGGCCCCCAATTCCTCCTCAAGGATGCGTGCATGCCCCTCACCCACATAGATGGCATTCCCCAGATCACCCGCCTTGGCCAGGGCCTGCATCCGGCCCAGCGCGAACCGGGTGTTGAAGGGGTCGTGCCTCGACAGGCGTTCCCAGAGCCCGGCGGCCTTCCTCCACTCTCCCTCCCCTTCCGCCCTCGCCGCCAACTTCTCCAGGACCTCCTCGAAGCGCTGGCCCAACCGCCGGGCTTCGATACTTCGCCAGTCCTCGAACTCCCTGGAGCCCTTCAGGTGGAATCCGTCCATGAAGGGCCCCCTATAGAGCTCCACGGCTTCTTCCAGCTCACTTCTGTCGAGGTGGGCCTCGAGGGCCGTGACATCGGCACCGACCACGGCGGGATTCAGACGCAGGATCTCCCCCTCTCCCTGAATGCAATCCTCCCCCAGGGTGGTCCGGAGGCGGTAGACCGCATTGGCCAGGGAATGGCGGGCCGAATCGGTGGGGCTCTCAGGGGAGAGAAGCGTCTGCAGCTTCTCCCGGCTTCGTCCCTGGGGGCCGGCAGTGGCCAGCAGGGCCAGGAGCGCCAACTGACGCCGTTGACTCGCATGGCCTGTTACCGGGCCCGAAGGTCCGTCGAGCCTGACACCGCCGAAGAGCGTGAGGGAGAACAAGATGTCCCCTCCCGAAGCAGATCATGCGCCAGACGACGTCTGGGGGATCTCCAGGAGATCTCCAGGAGAACCGCCGGAGATCCCTGGTCCTCAAGATTGCCCCTTGACTTGCTTTCCCACAAGGAAAAGGGGAGGTGTATCATGACCCGGGCTCGAATCCTGATCAGCCTCGCCTCGGTAATCCTGGCGGCAGGCTGCGCCTCAGCACCCTCTCACGCGACCTCTCCCTTCTATCGTGAGGCCGGATCCACCGCGGCCAAAGCTGGTGTGGCGGTGGCCCCGGACATGGACATAACCATCGTGGTCCACAACGAACACTCCCGTCCCATGCGGGTGTGGGTGGATTGGCCCGAGCTCCGGCACTTCTTCCTCGGACAGGTGGAATCCGGTGACGTGGGCATTTTCCAGGTGCCCAGGGTGCTGGTGGAGCAGCACGGGCCGTTCTGTTTCCACGCCGGGGCTTCGGGGTTGATGGATGAGGTTTTCACCGACGCCATCGACCTCCGGGGGAAGCACTGGGTCGAGCTCTCCCTCCGGAAGGTGCTGGCCCACTCCCGGACCAGGGTGAGGTAGGGAGGACCCCAATCGGGGTCCTGAGACCCCTCTCACCCCCTCCGCGCCCCACCCCTCCTCACATCCTCGGAGGGGGAGTACTGTACGTCTGGCAACGACAGTGTGTCCCATCCCGACGGAGAACGCCATTCGCTCTTCAGGCTGTTGGTCTCGGGCATCGCTCGCCTCTCCTCGAAGGACGCGCTTCCCTGTGATGCCTATCCCTCCAACTGCTCCTGCGTGCAGGTCCTCTCGAGCACGCAGCTCCTCAATGCGGGACCGGAACGTCACCTCCTTCATTCTCCCCAGCCCCTGGCTTCCAAGTCGATCTTCATGATGGGTGTCTTTTAGCGAGGCCCTCTCAACTTCGTGATAGGGATTAACAATGCGAGGATAGATAATTCTATCAACTGTCAAGTGGTGCTCCGGTATCCGGGAGGTTCCCGCCCGGGGGGCGCGCGTCCTGCAGCGGGTTTCTTGTTCGGTCCTCCTGTTCGCGGTAACGTGTCTCGGGGACGCGAGTCAGCAACCACGCTGCGTGCGCATACCCTGCCGAGGCCGTGATCGTCCAGGCCGCAAGTGTAAGCTCACTCCTGGACGGCGGGCCGGAACCGGCGCCGGTGCGGGCCAGGACGGAGAACAGGCCCAAGATGCTCAGCGGTTTGGCCCACAAGGAGGTCAGGCATGAGTAGAAAGAGGAAGCGCGGGCTGCAGGTGCTGAACATCGCGGCCTTGGTTGTGACGCTCGTGGTGAACGCTCTGGCCAACTACCTGCCTCTCTTCGGCAGAACCACCGGTGAGGTCGCGGATGCCCTGCCGAACCTCTTCGTTCCAGCGGGCCTGACCTTCTCGATCTGGGGGGTGATCTATCTGCTCCTGGTGTTGTTCGTCATCTGGCAGGCGCGGGACCTGTTCAGCCGGGAGGAGGAAGCGATGCCCTTTCTCGGGCAGCTGGGCCCCTGGTTCGCCCTTGCCTCCCTGGGGAACGTGTCCTGGCTCTTCGTCTATCACGCCGGGTTGATCGTGCTGTCGTTGGTGCCGATGGCGCTTCTGTTCGCCAGCCTGCTCATCGCCTACAGGCGCCTGCAAATCGGCCGCGCCCCTGCCCGCCTCGGCGACCGGCTCGCGGTACATCTGCCGTTCAGTGTCTATATCGGCTGGGTCTCGATCGCCGTGATCGCGAACGTGGCGGTGGCGCTGGTGGCTATCGGCTGGCAAGGCGAGCCGCTGCCGGAGGCGTTCTGGGCCATACTCATGATCGCGGTTGGCGCGGCTCTGGGCGTGTTGATGCTTGCACGGCGCGGCGACCTGTTCTTCGCACTGGTGGTGATTTGGGCGTATATCGGGATCATCATCGCGCGTCTCCAGGCCGATGACGCCCTGTCGGTAGCCGTGGCCGCCGCCGCCGCCGTGGCGGTGCTGGTCGTGGCAATCCTGCTGCTGCCTCGAAATGGGATCTACCGGTCCAGACGCCTGCCGGATACATCCAATCCGGATATGCGCTCGCGAGGGGTGTAGGTGTCGAACGCTCTCAGGGCACCCCCACCACCTCCACTCGCCCTACGTGCCCCGGCACCTCTGCCAGCCGCCGGTCCCGGGTGAGCAGCGGGGCGTCCAGGGCCTCCGCCAGGGCCAGGTAGCACGCATCGTACGCCGTGGCTTTGGCTCGGAGTGCCCAGATTCGCTGGAGGAAGAGGTGGTGTGGATAGCGCTGGATCCGGAACGCGGCCAGGTCCTCCAGGGCTTCCCGCACGCGTCCCTCCCTCAACTCGCCCGCACGCTCGTAGCGTCGGAGAACCTGTGCGACCTCCAGGTCCAGGACATGGGGCGCGTGGAGGGTGGACCCGTCGAACAGGCGAGCCTCCACCACCCCTGCCGCCTCGGTCTGGAGGAGCACCTCCAGGAGCACTTCCGGCTCAGGGCGTTCGGTCGCCTTCCGAATCAAATCCATGAGGTAGTCCGACAGGGTCATGCCCGCCCTCGCGCCGCCCGGGCCTTCAGCTCCCGGAGTCCCTCCTCCGGGACATTCCGAATCTGAATCATAGACATTGCAAGACCGAAGTGACCCCCCAGGCACGCCGGGATCTGAGAGCTAACGCTTAGCGGGTGTTGAAGTTGGCTGAATGTTGTGTTGCGCAATATGCGCCCATGTAGGTGAAGTGGAGGTCTTTGCGGGCAAAACGGGGGATCCGGCCACCGTGGGCCCAGCCCTGGACCGGCTACAGGGTCGCTTCGGGCCCCCACGATCCGTGGCCTCATGAAGGAGGATGGACCACTCGAACTCTCGCTGTTCGACGAGCAGGATCTGGCGGAGATCACGTCGCCGGACTTCTCCGGCGAACGGCTCATCGCCTGCCGGAATCCCTTGTTGGCGGCGGACCGGGCTCGGACGCGCCAGGAGTTGCTGGCGGTGACGGAAGAGAAGCTGGAGAAGCTCCGGCTCCGGACCCTACGGGCACGCCGGCCCCTTCGGGGTGAGACAAAGATCGGGGTGGAGGTGGGCAAGGTGTTGGGGGCCTCGAAGGTGCCCAAGCACTTCCGCTACGAGATCACCAGCGACACGTTCACCTTCCAGCGGGACCAGGCGTCCATCGCAGCGCAAGCGGCCCTGGACGGGATCTACGTGATCCGGACGAGCGTTTCCGCTCAAGCGCTCGGGGCCCCGGAAGTGGTGGAGGCCTACAAGCAGTTGGCGGAGGTCGAGAAGGCGTTTCGGATCATGAAGAGCTTCGCCCTGGAGGTGGGGCCCATCCGCCACCGGCGGGAAGAGCGGATCCGGGGTCATGTGTTCCTCTGTATGCTGGCCCACTACGTCCGCTGGCACATGGCGAAGGCTCTGGCCCCTATGCTCCTCACCGACCATGACCCCGACGGGGCCGAGGCCCGCCGGAGGTCCATCGTGGGTCCGGCCCGCCGCTCAAAGGCCGGGGAGGCAAAGACCAGGCGCCAACGGACGGAGAGCGGAGAGCTGGCTCGGAGCTTCGAAACCTTGATGGCCGACCTCAGGACCCTGGGTAAGCACGAGACCCGGGTCCCGGCGAGCAAGGTCACCTTTGCCCGATACACCCGCCGCGCCCCCCTCCAGGAGAAGGCCTTCGGCCTCCTCGGCGTGCCGTACCGGATGTAGCCAGTACACCGCACCCCTCACCAATATCAAGAACCGCGTAATGACGCGGAAAGACTAATAGATCGACGAGGGGGTAACTTCTGGCTAACCATCGGGGAGATGAAACGGTGCCAGAAGGCAACGTACGGGTCGGTAATGCGGTAAAGCGCACGGCGCTTCGAAGGGTGCCCATGATCTCGGCCAGGGCTTTCAGGAGGATCCGTGCCAGGAGGTGCATCAACTCGCCGGTGATGGTGTGGAAGCTGGCCCAATCGAACCCGGGGTGAATGAGCTCCATGGCCAGCGTCCCGGAGACATTGAAGGAGAACCCTGTCCAGAAGGCCCCTACGTGCCATGGCTTCAGATACCTGGCCAGATGCAATCACCTCTCCAACCCCCGGGCGGCTCGCATGAGGTGCTGGGGCGAGGCCCCGGCCTTCCAGAGGGGCACCAGTTTCTCCAGGGTGGGGCGGGCGTGGGTGAAGAACGCCTTGAGGCCCTGGCAGAGGTAGTTCAGGCCCTCCTCCCCGTCCGGTGTCCGGAGGAAGCGGTCCTTGGGGCAGCCACCGTTGCACATGGGTCGCACGGGGCATTCCGTTCTTCCGCCGCTTCCACATGCTGGAGGATGTACGCCTCCAAGACGGTCTCATCCATGCGGACAGGGCCCGTCCCCGGGAAGAGGGACTCCTTCTCCAGGTAATAGCAGTAGCGGCAGTCGAGGTTGCAGAGGGCGCCCCAGGGCTTGGCGAAGACCTGGAAGTGGGCCCCCGGGAGGGAGTGGCCGTGAGGGCGGTCGTTCCGGAGCGGGTCCGTGGCGTCAGGGGTGGGCCGCGGCCGAGGAGCTCCGGCTCTGTTCGAGGGTGGGTCCATGGTGGCCAAGGCCTCGGTCCTATGGCCATGAAGCTGCAGGGGACCCCGTGTACACCCGGCCGAACCGATCCGTGGCCTCCACCCAGATCGCCCGGGCGCCGGGGGAGACGGGAGCGTAGAAGAGGTGGCTTGTAAGGTAGGGCTGCACCCAGGTGCGCCGGGGCGGCCGGTCGTCTCCCCTGTGGAGCTCCTCGCTCAAAGGATCGGTCCCCACCCGCCGGACCATCTCTCCCTTCCGCTCGCCGTCCTCGTACCAGACCACGGTCCATGCCGGGTCCCAATCCCAGACGTTGGCCACGATCTCGTCCGGGGCTCCGGGATCCGCTCCCCGGGGGTAGACCCGGAGCTGGTGGCTGAAGTCGAGCCCCGTGGACTTGTAGCGCCAGGTCACCTCCTCCCCCCGGATCTCGTAGGCGGCGTAGCCGTTCGGGGTTCCGTCGGGGCAGATGGGCCCGCTCCACCAGGATCCGCACACGGCCCCGCAAACGTGCTCGTGGGTGCCGGCCGCGAACACGTGCTCCCTCTCGTGGGTGTGACCCGTGAGGATGTGGGCCTGGTAGGGCTCCAGAAGGCGGTAGAGGGCCCGGCGGTTCGCCACCGAGATCCCGGGAGACGGGTGTTCGCGGCCCTCCCGCTGGTGTCGGCTCCCCAGGATGGTGATGTGGGCCGCCAGGATGACGGGACGGCCGGATTCCACATGTCTGAGGTCGTTCTCCAGCCAGCGGAGCTGGTCGGCCCCCAGGTAGCCCAGGTACCCTGTTCCGTGCCAGAAGACGTCGTCCAGCACTACGTAGTGCACAGCTCCCCGGTCGAAGGAGTAGTAGGGGGGGCCGAAGTGTCTGGAGAACGTGTCGGTGGAGCCCTCGTTCGTGGGACGGTCCATGTCCAGGTCATGGTTTCCCACCACCTGGAAGAACGGGACGCCCATGCGGGACACGCCCTCTTCGTAATCCGGAAAGAGGGGCAGGTCATCGTACATGATGTCGCCGCAAGCCATGCCGAAGGCCTGGGGTCGCCCCAGGGCTTCGTGAGTCGCCCGGACGTCCGGCACGGTCTGCTGATGGAACCACTCCATCTCCTGCCGGTCCTGGGTCTGGATGTCGGCCAGGAGGAAGAAGGCGTGGTTCTCGTCGGAATCCTCCAGGCGCTCCAGCTCGAATACCGCATCCATCTCGCCGGAAGGGGCCGGGGCGATGGGCTGGTAGAAGCGAGCGGTACCAGTGGGGTTCAGGGGAATTCGGAAGCCGGAGGGTACGCTCATCCTCAGAAAGTCCCTCCTGTGTGAGGAGAGGATCTCGAAGGTCCCGTCCCGGGCCGTCCTCACGACCTGCAGACCGTCGGATACCGCCACTCCCGACACTCCCCGGCCGGCGGCCCGGACCTGTCCCCGGATTCTGACGGGGCGGCCCAGGTCCCCCCGGAAGAGGGGGACGAGAGGGTCCGTTGCGAGCCAATCCGGGAGGAGAAGGGTGGCGGCGCCGGCGGCCCCCACCCTGAGGAAGGAGCGGCGATCCATGGCCCACCTGTCGGTGTTTCGGGGCTCATCGGGATTCCGGCGCCGGCCGGTGGAAAGGGGCTTTCGAGAAGGAGACTCGGTGGGCGACACGATCTCTCTCCTGGGGCTTATCCGGTGGATCTCGGCCGCCACCGGTACTCGGCACGTCGGCAGAGGATTCTACGGCCCGAGGTCGGGGTTCCGCCACGGGCCGGCCCCACGCCCCCCGGCGGTAGCCGCCGCTGCCGTCTCAGCTGTGCACACCCTACTGCGGTAGCATTCCGGCGCCTCCTTCCTGTACCTTTCTATTTTTGCGTGAGAAGAGAGCAGGGGGTGGATGGGAGATGGCTGCGGACGATGGGGCACAGGAGGCTAGATGAAGAACGTGCTGGACGAGTATCAATGGCGGGGGATGATCCAGGACCTGACGGAGGGCACCAACGAAGCCTTCGCCCAGGGTCCCCGGACGGCCTATATCGGGTTCGATCCCACGGCCTCCTCCCTTCACGTGGGCTCTCTCCTCCCCATCATGGGGCTCGTCCATCTCCAGCGGGCCGGCCACCACCCCATCGCGGTGGTGGGTGGGGGGACGGGGCTCATCGGCGACCCCTCGTGGAAGGCCCAGGAGCGGCAGCTCCTCTCCCGGGAGCAAGTGGCGGAGAACCTGGAAGGGATCCGTGGCCAGT
>PXFI01000289.1 GCA_003564295.1 Gemmatimonadota bacterium | reverse complement strand
TTGTCCGCTTCCCCCGCTTCGATGCAGCCGGGGTGAAGCGCATCCGAACGATCCCCGGCAGGAAGTGGAGCCCCGGGGAAGGGGCCTGGCGCATCTCGGCGGGAGAAGAGACGGACGCCCTTCTGAGGCGTGCCTTTCCGGGGGTCCCTCTCCCGGCGCCGCCGGAGGCTGACTCGGCTATGGAGGTGCGTCCGACCCAAGACGGCCATGACACAGCTCCTCCTCCCTCCGAGTCCAAGGTCCCGCCCTCGCCGCTCTCCGAAGGGCAGCATGCCTCCTCCCTCTTCTCTTCCGCGTCCGACGACGAGACCCTGGACCAGATGAGCCGGGCCATGGTCATGCTCCTGTACTCCAGCGGACTCCGGGTGAGCGAGGTGGTGCGCCTGCGCCTGGAGGATCTGGATGGGGACCGGGGGCTCATTCGGATACGGTCCGGCAAGGGGAAGAAGGACCGGTACACCCTTCTCAGCCGACGAGCCCTGGAGGCGGTGGAGCGTCACCTCCTCTTCCAGGACAGTCCCTCCGGCCCCTGGCTCTTTCCGGGGGAGCGGCAGGGTCGGCACCTGGGTACCAGGAGCGTCCAGAAGATGGTCTCCCGAGCCGGAGTCCGGGCGGGAATCCGAAAGAGGGTGACCCCCCACACCCTGCGGCACTCCTTTGCCACCCATCTCCTGGAAGGGGGCACGGACCTCCGCTACATCCAAGAGCTCCTGGGCCACGCCTCCAGCCGCACCACCGAGATCTACACCCACGTCAGCAACCGGGACCTCTCCCGCATCCGAAACCCCCTGGACGAGCTGGGGGGAGACGAGGAGTGATGAGCCCGTCACCGTCTGGGAAGAGTCGGGATGGTGCAACGCGAGGGCTGGTTGGGCTCCGCTCCGGGGATTCTCTTTCAGCCAGGATGTTCTTCTTCTACCTCGACGAGAGCGGGAACACGGGAATCGACCTGGTCTCCACGGATCAACCGATCCATTGGCTGGTGACCCTGGGAGTCTCCCCCCATGCCCTCAGGGCCATGGAGCGGGAGATGTCGGAGCTCGCTCTGTCCCACTTCCCCGCCCGGGCCCGTCTTCCGGAGTTCGAGTTCCACGGGAGCCACATCTTCGCCGGAAGAGGGGAATGCCGGGGCCTGTCTCCCGCCCGGAGAATCGCCCTCTACGGGGAGCTGGTCTCTCAAGTGGGATGGCACGGCGGTCGCCTCTTCGTCAGGGGAATCCACAAGGGCGGGCATGCGAGGAGGGCGCAGGAGAAGGGGTACGCTCCAGAGCATCCCCACAAGTTGGCGTTCCGGTATCTCGTGGAGCGCCTGGACGAATGGCTGGAGGACCGGCAGCCGGACGACGAAGCCCGGAAGAAGGGAGCGCCTCCAGTGTATGGGCTTGTGGTAGCAGACGAGCAGAAGGAGGTGGGCCGGGAGATCATGCGGAGCTTCGCCCATTGGCGGGACCGTGGCACCGGACCAGGATACCGTGCCAGGGACATCCGCTACCTCCTGGATACCGTCCATTACGTTCCATCAAAGGACAGCTGGCTCATCCAGCTCGTGGACTGCGTCGCCTATCTGCGAAACCGTTCTTCCAGGGTTTTCCGGGAGTCAGGCCCCCGGGAGGAGAAGTGGACGAAGAGCGACCGGGAGGTGGTGCGTCTGTGGAGGGAGCATTGCCGGCCCCACGTGGAGTCCGCTGTGGTATGGCCCGGGAAGGGGAGGCACGATGGGGGCAAACCGAAGCTTGTAGGGGCCCGCCAGGGCCCCGGGTAACCCAGCCGGGCTCACGATGGGGCTTCCTGCCCAAAGCGGCCCTCTATCATGTCGGCCACGGCCTCCCTCCCCGCTCCCAGGCTGAGGAGGGTGCGAATCAGGAGGTCAATGCTCACGGCCGGGTCCGCTGCTTCCATCTTGGCTACACGAGATTGGCTTGATCCTACACGCCGGGCCACGTCCTTCTGGGTCAGGGCTTGCTTCGTTCGCAAAGTCCTGAGACCATTCGCGAGGCATAGTCTCATCTCCACAAGACTTGCTTCCTCCTGGGTGAGCCCGAGGAACTCCTGCACCGTGTCGAGCTTCCAACCCCTGGATTCCAGGGCCCTTCTCCTTCTATGGTCCAGATCTTCCGCCTGCGCCCTGGCCTCGGGGGAGAACGGTGGTGTCTTGATCTCTCCACGGAGCCAGGCAAGGGGCCTTTCCAGAGAGGAAGAAGCCTATGTCATATCCGACATGCTACCAACGAGGGTGGAGACGGCGGCGTTGGTTCAGGATTTCCGCAAGTGCGGGGCGTTGGAATGGTCGGACGGGATGGAGTTGGGGGGGAATCTTGCCGGCTGAGGTCAATGGCGGCATTTCTCCCTCTCCGCCGCCTCAATATGACCCCTACCACCGGGCCGCCATCGACACGCATTTGCTCTCGGAGGGGTTCGAGAATCCTGGGGGTCGAAACGGGGTCTGGTCTTCGGCCGTGATGCGTTGAGCCCCGTGTCTGGGTATCTTGCATCGAGTTCAGCCTTTCAGTGAGGGGATGAGATTTGAAGCTGCCGAACGGGAATCATGCCTTCATTGAGGTCGAGAAGGTTTCGGCGTACCTCCTTTCCGAGAGCCACCCGGTCGGCCGATTGAAAGCACAGTTCTTCCGAGGCTTGGGATTCAGGAGGAGCAATCCTCACGCCTTGGTCGCCGCCCTCCAGACTTTGGGTCGGGAAGAGGAAGTCGTGGACCGGATCGAGACGCCCTTTGGTATCAAGTACGTGGTGGATGGCACGGTGATTGGTCTCCGTGGATCGGCAAATGTTCGCACTGTTTGGCATGCTCGGGATGAGGAAGGGGCTCCACGCCTGGTCACCGCGTACCCTGTTCGCCGCTGAGGGAGGAGGTAAGATGAGCAAGGAACACGATTTGGTGGTCCTTCGCCGAGATGTTCCGGCACATGGACTCAAGGCCGGAGATGTTGGGGTGGTGGTGGGGGTGTATCCTGAGGGCGGGCTCGAGGTAGAGTTCGTAAATGCGGGGGGGACCACTCTGGCAGTCTTGACGCTTTCGAAGGACGAGCTCAGACCAATGGCTGGTTCCGAGATTCTGCACGTGCGAGCGGTGGCGTGACTCCTGCGGCACCTCCTTCTCCTCCTACTACTGGCCCTCTGAGTCTCTAGCGACGGTTCGGTGGAAGCCACTGAGCTTACCCTTCGAACCTGACTTCGCTGTGCTGGCCACGATCCCTCTGGGGCCTCTGCTGACACCCCCAGCCATGGCACGGTTCGTAGTGGGAGCCGAGCGTGCGGCAACGCAGGGGTTGGCCGAAACCTCGCGGCGGTCGAATTTGAGGTGGAGTGTGCCCAAGCCAGCACCGCCATCCCGATCTTGCGGAGGATGGGCAATTGTAGTACGTTGTACGACATGAAGACCGCCGCCATTACCATCCGTTTGGATCCGAGCCTCGAAGAGATGCTCGACCGCGTGTGCCTTGACACCGGCCGCTCCCGAAGCGAGGTCGTGCGGGAGGCGCTGCGCAGGCAGCTAACGCTTGACCTCCTTGAAGAGGCCCGGCGCCAGCTGATTCCGTTCGCTGAGGCCCAGGGCATCTACACCGACGAGGATGTCTTCAGGCTGGTCTCGTGACCCGGATCTGCTTGGATTCCAACGTCCTTGTTGCTGCCTTCGTTGCTCGAGGCCTTTGTGCCGACCTCCTGAAGCTTGTCCTGTCCGAACATGAGCTTCTTGTTCCCGAAATCGTTGCGGACGAGGTTCGCCGGGTCTTGACCCTAAAGCTGAAGGCGAGCCAGGTTGCGTTCTCTGCGGCAGCGGCCGTCCTCGAGCGGTGCGAGATCGTTACGAGAAGCAATACGGTTTCTCCTATCTCTCTGCGAGATCCCGATGACGAGCGAGTCTTGGCTGACGCCATTTCGGCCGGAACAGAGATCCTCGTCACCGGTGATCAAGACCTCTTGGTGGTGGCTGAAGCCTCACCGATCCGTATCCTCTCCCCAAGGGCTTTCTTGACCCTTGCTCGGGCTGGCACGCTCTAACGAGACGGGCCTGATGCTGACGCGGAAGAACGAAGTGCTTGACCTCCACCAGCAGAGCCGCGCCAGGCAGGGGAGTTCGGCAACCCCCGGACGGTCAGCACCGGTCCATCGGTTCTGCTTGGGTCGGTGCTTCTTGCTTAGACGGCGCACGGGTTGCATTCTGTGTTACTAAAGGGCCAGTGGCTCATCCGGGGAGAGGTTCGGACGTCGCAGGAAGTGGGAGACCAAAGACTCCCTTTTCACCACCCACGACCGCCAATCCTCGCCCTGGGGGTCTTGACCCGAAACCGTCCGGGGCCGGACCAACCGCAACACGGATCGGAATCTCGGAGTTGAACTAAGCCGCTTCGCGGCGGGATTGGGTGGGGTGGTTTCTTCCGGGGGGTTCCTCCTTTCCTTGATTCCAACCTTGTAGTGGAGCGGCGACGGGCATGAGCTGCCGGCTTAGCCCGAAGTTCGCGCTGAGGAACCGTGGTCATCTCCTGTTGTGAATTACACTTAGATCGGTTTGGGGGGTGCGGCTTCCTGTCTACAGCCTGATGGTGGCGAGGAGGCCGAAGGCTCGTTGCT
>PXFI01000310.1 GCA_003564295.1 Gemmatimonadota bacterium | reverse complement strand
GCCCGGCCCTCCGCTCTCTCTCCATGCGGGCCAGGACCCGGGCCTCATCGGCCTCGGAAACCACCGTCCCGAAATCGGACACAGGGATCCCCAACTCCCTCAAGAGCAGCACCAGCTTCTCGGGGGAGACTCTGAGATTTTTAGCTAGCTCAATCACCTGCATGCGTTTGGACTACCTCCGCTGGGTGAAACACCCATCCCTCACTCTTGTTCTTCCCCGGACAGGACATCGATCTTCTTCGCGAACCCGGAGCGTGTCACCGCCACCGCCGTCAAGGGCCCCCCACCCAGGGCCTTTCCCAGGGCGGCCCGGTCCCCCAGGACCCGGAAGGGAACCTTCCGTGCCTCCGCCAGGGGAAGCACTTTTTCACGCTGGGTCCTGGACCCGTCCGCAGCCATCACCACCAGTCTCGCCTCCCCGTTCCGAAGAGCCGACCGGGTCGCTCTCGTCCCCTTCACGACAGCCCCGGCCCTCTGGGCCAGGCCCAGAAGAGCCAGGGCTTCAGCTTGCCGGCTCGTCCCTGACACTTTCCGCCTCCGAAGGAGCCTCCTCTTCCAGATCCTCCGGAGTACCTCCCACAACCCGCTCTTCTTCCTCCTCCCCTTCCTCTCCGTCTTCTGACCCCTCCTCCTCGTCCGAAGGTCCCCCCTCGGAGCGCGTGTCGCCACCAACCTCTCCTTCCATCACCGTCAGCTCGTCGATGATCTGCAGGAGCCGGTCGGCCTCTGCCTCGGGGAGACCCGGAACAGAGAGGAAATCGTTCTTCTCAAGATCGATTATGTCCAGGAATGTATGATATCCCGCGGCTTCCAGGGCCGCCAGGGTTTCCTGCCCCAACTCCAGCTCGGCCAGAGGGAAGTCGGCGGTCTCGAAAGCATCACCCGGTGGAACCTCCCCGAAGAGTGAGAGGTCAGCTCCCCGCTCCAGCCACTCCCGTGAGCCATAGAGGTCGATCTGCCATCCGATGAGCTGAGAGGCCAGACGCACGTTCTGCCCGTTCCGGCCGATGGCCAGGGAAAGCTGGTCCTCGTCCACGATGGCGGTGATGACCTGCCGGGAGGAATCGCTGATGACCTTGGCCACCCGGGCAGGTGCGAGGGCACGCCTGGCGAAGATCTCCGGATCCGGGTGCCAGGGGACGATGTCGATCCGCTCCCCTCCGAGCTCGTTGACCACGGCCTGCACACGGGACCCCTTGAGGCCCACGCAGGCGCCCACCGGGTCGATGGAATCATCTCGACTGGACACGGCGATCTTGGTCCTGCCACCCACCTCCCGTGCGAGCTCTCGAATCTCGACGATCCCCTGGTAGATCTCCGGTACCTCGAGCTTGAAGAGGGCCGCCACAAAGAGAGGGTCGCCCCGGGAGAGGATGAGCCGGGGTCCTTTCGAAGTCTCGTCCACTTTCTTGAGAACGGCCCGGATGGGGTCTCCCTGCCGGAACCTCTCCCTGGGGTTCTGCTCTCTCCAGGGAATGATGGCTTCCGCATCCCGGGCTCGATTCAGCATGACCACCATCTTGCCCCGCTCGATCTGCTGGACCTCCCCGGAAAGAAGCTCACCCACCCGGTTCGAGAACTCCTCCCTGACCTTGTCCCGCTCCCCTTCCCTCACCCGCTGAACGATCCGCTGCTTCATGGCCATGACGGCATTTCGGCCGAAGGCCGTGAAATCCACGGGGATCTCCATGACGTCCCCGATTTCGTAGGTCGGATCGTCCCAGCGCGCCTCCTTCAGGGCGATCTCGGTGGACGGATCCTCCACCTCCTCCACTACCCGTTTCAGCACGATCATCTCGATGTCCCCCGACCCCTCATCGATGTTGATCTCAGCTTCCACGTTGGGACCGTAGAGCTTCACCAGCCCCGCCACGATCCCATCCCGTATCAGGTCGTACACATCGTCCGAACTGAGATTCTTCGTGGAAGCGATGTCACGGAATGCCGCGACGATCTGGCCAGCGTTGGTCATCCTTGTCCTCGTGATCCTATCAGTCCATGGGCCCATGCCAGCCCCAGCCTGGGGCTTGATGCTAGGATTCCCACCGATATACCAGGTGGGCGCCCTCGACGCGATTCAGGGGAATCCGGACCCGCTCGCCACCCTCGAGCAGGATGGCGGCGGCCACCTCCCCTCCGTCCCCGTCCTCGAGCCCGAGAAGCTCACCCTCCAACCGGTTTCCCCTGCCTCCCGGCAGGTTCTTACCCTTCACCCTTACGATCTGACCCCGGAACCGGACCCAATCACGCTCCCGGGTTAGGGGGCGATCCACTCCAGGAGAGGAAACCTCCAGGACGTACCTCTCCGGGATCCCGGGGTGATCATCCAGCCAGAGTTCCAAAGCCCTGCTCACTGCAGCACACTGAGCTACGGAGACCCCGCCCTTGCCCGGCACCGAGTCCGGAAGATCCATCCGTATCCGGAGGATCGGCCGCTTGGGGCTGCCGACCCATCCGGCCTCCACCAACTCGAAACCCATGCGCTCCAACCGGAGGTCGATCTCCCGTTCCAGATCTGGAAGGGGTACGGCCATGATGCCTCACTCCTTCCGGACTTCACCGGAGGTGACGGGAATAAAAAAGCGGGGGCCGCCAGCACCCCCACTCACGAAACAGCCGCCCGTGGGCGGCTCCTGCCAGCTCAAAGATAGCGAAAGACTCGTCCAGCTTCAAGCCGGCACATGGGCTTCCTCCGCCTCAGTCCGCCAACCTCCGGATTCGGGCTCCCAGAGCCCTGAGCCGAGCATCGATGTGCTGGTACCCTCTCTCTATCTGGCCGATGTTCTTGATGCGGCTCTCCCCTTCCGCCCCCAGGGCAGCGATGAGCATGGCCATTCCCGCCCTTATATCAGGGCTCTCCAGGACGCTGCCCCTCAACCCCGTCGGACCCACGACCACGGCCCTGTGGGGGTCGCAAAGAATGATCTGGGCTCCCATCCCCACCAGCTTGTCCGTGAAATACATACGAGATTCAAACATCTTCTCGTGGATCAGAACGGTTCCCCGGCACTGGGTGGCCGTCACCAGGGCGATGGAGGTGAGGTCGGCCGGAAAGGCCGGCCAGGGCCCATCATCGATCTTGGGGATGTGCCCGAATGCGTCTTCCTTCACCACCAGCTCCCGGTCTCCGTGGACCACCAGGGAGGTCCCGTCGACGCTGCACTCCAGCCCCAGGCGGCCAAAACCCAGGAGAGTGGAATCAAGGTGCTCCAGGGGGGCGTCCTCCACGGTGATCTCGCTCCTGGTCACCGCCGCCAGGCCCATGAAGGAGCCTGTTTCGATGTGGTCGACCCCCAACCGAAAGCTGGCCCCGTGGAGCTCCTTCACACCTTCGATCTCGAGGATGTGCGTTCCAGTTCCCTGGATCTGGGCACCCATGCGGTTCAGAAGCCGGCAGAGGTCCTGCACGTGAGGCTCCGCGGCGGCGTTCCGGATCACCGTGCGCCCCCGGGCCAGGACAGCCGCCATGACAACATTCTCGGTGCCGGTCACCGAAGGCTCATCCAGGAAAATGTTCTTCCCCTTCAGCCCACCCGTCCGCATGGTGAAGCCCCCTCCGGAGCCTCGGACGCCGCCGAGGGCTTCAAGGCCCAGGAAATGCGTGTCCAGGCGCCTCCGGCCGATGACGTCCCCGCCGGGCAGTCCCAGGTCCACCCACCCGAGCCGAGCCAGGAGGGGGCCCGCCACCAGTATGGAGGCCCGGATCCTCTCCGCCAGCTCAGGCGACGGCCGAGCCATCTCAACGCCTCCCGCCGCAACCGTCACCTCGTTGGGACCCTTCCAGGCCACCTCGGCTCCCAGGGACTCCAGGAGTTGAAGAAGCGTTTCCACGTCCCGGATTCTGGGAACGTTCTCGAGAACCACCTCATCCTGGGTAAGAAGCGCTGCGGCAATGGCCGGGAGAGCGGCGTTCTTGTTGCCGGCCGGCCGGATCGTCCCCTGAAGGATCTGGCCACCGTCCACGACGAAGCTTGGCATGGGTGCTCCCTGGAGGAACCGGGAGAGAGGACCCCGGAAAGCCGAGCCTGGCCGGGCCTCCCGAGACGAGGATCAGCCCAACATACCCACCCCCGGGAGCCATCAGCAACCGTTGATCCCATGCATGGCCGCCCGGAGGTGGTAGCGCTCCCACCGTGCTCCCGAAAAGCCTCTTCCGGAGAGGTCGGCGGGTATCTTGACTCTTTCGCTGGAGACCTCTACGACTGAAGGTTGCGTGCCCGGAGCCCACAGCCCTTATTCGTGTCTGCGAGCCGCCTCGCCGAAAACCATGAGGGATGTGGACTGGGCGCTCCGGGCTTATCTTCAAGAGGACTTCGACCAGGAGAACGCCTCCGGCGGCTTGGCGGAACCGACTCGCCGGGACGTCCTGGTCGCCCTGGCCGAGGCGCGAAGAGCCCGGCATCCGCACCCTCTGATCCCGAAGTTGTCGAGGGCAACCCTGGGCCTCGACCTGGATCTCTGAGACTAAAGGCGGTTACACTGTAGACATGATGACGCTATCCGAACCCGCTCTTCCCGCTCTCCAGGCCCAGGCACGGGACACCCTGGGCATGGTCATGCCCCAGAGCCTCCTCTCCACGGTGGAGGCTGTGTCCTCCATCATCCTC
>PXFI01000051.1 GCA_003564295.1 Gemmatimonadota bacterium | reverse complement strand
CGACGATCCCCGGGTCTTCACCTTCTCCATGCACCAGGAGCGTAATTACCCCAATCCCAAACCCCCCAGTGACCTGGATCTTGGACTTCTTGACCGAACGTCCGACGACCTCTACCTGGAGACGCTGGACGGTGCCCTGGACCTGGTGCTGGATGAGCATCAGCCGCAGGTGGCGATGTATCTGGCCGGAGCCGATCCGTTCATGGAAGACCAGCTCGGGGGCCTGGCGCTCACAAAGGACGGCCTGGAGGCCAGGGACCGTCTGGTGCTGGAGCGATGCCGGCTGGCCGGGGTCGGGGTGGCGGTGGTCCTGGCCGGCGGCTATGCCAGGAGGACGAGGGATACGGTGGAGATCCATTCCCGGACGATAGAGGCGGCCCGTGATGCATGGGACGGGTTGAGGCGGAGGGATTGTGCTGCCCGGAGTGATACCCGGCTGGGAGGCTGAGGTGAAGTGGTGAGCAGCGAGGCTCAGGTGCGAGATAAGCGGCGGGGCTCCGTGAGGTGCGAGGTAAGCGGCGAGGCTCCGTGAGGTGAAAGGTGAAATGATGCGATCGACTCTTCTGATCCTGGCGAGCCTGGTGTTGGCGGCTTGCACCGGGGCGGACAGATCCCTGGGCTACACCGTGACGGACAGCGCCGGGGTGACCATCGTGGAGAACAGGCCGACCCGCGTGAGAGGAGCCGAGGAGTGGTCTCTATCGGCGAACCCGGAATTGGAGATGCACCCCGGCGTTGGCCCCCTTCCTCAGCTCCGCCAGGTGGCGGGCCTGGCGCCCCTGTCCGGGGAGCGGGTGGCCGTCCTCAACCAGGGCTTTCACGAAGTGCTCATCTTCCACAAGGAGGGCGAGGTCCTGACCCGGTTCGGCGGGGAGGGGGACGGGCCGGGTGAGTTTCGACAGTTGACCTCGGTGGTCCCCATGCCGGGCGATTCGGTGGGGGTCTACGATTCGCGTTTGCGAGTGCTTTCCGTGTTCGACGGCCGGGGTAGACTGGGCCGCTCCGTTCACCTGGAGGAGGCCGTACGGAGAGGCTTCCAATCCTTCCTTCTCCCCCTCCCGGGCGGCGAGATGGTCTTCTTCACCGTGGGCGGCCCGGGCGTAGGCTTCCGGGAGGGCGTGTTTCGCGCCAGGACCGAGTCCCTCCGCCTTGGCCCCGAAGGGGACCAACGAGCCACCTACGGGCCCTTTCCCGGCGCAGAGGTCTTCGGCGGCATGGAGGGCGCTGGCTACGTCCTTTTCGGTGCCACCACCTACGCCACCACAGTGGGCCATCGCCTCGTGGTGGGGACGGCGGAGACCCCAGAGATCCGCCTTTTCGACACCACCGGCGCTCTGGAGCGGGTGGTCCGATGGCCGGACCATGACCGCGCCATCACTCCCCGGCACGAAAGGGCCTTCTTCGACGCTGCCCTGCTGGCCGAGCCCCAGTATTCTCCGGCAGCCCTGCGGGACATCCTTTCCCGCGTGCCCCGGGCCACCCGTCTCCCTTCTTACGACGGGCTGATGGGGTCCGACGACGGACATGTGTGGGTGAGAAGCTACATGGGGCCCGGACACTCGATCCGGGGACAGCGCCCCCCTCACCAGGAGTGGCTCGTGTTCGACTCCCTCGGTGTGCTGGCGGCGAGGGTGGAGACGCCCGAGGGGTTGAACCCCTTCCTGGTAGCCGACTCCCGGGTGTGGGGAGCGTTCAATGCGGAGGACGGGACGGAATCCGTGCGGGCGTACTCGCTGCAACGGAGCGAAAGGTGAGGTCGAGATGAAGATGGAAAACGGAGGCTCGCTGCCTGCCACAGGCCCGGGCTCGGGTATCCGCTCTGCAGTTCCGGGCGTTTCCATCGCCCTCCTCCTCTTCAGCACGGCGTGTGGGGACCACCCTCCCGAGCCTGGAGACCCGCCCACGGAGGCCATGGAGCCCCGGGAAGCTTTCATCACGGTATTTTTCACCCGGGGCGAGGAGACGGTGGGGGTTCTGCGGTCCTTGGAGGAGGCGGACTCGGCGCCATGGTACACCGAAGGCCCGGCAGGAGCACCTCGGTCCATGGAAGGCACGGCGCAAGCCCTGGAGGCCGCCCTCCGGGAGCTCCTCATGGGCCCCACTCCCGAGGAGCGGGAGGACGGGATCTCCTCCTGGTTCTCCCCGGAAACGGCCACCTCCCTTCGCTCCGTGAGCGTCGACGACCACGGCAACGTGGTGGTGGACTTTCAAGACCTGGCCCACTCCATCCCGGCGGCGTCCTCCTCTGCGGGAAGCACCATGCTCCTGGCGGAGCTCAACGCCACGGTGTTCCAGTATCCTCTCGTGCGCTCCGTAGAATACCGGATGGGGGGAAGCTGTGACGCCTTCTGGAACTGGCTCCAGTACAGTTGTCAGGTCCTGACCCGTGAGGACGCCGGGTATCCGCCTGGCTCCTTCGACACCGCCCGATACGCGCCCGGCACGTCCGGTGACGCGGCGACCCGCCTCCACACAGGCCAACCCACCGGCGCCATCCCTGGCCCCACGCGAGAACCCACACCTCCACCGAACCTCTTCTGGGAGCCCCGGGAGGCGGGGCTGACCTCCTCCCTCCGGGGACTCTCGGTGGTGGACTCCGCCACAGTGTGGGTCAGTGGCACCGAGGGGCGCTATGCCCTCACCCGGGACGGGGGCGTCACCTGGAGCTCCGGCGCGGTGCCCGGGGCCCATGCCCTGGATTTCCGGGACGTGGAGGGCTTTGCCGGCGGGATCGCATACCTCATGAGCGCAGGTCCGGGCCCACTCTCCCGCATCTACAAGACCACCGACTGGGGAGCCACCTGGACTCTCCAGCACGGAAACGAGCTGGAGGACGCCTTCTTCAATGGCTTCGCTTTCTGGGATCCCGAGGCCGGGGCCCTGGTGGGGGATCCGCTGGACGGGCGGATGTTTCTCCTCCTGACGGAGGACGGCGGCCGGACGTGGGAGCGTCCCACAGGGGACCGGCTCCCTGCCTTCGAGCCGGGGGAGTACGGCTTCGCCGCCAGCGGCACCAACATCGCCACCTTCGGCGGGGGCGGCCTGGCCGTCGTCTCCGGAGGGAGTGCAGCCCGCGTCTTCCTCTCCCAGAATCGGGGCCAAAGCTGGGAGGTGGTCTCCACCCCCATCACCGCCGGCGCCCCTTCCTCTGGCATCTTCTCCATCGCCTTCCGTAGCCATTCCGACGCCCTCGTGGTGGGAGGCGACTACCAGGAGGACAGGCGCACCGGAGAAAACATTGCCTTCTCGCATGACGGGGGCCGCACCTGGACCCTGGCCCGGGAGCCCCACGGGGTGGGCTATCGGTCCGGAGTGGCATGGCGGGAGGACGAACTCCACCCCATGTGGGTAGCGGTGGGCACCTCCGGCTCGAGCTTCTCAATGGACGGGGGACGGCGGTGGGTGACCTTCGACACGACGGCCTACAACACCGTGGCCTTCGCCGGGCCGGTGGGGTGGGCCGTGGGCCCCGAGGGAAGGGTGGCGAGGCTACGGGTGGAGTAGCCTTGGGCGGGAGCCCACCCCATGGGAAGGCCAGAGGTGGAGTAGCGTTGGGCGGGAGCCCACCCGATGGCGAGGTTGCGGGTCAGCCGGGGCTGTCGGGGGCCACGGCGTCCTCCGCCTCCCTCTTCCTCCGAAACTCCAGCCAGAGCTGGAAAGCCTTCTCACACTCGGTACAATCCCTCCCCAGCTCGAAGCAGGGCACGCCGTCGGCCTGGGCTTCCCTGCAGGGTATTCCCTGGCCCGTGTCCTCGGCCCAGCTCTCGACCCACTGATCGAACAACTCGTCTCGTGACGCCTCCATGGACCCTTCCCTTTGCGCCATCCTCAGCTCCCTCCGGCCTCAGCACGACGGCAGCCCCCGGGTGATTCCTGGGGATTCGCTCCTTCGCCCCTCCCGGGAAGGTATAGGCCCGGAGCGGATGGCGCACCGCTCCCACCGCATGAGCCATGGCCAACAGGGCAGCCCCCTGATGACATTCGGCGGCCCGGACCCCAGATTGCCGCCGGGCTGCTACCAGACACCGGGAGTCACCCAGCCGCTTTCTAGCAACGGAGATCCGACATGGCGAAGTCCAAGCAGGTACCCGTGTTCGACGGGCACAACGACACCCTCCTGCACCTCACCTTCACCCGCCCGGGATCGGAGGAGAGCTTCTTCTCGGGAGCGGAGGGTCAGCTCGACCTCCCCAGGGCCAAGACTGGAGGCCTGGCGGGGGGATTCTTCGCCGCCTTCACCCGGACGCCGGGCTGGGATTGGAAGGTCCACTGGCGGAAGATGGGGCCCCAGGGGCCCGTGGAGTCCGGCGGATTTGACGTCCCCATGGCCAGACCCGTCCACCAGCAGAAGGCCATCAACTCGGTACTGGCCATGATGGGGACTCTTTTCCGCCTGGAGCGCATGTCCGAAGGGGAGGTGGAGGTGGTCCGGACCGTGCAAGAGCTTCGCTCCGCCATGGACCGTGGCGTGCTGGCCGCCGTGGCCCACATGGAGGGCGCCGAGGCTCTCACCAAGGACTTGAGCGGCCTGGAAATGCTCTACCAGGCCGGTCTTCGCTCCCTGGGCATCGTCTGGAGCCGGTCCAACATCTTCGGGCACGGCGTACCCTTCACCT
>PXFI01000140.1 GCA_003564295.1 Gemmatimonadota bacterium | reverse complement strand
GCCGCTTCCGACGTGGCCGAAACGCCGGGGTACAGCATCCCCAACGAGATCCACCCTGACCTGAGCAATGGCCAGCCGGGAATGGTGGGGATGGTCAACAGCGGGCCCCACACGGGCAAGAGCCAGTTCTACATCACCCTGGGAGACCGCTCCTACCTGGACGGGGACTACGCCGTCTTTGGGGAGGTGGTGGAGGGGATGGACGTGGTCCGGATCATCGAGCGGGGAGACGTCATCGAATCCTTGAGGATCATCCGGGTGGGGGCGGAAGCCCTGGCCTTCCGACCCACCACCCAGAGCTGCAGGGAGATAAGGCGGCAGGTCCGGGAACGGGTGCGGGCCCAGGAGGAGGCCCAAGTCCAGGAGGACCTGGCGTTCCTGGAGCAGAGCTGGCCCCACGCCGTCATCAACGAGAGTGGCGTGCGCCACGTGGTGCTCCGGGAAGGGGACGGCGTGCCCCTGGAGGAGGGGGACACGGTCATGGTCCGCTACACGGGCTGCACCGTCCGGGGGCTTTCCTTCGCCAGCACCGAGGGCTCCGGGGCCCCCGATTATTTCTGGCCGGGGCAGAACTCGGCGGGGGTCTTTCCCTTTGTGGTGGGAAGCCGGCAGCTGAACCCCGGCTTCGACCGGTCCGTGGACGAGATGACCCGGGGCGAGAAGCGCCTGGTGATCGTGCCCGCGAACCTGGGCTACGACCCCGTGGGGTTCTACGGCCGGGAAAGGGCCGGGGAGCCCCGGTTCGTGATCCGGCCCCGGTCCATCCTCATCTACGAGGTGGAGGTCCTTGGGGGGTGAGGGGGTTGGAGATCCTCCGGCGCTACGGCTCGGCATCGTTCTTGCGCTTCTCAAGCAGTGTTCGAGAAGGCAAGTCCCGTCATACCAACTGGTTGGCAGGGATATGGCGGTAGCCGCCGGAGTGTTCTGGGACACATTGGCCCAAGTCAGTCTCCCTCCGCCCCGGTGCCGGAACGAGAATCCCCCCATCATCGCAGAGGGCGGATATGGATCCTAAGGTGGCCAAGCTCAAAGAGAAGCCGAAACCGTTTCTCTTTCCGGAATTCTGCAAGGGATGCGGCCGGTGCATCGGGTCCTGCCGGTTCGGGTGCATCACCGAGGGGACGGAGATCAATCCGGAGACGGGACTGATTCCGGTGGTCCTGGATCTGGAGAAGTGCTCGGGGTGCGGCCTCTGCGCCAGCGCATGTCCCGAGCCCTTCGGCCTCTTCATGCGAGTCGTGGATGTGGAGGAGATCGCCAAGGAGGACCTGGAAGGTGTCCACACCTTCCAGGAGATGGTGGAGCTCTTCGACAAGGCCGATTTCGAGCTTACGGACCCGTCGGAGCTCTTTGGCCCCCGGGAGACGGAAGCGCCGGAGCCGGAGCCTATCCCCGACCAATGGATCCCCTTCTCCCACGACGAGCCCCTGGTCCTGAAGGGCAACTACGCTTCGGCCGTGGGAGCCATCCTGGCGGGGTGCCGACACGTCTACGGCTATCCCATCACCCCCTCCACCGAGGGGGCCGAGCTCATGGCCAAGCTCCAACCCCTCATGGACGGTGTCTTCTTCCAGGCTGTGAGCGAAGTGGCCACCGTGAACATGATGTACGGAACGGGCGGCGCCGGACTCCCCTGCATGACCTTCACCTCCTCGCCGGGCTTCAGCCTCATGCTGGAGGGGATCTCCTACATGGTGGGCGCCGAGCTGCCGGCGGTCTTCGTGAACATCATGAGGGGAGGGCCGGGGCTGGGGAACATCGGTCCCGAGCAAGCCGACCTCAAGCTGGCCTGCCGGGGGCTGGGACACGGGAACAGCCACGCCATCGTCATCACCCCCTCCACCCCCCAGGAGATGCTGGACCTCACCATGCTGGCCTTCGAGCTTGCCTTCAAGTACCGCAATCCCGTGATCATTCTGGGAGACGGCTACCTGGGCCAGATGACGGGACGGGTGAACCTTCCCGACAAGATGAAGAAACCCGGGATCCCGGAGTGGGCCGTCTACGGGGACCTGAGCCACCGCCGGAACCTCATCTGCTCCATCGCCCTGTCGGAGGCGGACCTGGAGAGGCACAATATTCATCTGAATGCCAAGTACGCCGAGATGGCGGCCAACGAGCAGCGTGCGGACCTCTTCCACACCGACGACGCCGATGTCCTGGTGGTGGCGGCCACGACGCCGGCCCGCATGGCGAAGGGGGCCGTCCAGGAGCTCAGGAACCAGGGGATCAAGGCGGGTCTCTTCCGGCCCATCACCGTGTGGCCCTTCCCCGTCGACCTCCTGAAGCCGTTGCTGGAGGGCGCCCGCCGCATCGTGATGGTGGAGGCCAGCAACGGACAGCTGGAGGATGAGCTGCGACTGGCTCTCAGCAAGGAGGGCGTCCATCCTCCACCTATCCAACACGTCCGGCACTTCGGCGGTGTCCTGCCGCAGCAGGAGGAGATCGTGGAGGCGGTTCGCAAAGGAGAGGAGGCGGCGAAATGAGCGTCTCAGCCTTCTACCAACGGTTCGAGCGCCACGCCAAGGGCTTGGGGATCAAAGGCCATTCCACCCATTACTGTCCCGGGTGCGGACACGGGTTGGTGCACAAGTATCTGGGCGAGTCCATCGACGAGCTGGGAGTCCAGGATCGGACCATCGCCGTCTCGCCGGTGGGGTGCAGCGTCTTCCTCTACTACTACATGGACGTGGGGAACACCCAGTCCGCCCACGGCCGGGCTCCCGTTGTGGCCCTGGGGCACAAGCTGGCCAACCCCGAGTCGGTGGTCATCAGTTACCAGGGGGACGGGGACCTGGCCTCCATCGGGCTGGCGGAGACCTTCCATGCCGCCCAGGTGGGGATGCCCATCACCGTCATCTTCATCAACAATGCCATCTATGGAATGACCGGCGGCCAGATGGCCCCTACCACCCTTCTGGGCCAGGAGACGGCCACGACGCCCCGGGGAAGGGACAGGACGGCCGGGCTGCCCATGCGGATGGCGGAGCTCATCGCCCAGCTGGACGGTCCGGTTTACGTGGAGAGGGTCGCCCTCTTCGGCGCCAAGCAGCGGGAGAAGGCCAAGAAGGCCATCAAGAAGGCCGTCCGGCTCCAGGTGGAAAACAAGGGCTACTCCTTCGTGGAGGTTCTGTCCGAGTGCCCCACCCACCTGAAGATGACGCCCCCGGAGGCGGAGGAGTGGGTCAAGGAGAACATGGTGCCCATCTTTCCCCTGGGCGTCATGAAGGACGTTTCCGACAGCATCACCTCCGAGATGGAGTTCAAGCCCTTCACGCCCTCATTTGAAGTGGAGAAGGTGAGGGACCTCATCCTGGAGGGGGCCGAGGAGAAGGTGCCCAGGCATGCTGCCGCCTTCCCGGAGCACATCGCCAAGGAGGACGTGTCTCTGAAACTGGCGGGAGCCGGAGGGGACGGCGCCCAGACGGCGGCCCTCCTCCTCACCCGAATGGCCATCAACGAGGGGCTGGACTCCACCCACATCCCCTCCTACGGGCCCGAGTCCCGGGGAGGCACCTCCTACGCCGACGTGCACATCGCCAGGCAAGAGGTCCTGTCACCCGCCTCTCCCCAGCCCAACATCCTGGTGGCCTTCAACGCCCCCAGCCTGGTGAAGTTCGGCCCGAACGTGGCTCCCGACGGGATCATCATCTACGACAGCTCCGTCATCGCCGATCCGCCGTCCATCAACGGCAATGTGAAGATGTACGGGGTGCCTTTCACGGAGATCGCCGTGAAGATCGGCCGGCGGGTCATCAAGAACGTGGTGGCTCTGGGCGCCCTCCAGGCGGTGACGGAGCTCTTCCCGGAGGAGACGTTCCTGGAGGCCATCCGCCAGGCGCTGGCGGCCAAGTGCGCCATGATCCCCATGAACGAAGAAGCCTTCCGTTGGGGCCGGAAGGCGGTGTTGGAGGGGATGGAGGACTGAACCCGGGGGCTGGTGGCGAGAAAGCTCTGGTCCGCCTGCGGCACCGGACCTACTCGTTGGCTCTCTGCACCATGCTTTCGGGCATCCTGACGGCCACGACTTTCCCCCGGGCCGTCACCACGCCCTCGGCCGAGAGGGTTTCCTCCAGGACTACCTTCCGGTCCGTGATCTCCACGACACGCCCCCGGACCTCCAGCTCGGGCCCCAGGGGGGTGGGCTTCAGGAACTCCACCATAAGGGAGGCCATGACGAACCTGGGGGCCTCTCCATCGCCGATCTCCCGTCCTTCCCGCCGGAGCATGGCCGCCGCCGCGCCCCCCGTTCCGTGGCAGTCCAGCAAGGAGGCGATGAGCCCCCCGTAGACGTACCCGGGAATGGCCGTGTGATAAGGCCTGGGGGTGTAGCGGGAGACGGTCTCGTCCCCCTCCCACACGGTCTTGAGTTGGAGGCCGTGCTCGTTCAACCTCCCGCACCCATAGCAGTGGGCCACGTCCTCGGGGTAGAAGTCCTGTACGGCTGGGTTCGGGCTGCTTGCGCTGGTCTCGGACATGAGGACTCCCGGGGGCAGAGGGTATGGATTCCCATTGACCTGCTGGGCTCCCGTGGGCTATAATGTGCATATGCACAGCCTAAGTCAACAGGGGCGGGTGAGGGTAGGGTAGGCTCTCCCCACTCCTGGAAGACGGCCCGGCCGGAGAGGGGCTTCTCCCGTCACGGCCCATGTCCTGGAGACCCCGTGCCACGACCTCGCAAGCCGCGACAGTGCCGACATTACCATGGAGACCGGGTCTTCAAGCCCCGGAGCGTCCCCATGCGGGAGCTTGAGACGGTGCTCCTGCGTACCGACGAGCTGGAAGCCCTCCGTCTTTGCGATCTGGAGGGTATGGACCAGGAATCGGCCGGGGAATGCATGGGTGTGTCCCGGGGGACGGTGCAGCGCCTGGTGAAATCCGGGAGGGAGAAGATCATGGGGGCACTGGTGCGAAACTCCGCCCTGGTCATCGGCGACCAGGAGCACCCGACGGATGTGGAGCTCGCCGGCAAAGAGACCCCCTCGGAACGCACCTGACACGGGGGGGACAAACACGATTCTTCGGGTCGCCCTCAAGGACGGTGGAGCACCTGCTCCAGGGACAGGACCCGGGCGGGGTGGACCGTGGCAGCCTTCCGTTCAATCCACCGACAGCACCCGGGCGGGGTGAACGGTGGCGGCCTTTCTGGCGGGGAGGTAGGAGGCCAGGGCCGCCGTGGCCACCAGGAGCGCCACGGCCGCCAGGGTGAAGGTGAGGGCCAGCTCCAGGTCGAAGAGGTCCAGGGTGGCCAGGACGGCCCGGTGCAGGAGGAAGGCCAGGGGGGCCCCCAGGAGCAGTCCGATCCCGGTGAGGAAGAGCCCTCGCCGGGCCACCATGGCCACCACCTGGCCGTCCCGGGCCCCCATGGCCATGCGGATTCCGATCTCCCTCCGCTCCTGGGCCACGCTGAAGGCCATGACCCCGTAGAGGCCCATAGCCGAAAGGCCCACCGCCAGAAGGCCCAGTGCGGTCACGAACACGATGAGGAGCCAGGGGGCGGCCAGCTCTTCCTCGATGTGCTCTTCCAGGGTCCTGAGGTTGGCCATGGGCTGGTCCGGGTCCACGGTCCGGACGGCGTTCCTGACGTCGGCGGCCAGCCCCCGGGGGTCACCGGCAGCCCTCAAGGCCACGGCAAAGCTCCTGGGAGGAGCCTGGGCGGACGGGAGATACACCGCCGGTTCCACGAGACCGTCGAAGGGGATGCGGGAGTGGGCGACATTCCCCACCACCCCCACTACCAACCGGGGCTGACCCTGGATGTCGATGCGCTTGCCCAGTGCCTCCTCCCCCGGGAAAAACCGCCGGGCCAGCTCCTGGTTCACCACGGCCACCAGGGGCGCCTCCTCTCGGTCCGAGGGCTCCAGCAGGCGGCCCTCCAGGCGGGAGATCTCCAGGGTGGCGAAGTAGTCCGGGCTCACGGCCTGAAGGTGGACCCAGGGCCGCTCGTCCGGGTCCTCCACCTCCCGGCCTACCACCTGGAAGCGGGCGGAGGGGTTCCCCTGGCTCCGGGGGAGGGTGGACATGAGGGCGGTTCCCTGGACGCCGGGGACTGTCTCCAGCGTCCGGAGGAGATCCTCCTGCATCTCCCGCATCTCCGGCGCGCCTGGGTACCGGTACTCGGGAAGGACGGCAGTGAAGGTGAGGAGGCCCGGGGCGGTGAACCCGGGATCGGGGTTGAACAGGATCTGGCTGGCCTCCCGTAGCCCTCCGGCCCCTGAAATGAGGGCCAGGGCCACCGCCACCTGCCCCACCACGAAGAAGCTTCTGAGCCGCTTGCGGCGGCGTCCTGCGGTCCCCCCCCGGCTCGCCTCACCCAGGCTCCCCTGGAGGTCTCCCCGGGTGGCGTGGATGGCCGGGGCCAGGCCGAAGAGGATGCCGGCGCTGACGGCCACCACCAGCGTGGCCCCTACCGTGAGGGGGTCCAGGGTGGGCAGGAAGCTCTGGGGAAGGGTGGGTGGGATGGTGGCCCTGAGGGCCCGGATGAGATAGATGGAGAACAGGAGCCCCAGTCCCGCCGCCCCCAGGGCCAGGAGGGTGCTCTCGGTTAGGAGCTGCCGGAGGATCCTTCCTCGCCCGGCTCCCAGGGCGGTCCGGACCGCCATCTCCTTCATGCGGGCCTCGGCCCTGGCCAGGAGGAGGTTGGCCACGTTGGCGCCGGCGATGGCCACGCCGAAGAGGGAAACGGCCAGGAGGAGGTAGTTCAACTTGGTGTCGGTGGGTCCCGGGAACCACTTTCGTGCCGGTTGCACCAGGACTCCCCACCCCCGGTTGGCATCAGGGTGCTCCCTTTCGAGACGGGCATGGACGGCCGTCAGCTCGGCGCGGGCTTGTTCCACGGTGCTCCCGGGACGTAGCCGGCCGAAGACCATCCAACCCCGGGAGGCCCGGTTCTCGTCGTCCATCAGGTCCGTGGGCTTGAACACCCTGACCCCAGCCGGGAGCATCTCGAAGCTCTCGGGCATGACCCCCACCACCGTGTGGGGGACTCCGTCCAGGATCAGGGTCCGGCCCAGGACCTCCGGGTCGGCGTCGAAGTGTCTCGTCCAGTACTGGTGGGTGACGACCACCACGGGTGCGGAACCGGCGGTTCCCTCCTCGGGGCGGAAGGCGCGCCCCAGGGCCGGCCCCACTCCCAGGACCTGGAAGAGGTTCGGCGTTCCCAACGCCAACTGGATCTGCTCGGGCTGGTCCACCCCCGTGACGTTCTGTGTACGGGTGCTGAACGCGGCCATCTCGGTGAAGGCGGTGGTGGCCTCCCGCCAATCCCGGAAATTTGGGGCTGAGGGGGCGTAGGCGAAGTCGATGCTCTCGCCGTGCCGGAGCTCCCGAACCAGGATGAGCCCATCCTGCTCGGCGAAGGGAAGGGGCTCCAGGACCATGGCCCTGTGGAGCGCAAGGACGCAGGTTGTGGCGGCGATGCCCAGCGCGAGAGACAGCGTGGCCACCAGGTTGACCACCGGGGTCCGGGCCAGCATGCGGGCGCCGAAGCGGAGATCCTGCAGCAGGATACCCATGAGGAGCAGTACGGGGTGGGAACGTGTTGGGTTTCATCGACAGTAGGGCCTGAGCGGAGCCGGATCTCCGTTTAGCCATGATCTTCCTGCTTTCGTGTTCCCGTGAGGAGCACCTTGCCCCATCTTCCTTCGGAAGGTGCAACGGCTGGGAAGCCGGCCCACCCATGGCCCGGAAATTGCTCCCAGATGCCACGATCCCATGTCCCGGGCCATCCGGGGGGCCGAGGTTCCCCAGATATCGGACAATCCAAGCACGGGCCAGCTGCGAAAGGACCAATGTTCGCTTCAGCGCTTCTTCTGCTTTCCTACGTTCTGCTGGGCATCTTCCTACTGGCCTTCGTCATCCGGTCGGTACGGCTGGCCAGACTTCCGGTGCACCTCCGGTGGGAGCTGGCGCCGGTTCCCCACGAGAAAGGGAAGTCGCACTACGGGGGATCCTACCTGGAGGAGGTGAACTGGTGGACCAGGCCCAGGCATAAGGACCACGCCGCTGAAGCCATCTACATGCTCAAGGAGATCGTCTTCCTGAAGGCCCTCTTCGAACACAATCGAAAGCTCTGGCGGCTGTCGTTCCCCTTCCATTTCGGCCTCTACCTCCTGGTGGTGGCCGGAGGTCTCGTGGTGATAGGAGGCCTTGCGTCGGTGGTGGGCGTGGAAATGGCGGGCTGGGGTGTCCTCGAAGGAGGATTGCGCCTCCTGGCGGGAGTGGGGTATGCCTTGGGAATGCTGGGTGCCTTGGGGCTCCTCTTCGTGCGCCTTACGGACGACGGCATGAGGAACTCCACGGCCCCCGTGACCTACATCAACCTCCTGGTCCTCCTGGCCATGTTCGTCACGGGGCTCTGGACCGTTCTGGCTGTGGCGGGGTTCACGGGACACGTCATGGGCTTCGCCGGCGGGCTCCTGAGGGCCAGCGTCCCGACGGATCTGCCGGGCATGGTGGTAGCCCATCTGGTCTTCGCTCTCCTCTTCCTGGCCTACCTTCCCTTCACCCAGATGATGCATTTCGTGGCCAAGTACTTCACCTACCACAAGGTGCGCTGGGACGACGAGCCGGTGACGGCCGGGAGCAAGCTGGACCTGGAGCTGAAGAAGCTCCTGAATCAACCCGTGACATGGGCCGGTCCCCACGTGAGGGCCGACGGGAAGAAGACCTGGGTGGACATTGCCACGGACCTCGAACGGCCGCAGGAAGACGAGGAATGATGGGGAGGCGCAGGTGACGGAAGGGAAGACCAGAAACGAGCGCAAGATCACGGCCAGGGACATGGCCCGGAGGGACCTGAAGGTCCTGGATCCCATCGGGCCCGATGAGCTCTTTCCCCTCCCTCCGCCCTATGACAAGGCGGAGGAGCAGCCCGGGTGGAAGGAGCTCTCGGAGAAGGCGAAGGCCAACGCCGTCTGCACCCTGGACGGGATCGCCACCACCAAGCTCCCCAGTCCCCGAACCCCGGAGGAGGAGAAGAAGTACGTCGACCAATTCCTGGAGGGGCTCAAGAAGCTTCTCTCGAGGGAGAACAACTGGGAGTTCCTCCAGCCCCTTACCCTCTCCCTGGAATACTGCGTGGGATGCCAGACCTGCGCCGATGCCTGCCACGTCTTCATGGCCACGGACAGAAGGAAGGAGATCTACCGCCCCACCTACCGGTCCGACGTCTTCCGGAAGCTGGTGAAGAAGTACGTGAAGCCCGGCGGGCAGCTCCTGGCCCCCTTCACCGGGGCCGACGTGGAACTGAACTGGGACACCATCACCCGGCTGTACGAGTTGGCCTACCGTTGCCACCTCTGCCGGCGTTGCGCCCAGACCTGTCCCATGGGGGTGGACAACGGCCTGATTGCCCATGAGATCCGCAAGCTCTTCAGCCAGGAGCTGGGGTGGGCGCCCCGGGAGCTCCACGAGAAGGGGACCGTCCTCCAGTTGGAGGTAGGCTCCTCCACCGGGATGAACCCCATGGTGTTGAAGGACAACGTGGAGTTCATCGACGAGGACATGCAGGACGTCACGGGCTTTTCCGCCGACAGCCCCTTCGACAAGGAGGGGGCCGAGCTCCTCCTCATCCACAACGCCGGCGAGATCCTGGCCTGGCCCGAGAACCCGGGCGCCTTCGCCATCATCCTGAACGCCGCCGGCATGGATTGGACCCTCTCCTCCCACGAAGTGGGCTATGATGGCGTGAACTACGGCCTCTTCTACGACGACGTCCAGTTGGCCCGCGTCGCCATGACCCACGTTCAGATCGCCAAGAAGCTCGGCGTCAAGAAGATCGTCATGGGGGAGTGCGGCCACCAGCACAAGGCCATGATGGCGGTGGCGGACCGGATCCTGGGCAGTGACGCCATCCCCAGGGAGAGCGCCCTGACCCTCCTGGAGGAGATCGTCTTCAGCGGGAAGATCGAGTTCGATCCCTCCAAGAACGACTTCCCCGTGACCCTCCACGATCCCTGCAACATCGTGCGGAACCTGGGCATCGTGGAGCCCCAGCGGCGGATCCTGCGCTACCTCTGTCCCCAGTACCGGGAGATGACACCTCACGGGGTCCACAACTACTGCTGCGGGGGGGGGAGCGGCTTCGCCGTCATGTCCCCTTTCAACTTCACGGACTGGCGCATCAACGTGGGCAGCCGGGTGAAGTTCAAGCAGATCCTGGACGCCTTCGCCGACCAGCCGGGGCCCGAGGTGAAGAAGTATCTGTGCGCTCCCTGTTCCAACTGCAAAGGCCAACTCCGGGACCTGCTTCAGTACTACGGAGCCCTGGAAAGGAGCGGGATCACGTACGGCGGCCTGGTGGAGCTCATCGTGAACGCCATGGTGGACATCAAGGAGCCCTTCATTCACTGGGAGATTCGCTGAGGGGCGGCTCCCGTTGCCGGCTCCCGGGGAGTCCCTCCACCAACCCCTCCAAGGATGGGAGAGGGGCATGGTGGAGTCCGTGGCCCCTCAACAATCAGTGCATCTCGACGAACCCGCAGGGGCAGATTTCGGCGCACTTCCTGCAGCCCGTGCAGTTCTCGAGATTCCAGCCGCAGAGGCTCCCCTTTTCCTGGGGTGTGGTGATGGCCTGGTCCTGGCAGTAGAGCCAGCACTTCTCGCAGTCCATACAGTATCCGCAACTCATGCAACGCCGGGACTCGAGGAAGGTCTGCTCCTCCGTGTACCCCAGGTTCACCTCCGCGTCCAATTCCATGCGCTCATCCAGGCCGCGATGGCTGGCGGCCAACCGCTCCGCCTTCTCGTAATGGGAGAGGACCATATCGTCGGAGTAGACCACCTTCCGGACATCCACCTGCCTGGCACTGCCGGTAAAGGCCCGGTCCATGTCATCCGCAGCCCGCCGGCCGTGGCCGATGGCGTCCGTGACCAGGGCCAGGTTGGTGACATCACCCCCGGCCCAGATCTTGTGTTGGGTGGTTCGGCCGTCCTCATCCACCTTGATCCAGTCCTTGCCCGGGACCTCGATGAGGGACTCAAACCCGGTGAAATCGGGCTGCTGGCTTACTGCGGAGATGATGGCGGAAGCGGGAATCTCGTATTCCGATCCCTCTATGGGCACGGGCCGCCGCCGCCCGGAGGCGTCGGGCTCACCCAGCTCCATCTTGATGACCTTCATGGCCGAGACGTAGCCGCGCTCGTCCTTCACGAAGCCGGCGGGGGCCGCCAGGAACTCGATCTTGATCCCTTCGGCCAGGGCTTCGTCCACTTCCTCCTTGATGGCGGGCATCTCCGCCAGCGTCCGGCGGTAGAGGACGGTGACGTTGGCGCCGAGGCGCTTGCAGATGCGGGCGGCATCGATGGCCGTATCGCCTCCCCCCACCACGATGGTCACCACGTCCTTGCCCAGATGGAGCTTCTCGCCGTGGTGGAAGCGACTCAGGAAGTCCACCCCGCTGAAGATGTTGGGGGCGTCCTCGCCGTCCAGGCCCAGGCTGACGCCCTGCTGAGCCCCCAGGGCTACGTAGACCGCGTCGTAGTCCGCCTTGAGCTGATCCAGGGTGACGTCCCTGCCGATCTTGACGCCGTACTCGATCTCGGCGCCCGTGTCCAGGATCTTCTGGATCTCGGCCTCCAGCACCTCTTCGGGAAGCCGATAGCCCGGGATGCCCCAGCGCAGCATTCCGCCGGCCTTGGCCGTGGCCTCGAATACCTTCACGCCGTAGCCCCGGCGGGCCAGCTGATAGGCGGCGGAGAGGCCGCTGGGGCCTCCGCCCACCACCGCCACCTTCTGGGGCTTCTTCTCATTGGAGAGCTTGCGCAGGGCGAGGTTGTGCTCGATGCCGAAATCTCCGATAGACCGCTCGATCTTGTTGATGCCCACCGCCTCATCCAGGTCCTTCCTGTTGCACCCGTCCTCGCAGGGCGCGGGGCAGACCCGGCCGCAAACGGAAGGGAAGGGGCTCGTGTCGGTGTAGATGTGCCAGGCCTCTTCCAGGGCCTGCTCCCGGGTCTTGCCCAACTCCTTGGCATCGGCCAGGGTGGTGATGAACCCCCGGACATGGTTGCCGCTGGGGCATGTATGGGTGCAGGGCGGCTTCTTCTCCACGTGCCTGGGCCGCAGGCGCGAGGCCTCCCAGCTGGTAATGGCCAGGTATGACGTCGTACCGAGCTTCTTCCTTCTCTTCTTCTTCACGATATTCGTCATAGGTCACCACTCACGCCCGATTCTGGGTGGGCATCGCTGAGCGAAACGCTTTCCGCACGGGATGGGGCGGCGAACTCCCGCGGCCGGTAGAACCTCTTTCCGACTTCCCCTGATGATAGGGAAGATGTGGGGGTTGTCTTCCGGGTAGGCCACCTCCTTTTCACGAAGGGGATGCTGACGGAGGACAGATGGGCCCCTCCAGCGATAGAAACCTTTGACCTTCAAGTTCCATGCCAGTGATGGGCTCTAACCTGAATTGTGGGTGCGCTTCCTCTCCCAGGTCAAGAGCATTGCGTTGGCCACCAGGTCGTTGATTCCGGGGGTTCACCCGATGGAAGCTCTGCGTGGTGGGGAAGGCCGGTGATTCCGGTCACCTTGATCCTGCGAGTCGAATAGTCACAAACCTGGACCTCCTCTCCAACCTGGACCTCCTCCTCAACCTGAAGGATGGAGCTTCCTGGGCCGGATCGGGTGAGGGAGGCGCCTGCGGGATCCGGGGCGTCGTGCCCGTTCCTCCGTTCATACGCAGCCGGTGGGTTTCGGCAAACCGGCCACCTTACAGGCTCCCTTGGCGGGGCCGCTGGGGAAGAGGTCGTAGATCTCTTTCAGGGAATAGCCAGTCTGCTTACAGAGCTTGCGGATCATGGGAGCCATGCTGAACTCCAGGTAGTATTCCCGGAGGTAGTTCACGATCTTCCAATGATCATCCGTCAGATCGTCCACGCCCTCGGTCTTGGCCAGGTCCGCAGCCACGGCATTGTCCCAAGCGTCGGGATCCTGGATGAATCCATCCTCATCGATCTCTATCTGCTTTCCGCCGAGTGTGACGATTTCCATCCTGTTTCCTCCAGTTGAACCTCAAGAAAGGGAGCACCAGTACTTCTTCACGTTTCCTGCGGCCGGGCCTTTCCCGCGGTCGGGCCCTGGAGCTTGGCCGCCACCTTCTCCTCCAGGGGCGTGAGCACGCCGATGCCCATCTTGACGGCATCACCGGTCTGGACATGCCTTCTTCCTCGTTCGCTCCGATGGCCATGGGCGCGGCCTCCTGTCCGGGGCCACCGGTGCGGCGGTTCTCTCCTCGAGTGAGCTCCGTCTTCCGAAGCGTGCACAAACTGATCCCCCGCCCGGGTCAGGCCGGGTCTATTCCGCGCAGACCATTTAGTGCTTCAGGCTCTTCCGGACAAGGCGGTATCGCTCGAGCCCGACACCGGCGGCCTTCCGCAGGCGATGGTTCTGCCCACTTCAGGTCGTTGATGCAGGATACGGGTTCAGATGATAGGCGATGTGGGCCAGGCTCAGGGAGAAGTGCTCATGCCGGATCAGGACGCCCCCCGGCGCCGTGAGCCGTGTGGGGGCGAAGCTCCAGATGACCTTGACCCCGGCTGCCACAAGGCGGTCGGTCACCCTCTGGGATGCCGCCTCCGGGATGGTGAGAATGGCCAGGGGGATGTGGTGCTTCTGTACAAAGGCCCTCATGGTTCGGGCGGAGCGTACCTGAAATCCGGCGATCTCCGTCCCGATTCTTGCGGGGTCGTTGTCGAAGGCCGCAACGATTCGGAGGCCGAACCGGGCGAACACGGGGCAGTGCAGAAGAGCGCTCCCCAGGCGTCCGGTGCCCACCAGGATCGCCGAGTGAGGGTGGTCGAAGGCGAACACCACGCGGATGGCTCGGCACACCTCACACACTTCGTAGCCCACCCGGCTGATGCCCGTGAGACCCATGGCCCCGAAGTCCTTCCGGACCTGGGTGGGGTCGATGTCGAGGGCTGCTCCCAACTGGGCGCTGGTGATGGCGTGGAGTGACGAACGGGCGGTGAGCTCGGACAGGTACCGATGATACCTGATGAGCCGCTCGAGCACCACCGGTCGCAAGGGCTCCAACGTAACCTCCTGCCTCATGCCCTGTTTTCGGCCCCGTGTCTTGGGGAGGGCAGTTGAGGATTCTGTCACGCGTGAGGGGGTTAAGGAATATGGCAATTGAAAAGACCGGAGAGGCTCCGTCAAGACCACCTGAGAGTGGACTTTCCAACTTCTTTCGCGGGCCCAAAGGGAGGAGGGCCCTCCCGGTAGCTTTTGCGAACCGAAAGCTCCGGGTCCGGGCCGGGAAAAGACCCCCAAATCCGTATGTTAGTACGGTGCCGAGAACGGTTGCGGAATTCGGCCACTATTTGGCTCTTAAGCCCGCATCGGACCCTACACGCCATCGAGCATTGCGGAATCCGGTGTCTATGGGACTCCCAGTTCCGCGAGCGATGGAGGCGCCGGTCCAGGATGCGGAGTTGGGGTGCAGCCGTTCCCGCGGCCCGGAACGGGCCCCGTCGGGGCCTCCATGGGCGAAGGAGGCCTGCGTGGGGGCCGAGGGGGGCGCCGCGTGCTTCGAGGTGGGGAGGACGTCAACCCACCATTACCACTTGCAGGTCCATGACGTTGGTGAGGGTGGGGCCTGTCAAGAGGAGATCTCCCAAAGGTTGAAAGAGATGATAGGAGTCGTTGTCGGCCAGGTGGCTCCGGGCGTCCATGCCGGCTGCGCGGGCCCGGGACACCGTGCTGCCGTCGGCCACTGCCCCGGCTGCTTCCGTGGGGCCGTCGGTCCCGTCGGTCCCAGCCGAGAGGATCACCACGTCTTCCAGTCCCTGGATGGCCAGCGCTGCGGCCAATGCGAACTCCTGATTCCTCCCCCCCAGGCCCCGTCCCCGGAGGGTTACCGTGGTCTCTCCCCCCGAGATGACGCAGGCCGGGGGTGGGAGGGGGTTCCCCCTGGCCAGAATCTCCCTGGTGACGGCGGCGTGGACGCGGGCCACTTCCCGGGCCTCACCGTCCACGAAGGAAGAAAGCACCAGCGTGTTGTATCCCATCTCCTGCGCTTTGGCCCGGGCGGCCTCCACGGCCCGGGCGTTTCCTCCCACCACCATGTTCTTCACCTTCTCGAAGATGGGATCACCAGGCTTGGGCGTCTCCGGAAGGGCGCCTTCCGCGCCGGCTTCCAGGAGACGGAGGACCTCGGCAGGGATGCGGTCCCGGATGCGGTAGCGCTTCAGGATTTCCAGGCAATCGGCGAAGGTGCTCCAGTCCGGTGCCGTGGGGCCCGAACCGATGGTACCCGGGTCGTCACCGATGACGTCGGAGAGGAGAAGGGAGAACACGGTGGAGGGGAAGGCCGCCCTGGCCAGCTGGCCCCCCTTGATGGTCGAAAGGTGCTTTCGCACGGAGTTCATCTCGTGGATGGTGGCACCGCACTCCAGGAGCCGCCGGGTCACCTCTTGCTTGTTTTCCAGAGTGAGGCCCTCCACCGGGGCCGGAGACAGGGCAGATCCGCCCCCGGATACCAGACACAGCACCAGGTCGTGGGGGCCCGTCCTTCCCACCAGCTCCAAGATCTCCCGGGTTCCCCGGATCCCGGCCTCGTTGGGGACGGGATGGCCCGTCTCGTTGACTCGAATTCCCTCCAGAGGGAGCCCGTGTCCCTGCTTCACATTGATGACGCCACCGCAGATGCGGTCCCCCAGGAGCTCCACCAGGGGCTTGGCCATGGCTGCCGAGGCCTTTCCCATGCCAACCAGCCAGATCGCCTGGCATTCTCTCAGGTCACGAGCTATTCCGGCCAGGGTCAGGAGGTGGCCGCGGCGCTGGATGTGCCTGCGCACCGCCTCGCCGGCGTCAGCGGCCCGGAGGCCGGCCTGGAATACCGCGAATGCGTCCTCACGGAGCTTCGAGATCGACATGGTATCACCCCCGTTGAAGAGCTCCACGAAGTTGTTCGACGCAACCCGAGCGCCCTGCCCTGCCTCCAGAGCCAGAGCCGGAGGCGGGGGAACCGCTCGGGGGGACCGGTCGAAAGCTCAAGCGGACCGGTCGAAAGCTCGAGGCGACCGGTCGAAAGCTCAGGCGGCCTGGTGGAGCGCACCCGCTCCGGGCTCAAAGCAGGTCCTTGATCCAGGTATACACTGCCGCCGCCTGGGGAAACCCCAATGTGCCTGCCGCCAGGGCCACGGCTTGTTCCAGTTCCTGCCGGGTGATTCCCATGGCCAGGGCCTTCCGGACGTTGGCGTGGACAGCGCCCTCATGCTGGGCTCCCATGGCCACGGCCAGCTTCACCAAACGGGCCGTCTTGTCGTCCAGGGGGCCTTCTCTACCGGTGGCCCCCACCATCTCCCAGGCGCGGGCCAGCTCGGGGAAGGTGGTTACGAAGTCGTCGTGGCTCTTGGGAGGCCTTGGCAGGTCACTCATGGTCGTTCCTCCTGAAAAGGGGGCCTTCGGACCCGAAGACGAGAACACGGCTGGTGGCATCCAGGTGCAAGGGCCGGGCGAGACCAGGTTCGTGCAACGCGGCCAGGAGCCCCGCAAGTCCAGCCGCACCGGACGGCTGGGTGTGGACCGGGGGATCGCCGCCCAGGCCGCGTCGCAGGAATACCACCGTCTCTTCCGCCGCACGGTCCGGGATCGTGAGGAAGGCATGAACGCCCTCCCTCAGAATCCTCCAGGCCACGGTGGACGGGTTCCTGCATGCCAGGCATTCCATGGAGGTGGCCAGGCTGCCCTTGGAAGCCGAGGGCTCCATGGCCGGCGGGGACTCAAGGGCGGGTGTAGACTCAAGGGCCAGTGCGGACTCGAGCAGGCAGTCAGCCTCCTGGGGCTCGACCACCACCACCCGCGGGCGGTCAGGGCCCAGAATCTCCCAGAGGTGGGCCGTGACCGCCGCTGCCAATCCCCCCACCCCGGCCTGGACGAAAACGTGGGTCGGCAATACACCCACAGGCAACTCCGCCAGGGCCTCCCGCACCATGACCGTGTACCCCTGCATGATGTGCCTGGGGATCTCCTCGTAGCCAGGGTAGGCCGTGTCGGAGACCACGGTCCAGCCCCGTTCCCGGGCCTCACGGGCCGCCCGCCGCACCGCGTCGTCGTAGGTGCCGTCCACTGTCACGATCTCCGCTCCCAGTTTCCGGATGGCCTGCATCCGCTCCGGCGGAGTGCGGGCGGGGAGGAAGATGACCGCCCGGCACCCGAGGAGGGCCGCCCCCCGGGCCACAGCCCGCCCGTGGTTCCCCACGGATGCGCAGGTGACGGTGAGGCCGGCAACGGCTTCCCTCAGAGCAGGATCCCCGCCTGGGACGTCCCGAAGGGCCAAATCGCCGCCTACGGCGTCCCGCAGGGCCCGGAACACCCCGTAGATCCCACCCAGGGCCTTGAAGCTGCCCAGGCCCAGGCGAGTGGACTCGTCCTTGTACCAGAGGGAGCGGATGCCCAGGCGCCGCGCCAGGCCTCCGAGCTCCAAGAGGGGGGTGGGGCCATACCCCTCCAGGGAGGAGATCTCCTGGAACGCCAGTTCGTGAGCTTTGGCGTTCAGAATCGCCGACAGCTCCGGCCCGTAGGGCTGACCCGGGTCGGCCCTGGGATTCAGGAAGTAGCGGATTGGACCCATTCCGGGAATCATGAAGGTAGCTTAAGGCCCGGGAGTTGGGGTGGAAAGCCCGACGAGACGGCGCTGCCGTACCCTGGTCCCCGAGAGGTGACGTCCATTATGTTGAATCGGTTTTCGGGCAGGATTCCGGGCTCCCGGGGTACATCCAGGGGTGGACGAGGACTTCATTCGATTCTGGAGTGGTCGGGGGCGGATCCGGCCCTGGCGCCGATGGCCCCCCCAGGAGGAACTGCAGTGAGATTAGTGATCGGCCCTGTTCTCTTGCTTGCGTCTTTCTTTGCACCCTGTGCTCCCGCCGCAGCACAGGATCCGCCACCCGCAGTTCACGCCATCTTCTTCTACCATCCCACCTGTCCGCACTGCCACGACGTCATTTCCGACTACCTGCTGCCCATGCAGGAGGAACATGGGGACCGGCTGGTGATCCTGGGCTTCGACACGAGCCGGGAATTCGCCAACAATCTCTTCTATGCCGCCATCCGGCACTTCAGTGTTCCCCAGGACCGGTGGGCCGTTCCCCTCATGGTGGTGGGAGACGAGGTCCTGGTGGGAGGCTTCGAGATCCCTTCCAGGTTCCCGTCCATAGTGGAAGAGGGTCTGGCCTCCCGGGGCATCGACTTTCCGGACATTCCGGTGCTCCTGGAATTCCTGGAAGCCCAGGACATGTTGGACCCCCGCTACCCGGATCGCAGGGTGGCGCCCCAAGCCCCCCTTCCGGAAGAGGACGTTCCGGTGGCCGACACCCCTGTGGTGGAGGACACGGTGGTGCCTCCGCCGGTGGACACGCCTGCCGTGGAGGTTGTGGACACGCCTGCCGTGGAGGTTGTCGATACGCCCACTGTGGAGGTCGTAGATACGCCTGAGGCCCCTCCGGCCGACACGGCCGTGCCGGAGCCGCCGGACACGGCGCCGGCTCTGGTGGATACCGCAGCCCTGCAGCCGATTCTGGAGCCCGTGGCTGTGGACACCGTTCCAGTTTCCCCCCGGGACACTCCCGCTGTGGCGGCGGCGCCGGGGCGACCGGCACCGAGGCCCGAGGGCCCGGTGGGCCTGGCCGAAGCCATGCGGGAGCTGGAGGCCATGACATGGCGGGACCGGTTCCTCCTGGACACAGCCGGCAACTCGCTGGCCGTGGTGGTCCTGCTGGGGATGTTGG
>PXFI01000093.1 GCA_003564295.1 Gemmatimonadota bacterium | reverse complement strand
GAGGCCCGGCGGGCCTTCCGGCGTTTCCGGACCATGTGCTTCTGGTCCTACCGGCCCGACCTGGAGATCGGACTCGCCGAGGTACCGTGGGTGGCGGAGCAACTCATGAAGTATGGGAACCGGGAAGCATGGACGATCGGAGCCCGGCTGTGCCGCTGACAGATTTCCAGCGAGCGGTGCTCGCCACCCTCGGGCCCCCTGAGAAGGATGGCCGGTACCTGGCCGGAGGGGCGGCGCTCCATTTCGCTCCCAACTCGGCCCGCTTCAGCGATGACCTGGACTTCTTCCACGACGCTCTTGCTCGTGTGGCCGGTGTCTTTGCCGCCGACCGCTCCCGGTTGGAGGAGGCCGGCTACCAGGTCCGGATCGAGTTGAGCCTTCCGGGATTCGTGCGTGCCGTGGTCGAGGGCGAGGGGGGGGCGACCCGTGTGGACTGGGCGCACGATTCCGCCTGGCGTTTCATGCCTCTGGTGCGGGACCCTCTGGGCGGTCTGCTTCTCCATCCGGTGGATCTCGCCATCAACAAGGTCCTTGTGCTGGCGGGGCGGCACGAAGCCCGGGACTTCGTAGACATCCTGTTCGCCCACGAACGCATCCTCCCCTTGGCGGGGTTGTGCTGGGCGGCGGTGGGAAAGGATCCGGGATTCAGCCCTCTCTCGCTGCTGGAGCTGCTGAAGCGCAGGGGTCGGCACCGTCCGGAGGACTTCGAGCGGCTGCAGCTGGCCGGACCCTTCGACCTGGCGGCCTCGAAGGAGAGGTGGCTGGCGGCCCTGGCTCACGCGGAGACCTTCGCCAGGGAACGCCCTCCGGAAGAACTCGGATGCCTGTACTACGTCCTGGACCACGAGCGGTTCGGAATCCCCCTACCCGGAATCCCCCTGGAGCAGCAAGGGATGGTGCCGCATTACGGGGAGCCGGGCGGCGTGATCCCGCAGGTGGTCCCTGTTGACGACCCCTGATCCCAACCATACCTCTGTCGGATGGCCTACTGCTGTCCCCGCAGCCCATGGAGCCGCGTGGAGGCGGCGAGCCCCGGAGGCGGATGGCCGCGAAGGATAGGCTGGGACCTGGAGTCTCCGGCCCCGACTCCTCAGCGCGGAAGCCTTGTCTCCCCCCAGAACCCTTCCGGCGTCTCCACCAGGTGGTGCAGGCCGGTACGGTCCAGGGCGGCCCGGAGCTCTTGGTCAGCGAGCTCCAGGACCCGGGCTTCGTCCACCGTCTTCACCTGCCGGTCCAGCATGAGGACCTGACCGTCCACGATGACGGTCTTGACGTCGTTACCGTTGGCGAAGTAGGCGACCCGGTAGAGGGGCATGTTGGGGGGGTAGAGGTGGGGCCTGAACAGGTCCACCAGGATGATGTCGGCCTTCTTCCCTACCTCCAGGGAGCCGATCTCGTCTTCCAGCCCCAGGGCCCGGGCGGCGTCGATGGTGGCCATCTCCAGGACCTTCCCTGCCGGAAGGACGTCCGGGTCACGGAAGTGAAAGCGGTGGTAGCGCATGGCCTGGAACATGTGGCGGAACATGTCGTAGCTCCGGTCCGGCGCCACCCCGTCCGATCCGAGCATCACGGTAACTCCTGCGTCCAGCAATTCCGTAACCGGGCAGCGTCCCCTGATGGACGCGATGGCGCTGGGATTGTGGACGATGCGGGTGTCGGTTTCGGCGCAGATCCGGATCTCCTCTTCCGTGAGCTCCGTGGCGTGGGAGAGGAGTGCGTCGGGCCCCAGGATGTCCAGGATCTCATGGGCGAACTTCACCGACCCTTGAGTATGTCCATCCTGGGTGAAGAGGAGGCCGTACTTCCTGGAGAGGTCCCGGGCGGCCCGGGTGCGGGCCACCAGGTCCTGGAATTCGACCTCGGTCAGTTGCATCCTTGCGGGGTGATGGGTGGGGAACATGATGGCAATCTGGATGCGGCCGTCTCCCTCACCGTGCCATCGCCGAATGAGGGTCTCGGTGGTCTCGAGCTGCTGCTGGAAGGTCACCTCCACGTCGTGGCGTGTCTCGCCCTCCCAGTGGGTGAACACTCGGGGGAAGGGGGGGCGCCGGGGGCCCAGGGCCAGGATCCAGCGGACCCCCACGTCCCGGATGGCCTGAAGGTAGGCGTCGCCGTAGCGGGGGTCGTCGGTGCGCATGACGCTGTCGCCGCCGCCGAAGAAGGCCAGGCCCGTGGTGACGCCGAACCTCAGGCGTTCCACGGCAGTGAGAAGGGCGTCGGCCCGCCAGAAGCCTTCGGTGGATCCGTGGGCATAGATTGTCTCACAGGCCCCGAACCACTCTCCCGTGTCCGTCCCCAGGCTCTTCACCAGGCCGTGGCCGGCGTGACCGTGCCCGTCGATGAGGCCGGGCATGACCACGCTGCGGCCGGCGTCCAGGAGCTGGCGGGGGGCGAACCGTGCCTCCAGCTCCTCCGAGGGGCCGATGGCCGCGATCCGGTCCCCCACGATGGCCACGGCCCCGTTCTCCAGCACCCGCCGCTCCGGGTCCATGGTGATGACGGTACCTCGGGTTATGAGGATGTCGGCGGGCTCCAGGGTGCCTGCCGGGTCCGCTTCCGGCTCACCGCAAGCGGCGGCCAGGAGAAGGATGAGGGTGAGGAAGGGGAAGTGGGCTGCGGTTCTGGCGGTCGGGGGGTTCGGCCAACGGCTCATGGGTACGCTCCGTTCCCGGGTCGAGGGCCCTCCGGTAGGATGGTTCCGGAAGGCCCGGGTGCTGCACAAGGTCGGCAGCCGGACGGCTCTGTGCCACCCCTGGGAGGCCGGGAAGCCGGCCCCTCGGGCGTGAGGGAACAGTCGCCGTAGAATCCGCCGGTGTGGTGGCTCATGATTCCAGGACACTCCGCAGCCGTGCCCGTATGCGCCGGGTATGGGTGCCCTCCCAGTAGGTCCGGCCGCATCCGGGGCAATTGGCGAAGTCGTCGCAACTCTCGAGGACCCGTGGGGGAACTCGATCCCGAGCCTCCTCCCTGGGGAGGGGCTTCAGGAGGGTGTTGCAGGCCCCGCAGCGGGAGAAGAGCCGGATCTTCTCCTTCAGGTTGAAGCGTTCCAGGACCTCCCTGAGCTGGGTGTCCACATCGTCATGTTCCAGGATGGTGCAGGAGGCCACCCTCCACTCCTCCGGGAAGCTACGGTCCCGAGTAAGGATATGACGCCCTTCCACGAGCCCCCGGCGGGCCAGTTCGTCGTCGGGGATGGCTGGGTCATAGGCCGTGTCGAAGCCCAGAATCCGGAGCCAACGGGCCAGCCCGCCCAGCATGGCGTCCACCATGAATCGGGGCTCCGAATGCGTAACTTCCGGTCCGACGCGAGCTTCCAGTCCTACCCGGGCGCCGCAGGCGCAGTGGATGGTTCTTCCGAACTGGAAGAGGGTCACGTCGTACTCGCGACGGCACTGGTGACAGCGAATGGCCATGGAGATAACTCCCTACGGTCCCCTCGTTGGCACCCGGCGCCGCACGCGGCTCCGGCCCGGGGACTTCACCAAGGCTTCTATGGCCTCCATTCCGGCCCCCCTCCCGTGTCCTGGTACAGGGGCTTGCCGAACTCGTCCCGCTCTTCGCTGAAGTAATGGACCGTCCGGGGAAAGTACCGTTCGTGGTCCGGAAAGAGGCGGGCGAACTCCTCCCGGCAGGGGCCCCGGAAGTCCTCCGGGGCCAGCGTGGGGAAGGCCGCCAGGACGGGGGCCAGGAGGTGGTCGAAGAAGTGTCCCCCCATCATCCTGTCGTAGGCGATGCTGGCGAAGGTCCCATCCTCCATTCGGTTGTAGTCGTTCAGCCCTTCGTTGGGAAGGCCGAGGTCCCTTCGCCGCCTCATGTCGATGCCCAGGCTCAGGTCACGGTGAATGAAGCGCCGTAGGGCGCCCTCCCCGTCCACCTCCAGAAGGACGTTCTGGGCATGGGGCTCCAGCATGAAACCGAAGGTCAGGAAGCAATCCACCCAGTGGCGGATGATGGGCAGGAAGAGGGCTTCCAGGAGGAAGGCACGGGGATCGGCCCCAGCCGCCGGGTCCCCTGCCAGTATCTCCATGAGAAGGGGTGGTCTTTCCGGGTGGAAGAAGTCCCTTCCGTAGAGGGCATGGGCGGGCACCAGGCGCCGGGCTTCCTGGACGGGGGGGAAGGGTGTCATGTCCCGCACCAGGTACCCCCAGTTCTCTCCCCGGGGAGCCTGGGGCTCCAGGTCCAGGTGAGTAACCCCCAAAACCTCACGGAGGAAGGCGAAACGATGGTCCAGGGAAGCCACACCCACCTCCAGCTCCAGGGAGACGTTGAGGGCCTGTTCCACCACTTCTTCCCGCATCTTTCTTCCGTAACGGCTGATCCTGAAGGGGAAGTGGACCTTCAGGGCATGATGGGGAGCGGCAAGTCGGGTCGGGTCTTCCATGTCCAGGACGTAGAGCGTCCTGGTGGAGGAAGAAGGGGCCACGGTGATGGGGTCCCGGGAGGTCCCCAGAGTCAGGGTCTTTCGGAGGTAGGGATCCTTCGGGGCCTCCTCCAGGAGCTGGGGGTGGACACAGAGAGCCACCCCTTCCGGCCGGATATAGAGGGCCCGGAGTGCCTGGGGAGGGTTCGCCTCGAAGACGCGGAGAGCTTCGGCCGGGAGCTGGAAGACCGGCAGGTGAAAGGAAGGATGGGAGGAGTCGGGGCGGTACGACTCCCGGGCTTCGGTATACCCGGCATGGGGGCTGTAGGCCCGGGTCCCCTCGTTCACGTATCGGTCCAGGTAGAGAAAGGGAGGGTGGCCGACGGGTATCCTCATCGGCACAGGGCCGGGGGAAGCCGCCGAGGTCACTCCCGTGGCGGTTTGCGCTACTCCCATGGGGGCGGCTCCACTCCAAGGAGGTGCCTCACGAAGAAATCGTTCCGCTTTCGGTCTCCGTAGGACGCGGTGGGCCCCCGGCGCCCGGCCCCGTGGTCCTCGCCGGGGAAGATGAGAAGGTCGAAGTCCTTGTTGGCCCTGATGAGGGCGTTCACCACCTGGAGCGTGGAGGCCGGGTCCACGTTGGTGTCCAGCTCCGGCACCGCCAGGAGCAACTTGCCCTGTAGAAGGTGGGCGTTGTCCACGTTGGAGGAGGCGGAGTAGTGGGGGCCGATGGGCCAGCCCATCCACTGCTCGTTCCACCAGATCTTGTCCATGCGGTTATCGTGACACCCGGCGAAGGACACGGCCACATGGTAGTGGTCCGGATGGAAGAGGAGGGCGCCCATGGCGTTCTGTCCGCCTGCCGATCCGCCGTAGATCCCGACCCGTTCGATGTCGTACCAGGGGTAGCGCTCCGCCACGGCCTGGTGCCAGAGGATCCGGTCGGGGAAGCCCGCGTCCTTGAGGTTCTTCCAGGCCACGTCGTGGAAAGCCTTGGAGCGGTTGGAGGTCCCCATCCCGTCGATCTGCACCACGATGAACCCCAGCTCCGCCAGGGATTGCATGTCGGCCTGGGTGCTGAAGGTCTTGGGAACGAAGGAGCCATGGGGACCGGCGTAGATGTTCTCGATGACGGGGTAGCGACGGCCGGGGTCGAAGTTGGTGGGCCGGATGATGATGCCCCAGATGTCCGTGGCCCCGTCCCGACCTTTGGCCACGAAGACCTGCGGGTACCGCCACCCCGTGGCCAGGAGGGCCGAGGCGTCGGCACGCTCCAGCTCCATCACCAGCGAGCGGTCTCTGGTCCTGCGGAGCTCCGCCACCGGCGGGTGGTCCACCCGGGACCAGCGGTTCACGTAGAACTCCCGGTCCGGGGAGAAATCCACCGAATGGTTCCCGTCGGCCTCCGTGTAGGCCACCAGGCCCGTGCCGTCAAAGTCGATGCGGTAGGTGTGGGTGAAGTAGGGGTCCTGGCCGGGGTCCATACCGCTGGCCTGGAACCAGATCTGGCGGCCCGCCACGTCCACCGTGTCCACGCTGCGCACCACCCACTCTCCCCGGGTGATCTGGTTTCTCACCTGGCCCGTGGCGCCGTCGTAGAGGTAGAGGTGATTCCACCCGTCCCGCTCGCTCATCCAGATGATCTCCCGCCCGTCGTCCATGTCATGACGAAAACGCTTGCCGGAGTGCGAGAAGAAGGTCTCGGGCTCTTCCGAGATCACGACTCGGGTCTCCCCGGTGGTGGCGTCCACCTCCATGATGCGGTAGACCTGGTGTCCCCTCTGGTTGTACTCGAAAGTGAGGCGGCGGCTGTCCTCCCTCCACTCCATGCGGGAAAGGGTGTAGGGGTTGGAGAAGAGGTGGTCGTCCACCTGAATCTTCTCTCCCGTTTCCACATGGAAGATCACCGGGTCCTCCTTGTCCAGGACGTCCCCGGGCTTGGCGTAGAGGAGGGTGGAGTGCCTGGGCTGGAGCTGGTCCTCGGGTGAGGAGGCGATGAAGTGGATCTCCCGGGGCTGGCCCGGGATCACGCGGTAAACGGCCAGCTTCTTTGAATCCGGGGACCAAACCATGGACCGGTCCGTGTAGGTATTTCCCTCGGAGCCGTCCCAACTCAGGAGCGTATAGTTCTCCTCTCCCACCTTCCGGACTGCCACGTTGTAGTTCTGGATGAAGGCTTCCCATACTCCATCGGGGGAGGCGAGGGGGCGGTTGCTCAGGTTGCGCCAGAGTTGGCCTGGGCCGGCCTGCCAGGGAGCGCCGCTTCCCCGGTCGGGCGGCCGCTCCCGCCGGGCCACGGCCCCCCGGTTCTCGCAGGCGTACTCCACCAGGCCGCACCGCCAGGTGGAGTCCGCCGCCACGAACTCCAATGCCCTCTCGTCGTCCACGAAGGTGAACCGGCTGAAGGGGAGGGTGACGGCGGAGACGGTGTCGTCCTGGAAGGAGGGGAGGGCGGCCAGGGAGGTGGCCAGGCGCTGGTGGTCGAAGGCGGGGCCCTTCTCCGGGACCAGAGGGTTCACCAGGACGAAGGCGTGGCCTCCCTCCAGGGACTTGCGATACCAGAACCGACTGGTCTCCTCGATCCAGTTGGGTGTCTCCGCCACGTCCACCACCAGCCCCTGGCTCCGGGCGGGAAAACTGTCTGCCCGGATGTAGTCCTGGGCCCGCCCCTGGGCGTTCGCAGGGCTGAGTGGGAAGAGGAAGAAGAGAGTGACGAGATGGGCTACGGTGGCGAAGGCGATGGAGAGTGGTCGGGGCATGGACGGACCTCCAGGGGCGCTTCGGGTCTGGGGGAGGCGGGATCGCCCTTACCGGGGGCATGGTCCGTATTTCCGGGGCCGTTGTCAACGGTGGCGATGGTCTCCTGACCCAACACACATGCCCGGGGCTTCGGCCGTCTCTCTCTTCGTCGAAGACGTGGAGGCTCCGCCACCATACGGCCTGGCATGTGGGGTTTCGGATCCGGGCCACAACGGCTGGCGAATGACCCTATCTCAAGCGTCTTCCGGCCTCCTCGCCCGGTTCAGAAGATCCCGCACCTCTTCATCGGGAGTCTGGCTGAAGTCCTGGTACCAGGACCCGATGGCCTGCATCACCGGGGGGGTCCGAAGGCAGACCACCTCGTCGGCCAACTCCTCCAACTCCTCGCAGACGGAGGGATGGGCCACGGGGACCGCCACTACGATCCGGTCCGGATTCTGCTCCCGAATGGCGTGGAGAGCTGCCTTCATTGATGCTCCCGTCGCCACGCCGTCATCCACCAGGATGACGGTCTTCCCTTCGAGATTCGGTGTCTTGCGGCCGCCCCTATATTTTCGCTCTCGGTTTTCCAGCGCCCCCTGTTCCTGGGCCGCCACTCGGGCGAGAACGTCTTCCGGTATGGAGAGATGCCTCACCACGTCCTCGTTGATGACCCGGATACCGCCCGTGGCAATTGCTCCCATGGCCAGCTCCTCGTGGCCCGGGACTCCCAGCTTCCTCACGATGAAGAGGTCCAGGGGCGCATCCAACTCCTCCGCCACCCGGAAGGCCACGGGTATTCCCCCTCGCGCCATTCCCAATACGACCAATGCACCCTCTGCGCCGTGGTCTTTCAGGCGCCGGGCCAACTCCGTCCCGGCATGGGACCGGTCTTTGAACTGATCCATCCGTTCGCTCCTCCTTGTCCCGCAGGAATGGCAATCCGGTATCAGGCCCTGCCTCCGTCCAGGCTTGGGTCTCCGTGACAAGGTTGGAGACGCCGGCGCTACAAACAACCCCCCGGGATGGGACGGGCAGATAGAGATTCGGATAGAGACCGGGAAGACGGGTGGGGCAACACCTCTTGAGACGCACTGGATTCTGCAGCGTCTCCTGGTCCGTATGGATCAAGCCTTCCGTGGTCCGGGTATCACCGAAGGCCGGACCCCTTCCAGGTCCTGCTCAAGCTGGACCCAGCGGGTCACGTCTCCAGCCGAGATCACCCCCTTCAGCTGACCGTCCCGGACCACCAGGACCCGTCTCCGCCCTTTCTGCATTCGGTCCAGTACCTCGGTCATGGGCTGCTCCGGCTTCACTTCCACCTCCTCTCGTGGTGTCATGATGTCTCGGACGCGAGTGTGCTCCCAATCCTCCTGATCCACTTCCTTGACCTGTTCCAGGGTCACCAGCCCCACAACCCGGCCTCCATCAACGTCCACCACCGGGTAACACTGGAATCGGTGCCGGAGGAAGTTCTCGTCCACGACCTTCCTGAGGGTCAGGTCCGCTGCCACAGTGGCGGGGTCCGAGGTCATGACGTCACGGGCCGGCACCCCACGGAATACATTCTGGACCACGTGTTGACGGAAGGATGCCTGGGCCGCCGTTCTGAGGAACCATCCTATGAAGACGAGCCACAGCCCCCCCAGGGCAGCGCCCGCCAGGAGCTGAAGCGCTCCGAAGCCGATGAGGAGCCACCCCAGGACTTGTCCCCCCACCGACGCCCACCGTGTGGCCTGCGTCAGGTTCCCTGTGACCTTCCAGACGGCAGCCCGAAAGAGACGGCCTCCGTCCAGGGGGAAGCCCGGCAGCAGGTTGAACCCGGCCAAAAGGAGATTGATGAACGCAAGGTATCCGGCAGGGCCCACCACGACCTCGGACCAGTCGGCTCGGTTTCCCACCCAGGCGATCCCGCCGAACAAGCCGGCAATGACGATACTGGCCAGGGGCCCCACGCCGGCGATGGCCATCTCGTCTCCCGGCTCCTCGGCCTCCATCCGGGTGTGGGCCATCCCCCCGAAAATGAAGAGGGTGATGCCCTCAACGGGAATGCCCTTCGTCCTGGCCACCACGGAGTGGGAGATCTCGTGAGCCAGGAGGGAGGCGAAGAAGAGGATGGTGGTCGTGAAACCCATGACGTAGTGGGTGGACGCGGCAAGATCCGGGTGCTGGAACGGAAAGACACCAACGGAGAGGGACCAGAAGAGGAGGAAGAAGATGATGAACCAGGATGCGTCGATCCGGATCTCGAAACCCATGATGGAGCCCAAGCGAAACCCTCCCATGGTTCTTCCTTTCGTGGAATCTGTGTCCTCAGGATTGGGCCGGCTTACACTCTCCCTGCTTGTCCTCAAGAGCCGTGGTGCTGCCGGACGGGAACCTTCCTCAAGATACTCAGAGGGATGGATACCACCACGGGTCCAGGTACAGCAATGGGATAGGGATTCGGATAGAAATCCTTGGTGTCTTTCGTTTGGCCTCCTGCAGGCTTAGAGTGGTCCTCCTGGAGACATTGACCCGAAAGGCGGCGGATGAGTGCTACAGGATGGCCATGGCTCCTCCCATCTTCTTCCTGATCACCCAACTGCTCTGGACCAGGATATGGTGAGGAAATCCCCCGAGGCGGATCGGTGCTGGACCATTCCCAACGTCATCAGCTTCGCCCGCTTGCTGGGAGTGTTCCCCCTCCTCTGGGCGGCTCACGAGAATCACCGGGACCTGTTCCTCTGGATCATGATCGCTCTCCTGTTGAGCGATTGGCTGGACGGGATGCTGGCCAAGGTCCTGGACCAGAGAACGGTCCTGGGGGCCCGCCTTGACAGTGGGGTCGATGCCTTCATGTATGCCGCCATCGCTCTGTCCCTTTTCTGGCTCGAAGGAGAGGTCATCCGGAGCCAGATGGGATGGCTCCTGGCGGTTCTGGGAAGCTGGACGGTGTCGATGGTTGTGGGGTTTTATCGTTTTCGGCGACTGCCCAGCTATCACATGTGGTCCGCCAAGGTGGCATGGCTGGTGGCGGCCTGTACCGCACTGGTACTCCTCCTGACCGGGAGCTCGTTCCTCGTGCCCTGGGCCCTGGGTCTCGCAGTCCTCGCCAACCTTCACGCCGTGGCCGTCAGCCTGACGCTCCCGAGGTGGGAAGCCGACATCTGGAGTTTGCGCCAGGCCCGGCTCAGGAGGCAGGAGAGCGGGTGAGGAGGAGGGGAACAAGGCTCCCTTTCGGCGCGAGGCGCCGGATCAGCACATGTGATAACTTTCTCCAGGGACGGGACGCAGGCGACGGTGCGCCCAGCTCACAACTCTTTTCGGAGACCAGAACATGCCCAGGATCTACCACGACCTGGATCCATTCCTCTGGCAGATCACGGACACATTCGGGATCCGCTGGTATTCCATGGCCTATCTACTGGGATTCCTGCTGACCCGCTGGTATCTGGGCCGTGTGACGGACCGGGGCGAGATCCGGAACATGACGCAGGAACGGGTGGACACCTGGGTCTTGGCTTCCTTTCTGGGTGCCTTGCTCGGCGCACGCTTCTTTCATGTGTTTGTGTTCGAGTTCGATCGGTACGGGATGGATCCGGCCGCATGGATAGCGGTCTGGCGAGGGGGGTTGGCCTATCACGGTGGGCTGGTGGGCGTGGTGCTGGCCACCTACTGGTTCTCCCGTCGCTATCAGGTGCCTTTTCTTCAGGTGGCCGATCGGGCGGTCATACCGATTGCCGTGGCCCTGGGTGCGGGACGCGTCGCCAACTTCATCAACGCCGAGATGCCCGGCACGCTCTATGAGGGTCCCTTCTGTGTGGATTACTCCATGAACCCGCACCTGGCGGTGCCGCCAGAGGGATGCAGGCATCCCACACAGCTCTACGAGGCGGGGAAGAACTGGATACTGGCCGGCTTCCTGTTCCTGCAACTGCGCATATTCCGGCCTCGGGACGGCATCGTGTTCTGGAGCTTCATCGGCCTGTATGGCGCAATTCGGTTCAATCTCATGTTCCTTCGTGACGAGGAACGGATTCTTGCCGGCCTCACTCAGTCCCAGATCTTCTCCGGCGGCATGGCCCTGATAGCGGCCATTGCCATCATCCTGATCCTCCGTGGCCCGGTGCCGGCCCGGGGGAAGCCTTGATCTGAAGGGACGGATCAGCGACGAGGGGTGGCTCGGCCGTGCTCAGGGGCTCGTACAGGCGGAGGCCCCGCCGGCGGTGAGCGCCCAGGGGATAACGCCAGTGGGTCCACGGCTCCTCCAGGAGCCGCTTTTCGGCCCGGCGCATGATGAGCTCGGGCAGGTCCCCAAGCAGGTCCAGGCCATGAGCCAGGCGGATGCGGTGAAGAGCCATCAGGGGTCCGGCCACCTGGTCGTCCCTTACCCGTTTCCAGAGGGATCGGCCGATGTGCCCGATTCCCCGAACCGGGATTCCTCCCCTGTCCACCAGGAACGAAACGCCCCGCAACATGGGCGTGTGGAAGACCAGGTCCGCGTCCACCTCCACCACCCATACGCCGGCACCCTCCTCTCGGGTGACAGCCCTCATCTTCTCCTGCTGCCGCGCCAGGTCCTTCGGGTCCCCGAGCTTGTGGTAGGGAGTCCATAACTCCCTGTAATGGAAATCGGTCACCACCCACTCCAGCTGTCCGGCTTCGGGACCGTCGGCCCGGATCCAGAGGTCCACCCGCTCCCAGTCCCGCTCCCAGAACTTGTTGATCTCGGCCGGCGACAGGAGCAGGTAACGCCAGACCCAGTAAGCCTCGCCCTCGACCCACCAGGGCGAATCCTCCTCCCTCAGGTACGGATGTCCCGGACCGTGGCGGGTGTAGAGAAGCAGGGCTGGTGGCACCGGCCGGGGCAGGAAGAACCAGTCGACCAGCAGGTAGAGAGCGAAGATGCCCGCAAGGGACCAGAAGAACACCTGCCAGTCGGTGGGAGTTGCCGGCCGCAGCACGCCCACCAGGAAGGTTCCCAGAAGGATGGGGATTCCCCCGAGGATCGCTGTCACTAGCTCGCGGAAAACGGCGTAGAGCACCAGTACCAGGAGGGGGAACCCTACGGGTATCCAGTACTGGGCGGTTAGCTCGAGAAGGCCCAGGTTGGCCAGCACCGGGGCGGCGATGCCGATGACCAGGATTCCGACCAGGGATGCCAGGGGCAGTTTGTTGGCGGCCCAGAACAGAGAGCTGAATCCCGCGATCCTGTGTGGGTGTAGGACATCCCGGGCTATGACGGTTTCGCCGATGCGGACATGACAGCGGCCCGGGGAATCGGGCTCGCTGCAGGAGCTGGAGGAGTGAGCGCCCGGGTCTAGACTGAGACGGTACCGGTGGAGTCGGTCCTGCACGTCCTGGCCCAGCCCCGTGCCGAAGCGGAGGCGGTAGCGGCCCAGACGGCGGAAGGAGCGGAAGGCGAAGAGGACCGGGCCGGCCAGGAAGAAGAGGAGGTAGGAGCGGAGTCGGGGTATCTCCAGGTCGGGACGGTCGATCCCGAGACGGAAGAGGGCCGGATCGACGAACCCGCGGGTGCTGTGCTCTTGAGGCGTGACGCCCTCGAGGCCGAGGACGTTGGCCCAATAGTCCACGAAGAGGAAGGGGCCTCGGAGAAGTCCCTGTTCCCGGAACCACTGGACGAGTAGGCCCACAGGGCGGGTCACGGTAAGAGGGGGGATCGGGCAACCATGTCGACTTGTCGGGACTTGCCACCCGGGGCCTCGTTGCCATTGTGCTGGTGCGCTGCCAGGGTCATGTTGCCATCCAATCGTCTCAGGAGGGTCCGGCGAAAGAAAAGCTGCTTCGAGCCGTGGACCGGTTGCCTATCACCCTCCGGGAAGATAAGGCCCGGGGGCCCGGCGTCGAGGGTCAATTCCCCGGCCCCACCGGTGCAGCGGGTCCAACACGCGCGCCGGGTGCTCATTGGGGGGAGGGAAATGTCATCCACTCCATAGGCCGGGGACGGGAATGGACGAGGGCTACCCATCCGAATGCCTATCCCACATCTCTATCTGGGTGAATGGTGATGCGGGGAGGTCGCAGGTAGGCTCAGAACGAAGCTCAGGTGTTGTTCGCCACATTTTCCGTGGAGAAGGAGGGAAGAGAGAGATGGTGCGAGTAAGTGCCCGCCGGCGAACGGACGAGGACATCATGCTGGACGTGGTTGCGGGTCTGCGTTGGGATGCCAGGGTTGACGCGTCGGATGTTCGTGTGGAAGTACGAAAAGGTCGGGTCAGGCTTACCGGGACCGTCCCGAGTTACACGGCCCGGGCTGCTGCGGTGGAGCAGGCCTGGTCTACCCAGGGTGTCCTGGATGTGGAGGATGCTCTCCAGGTGGTGGTGAAGCAGAACGTGCCAGGGGGACAGGACGATGACCTGATGGCAAAGGCAAATGATATCATAGGCTGGCACCTCTGCATGGACGATTGTGACGTCCAGGCCGTGGTCCAGGACGGAGTCCTCGAGCTCCAGGGCACCGTGGACGAGCATTGGAAGGTCAGGTATGCCGAAAGGCTCCTCGCGGGAATTCGGGGAATCAGGGAGGTGAGAAATAACCTGGCGGTGGCACTCGACCGCAGCGTGGCCGATGAGGATCTGGCAGAAGAGATTACGGCTGCGTTGTCCCGGAACTCTCTCGTGGACGAAGACCACGTGAAGGTGAGGGTGAAGGACGGCATCGTGACCCTCCATGGTTGCGTGGCCTGCTGGCATGAGGCCGACGCGGCCAGGGAGGTGGCGTCCGCTGCCCATGGCACCTTGGAGGTTCGGGACCAGCTGGAACTGTTCCCCACTGAAGAGAAAGCCTGAGAGATCTGGCCGGAGGCACAAACGTACCTGGTCAGACACAGTTGGGTGAGGTCGGAAAGGGAGTGTCATGGACTTGACGAGGAATTCAGGGGATTCGCTTGATGTGCCCCGAGGATTGGCGGACGAAGGCAAGCTCTATCGTCGGTGTGATCCGGAGGCGCTGACCTTCGAAACCACCGCGGATCTGGAAGGCTCAGTGGCCTTTGCGGGGCAGGATCGGGCTGCGGAGGCGGTTCGCTTCGGGATCGGGATGCGAGGCAGCGGGTTCAACATCTTTGCCCTGGGTCCCGACGATACGGACAAACGAGAAATCGTACGGCACTTTTTGGAGGAGCGGGCGGGAGAGGAGCCGGTTCCCGAAGACCTCTGCTATCTGAACAACTTTCAGGATGCCAGCCGGCCCAAGGCCGTGTGTCTCCCCCCGGGCACCGGGCGAAAGCTCCTGGGCATGATGGATCGCTTCCTGGAAGAGCTGGCGCCGGCTCTGACCACCGTCTTTGAAAGCGAGGAGTACCAGAGTCGGATTCAGGCCGAGACGGAACAAACGACCCAGGAGGAGCAGGAGGCCATGGAGGCTCTCCAACAGGAGACGCAGGAGAAGAACCTGGCCCTCCTGAGAACTCCCGGTGGGTTCGTTTTCGCTCCCACGAAGGACGGTGAGCCCATTCCTCCCGATGCCCTGGCGCAACTGTCCGAGAAAGACCGGAAGAAGGTGGAGGCGGACATCGAAGCCATGCAGGAAAAGCTCAAGACAATTTTCCTCCGCCTCCCGAAGGCGAAGAGGGAGCTGAGGGAGCGGATCCGGTTCCTGGATCGGGACATGGCCCGGACGCTGGTGAAGGACCTCCTGGAAGAGGTCCGGGATGCCTTCGGGGACAACAAGGACATCCAGGAGCACCTGGACTCCATCGAGGAGGATGTGGCGGACAACCTCGAGATCCTGAAGGACGTGGGAAGGACAGGGAAAGGACAGGAGGGAGAGGGCGCCCCCCTGGCCGGGGTGCCCGTGGGCCTGGGGCGAGCCACAGGGGGCGAGGCCCATTGGCCTGTGGCATCCGAGCACCCGATCCTGCGACGCTATCGCGTAAACGTGGCGGTGGATCATGGCGAGTCGGAGCACGCTCCCGTGGTATACCTGGACCATCCCACCTACCAGAACCTGGCCGGATCCGTCGAATACCAGCCGCTTCAGGGTGCCCTTGTCACGGACTTCAATCTGATCCGCCCCGGGGCGCTCCATCGGGCAAATGGAGGATATCTCCTCCTGGATGCGGAGAGGGTTCTCCTCCAGCCCTTCTCCTGGGAGGGACTGAAACGGGCCCTCCAGTCACGGGAGCTCCGCATAGAGTCCCCAGGTCAGATGATGGGCCTGATGAGCACCGTGACCCTGGAGCCGGCCCCCGTGGCCCTGGACATCAAGCTCGTGCTGCTGGGCAGCCGCAGGTTGTTCTATCTCCTGGCCGGACTGGAACCGGACTTCCCCGAGCTCTTCAAGGTGGAAGCGGACTTCGATGACCGCATGGAGCGCACTCGGGAGACCGAGGAGCTCTTCGCCGGGCTCATCGCGGGTGCGGTGAACCGGGAGGAGCTGGCGCCCTTCCGGAAGGAAGCCGTGGCGAAGGTCATCGAGCGAAGCGCCAGAATGGCCGGGGACAGCGAGAAGCTCTCGGTGCGGACGCGAAGCATCCTCGACCTTCTCCGGGAATCGGCCCACTGGGCTGAACAGGCGGGGGCCGACACCGTCGGTCCGGAACATGTCCAGGAGGCCATCGACCACTCCATCTACCGAGCCGGCCGGCTCCGGGACAGGATCCAGGAAGAGATTGAACGGAACACCATCTTCATCGACACAGAGGGCGCCCGGGTTGGTCAGGTCAACGGCCTTTCGGTCCTTCAACTGGGCAACTTCGCCTTCGGGCACCCCACCCGCATTACGGCCCGAGTGCGGCCGGGGAGGGGTGAGGTGGTGGACATCGAAAGGGAAGTGGAGCTGAGCGGACCGATCCATTCCAAGGGCGTCTTGATTCTTGCGGGCTTTCTCGGGGGTCGGTACGCCAGGGAGCGTCCCCTTTCTCTTTCCGCCAGTCTGGTGTTCGAACAATCATACAGTGGCGTGGAAGGGGACAGCGCTTCCTCGGCAGAGCTGTACGCTCTTCTCTCGGCCCTGTCGGAGATCCCATTGAAGCAGTCCATTGCCGTGACGGGTTCCGTGAACCAGCATGGACAGATCCAGCCGGTGGGGGGCATCAACGAAAAGGTTGAGGGGTTCTTCGACGTGTGCGACAGGCGAGGCCCTTCGGGAGAGCAGGGTGTGATGATCCCGGCGGCCAACGTGAAGAACCTCATGCTTCGGGACGATGTGGTGAGATCAATTCTGGACGGCCGGTTCCACCTGTGGCCGGTGGAGACGGTGGACCAGGGGATGGAAATCCTGACCGGAAGGACCATGGGGGCTCAGGAGGATGGCGGGTTTCCCGAGGACACCGTGAACGCTGCCGTGGAGAGCCGTCTCCTTGCGCTGGCAGAGACCATGAGACGATTCGGGAACGGATCCCAGGAGACGCAGCCCCATGCCTGACCTGCAGGGAGGATTGGAAGAACTCCTGATCGGGACGGTCCTGGCGGCGGTGGACGGTTCGGAGTACGGATTGGCTGCCCTGCAGGCGGCTGTTCGTATCGCTGCCCTGCTCGATGCGGAGCTGAGGGTCCTCCACGTGGAGGATAGTGACCTTCTCGGCCTGCCCAGTGTGCCATGGATCAAGGAGATGGATCCCCTGTCGGGTGAGATCCGCCAGCTCCAGGCGGTGGAGGTGGAGAGGAAGGTTCGCTGGGAGTCGACACGGGTCCGCCGCGCCCTGGATCGGGTGCTGGTTCATACCCAGCTCCGATGGTCCTTCAGCGTGACCCGAGGGCGTGTCGTATCGGAGCTTCTGGAAGCTGCAAAGACTGCCGACCTCATCAGCCTCGGTGTCCGGAGACATTCCCTGGGCCTGGGCCCCGGTTCCTCGGCCCGTGCCGTCATCGAACACTCGGGGAAGCCTGTAATGATGGTCTGGAGAGGCGCCCGCATGGGAAAGCGTGTGTGCGTCCTGTTTGACGGCTCTCCCGAGGCCCTGAAGGGCCTGGCTCTGGCTTGCCGGCTCACCCGGGATCGGGACTCCGAGTTGTTCCTCATCTTGGACGCCCCCGGAGAGGAGAGGGCACGACTCGTGGAGGCTGCCGCCTCTTCCCTCAGGTCCGCTGAAGACGCCGGAGCGGAGATCTCCATCGTACCCAGGGAAGCGGCCTGGAAGGTGGCCTGTCACTTGAGAAGGCTCGCTTGCGGACTCCTGGTGATTCCCAGGGCGGCCATGCAGCGATCGGAGGCCGTGGCGGCGGGTATCCGGGAAGGGCTCGAGTGCCCTCTCCTGATTCTTGGATAGGGTTTCAGGAAGAAGGGCTGAGAGCGGCGGGAGGGGGACGAATCCCCTGACCGATGGCCTTCCCCATGGGCGATGGGAGATCTGTGGGGTGCCCGAGAGTCGGTTGGTTGCGAGTCCTACCTCCAGGCCCTGAAGTTGATGATGGTTTCTCCGATCTCGGGATCCTTCACCCGGAGTGAGACCACCGAGCCCGACTCCATGACTGCCGCCAGGGAGCGCACATCCTCTACGGTCTCCACCGGTTCCCGCCCTATCGCCAGAATGAGCTGACCCGGGCGAACCCCAGCCTGGGCTGCGGCCCCGAAGCGAGCGACCTCGGATACGATGACTCCCACCTCCCGGTCGTAGCTGTACCGGCGGGCCAGTTGGGGAGTGAGGGGTGACACCCGGAACCCGAGCCACGTCTCTTCGTTCGGTTCCTCTTCCGGCATGGGGCGATCCCGCTCTGGGTCCTCGGGCTGGAACCTTCCGAGAGTTACATCGATCTCCTGTGTTCTGCCGTCACGGAAGACCGTGAGGGTCACTTGGTCTCCAGGATCCTTGACGGCCAGTCCGGTCGTCAGGGCCGTGGCGTCCTGGATTGAATCTCCGTCCAGGGCCAGGACCACGTCTCCCACCTGGATTCCTGCCTCCTGAGCGGGAGAGCCGTCCTCGACGGTGTTGATCTCGGCGCCGCGAATGGCGTCCAGGCCGTAGGCCTCGGCGTCCACTGCGGTGACGTCACTCACCGTTACCCCGAGTCGGGGACGCCTTACCTCCCCATACTCTATGAGGTCGGAGGCCACCCTCCGGGCGAGGTTGATGGGAACTGCGAAGCCGTATCCCACGAAACGCTGGGCACCGAAGATGGCTGAGTTGATACCCACCACCCGTCCCCTCACATCGATGAGGGGTCCCCCGGAGTTCCCGGGGTTGATGGCGGCGTCCGTTTGGATGAATGCTTCCAGCGCAGAGGGTTGGGGCGTCAGCCGTCGGCCCTTGGCGCTCACGATGCCGGCCGTAACGGTGAAATCCAGCCCCAAAGGATTGCCGAGAGCCAGGACCCAGTCTCCCACCTGCAGGGCATCCGAATCTCCCAGGAAGTCGTCAGGCAGGAACTCTGCTTCGGCATCCACCTTCAGGACCGCCACATCGGTAGCATTGTCTCCTCCCACCAACACGGCCTCATATTCCCGGCCGTCGGCCAGGCGGACCAGGATCCGGTCAGCATCCCTCACCACGTGGTTGTTGGTCATCACGTGGCCCGAATCATCAAAGAGGAAGCCGGTGCCCGTGCCCCGTTCCGGGGGAGCTTCGAACTCTCCCTCAGGCAGACCGAAGAACTCCCGGAAGGGCTCCGGAATGGGCAGAGGCGTGGGTTGGCGGACCCGGGTTCTCTCGATTTGCACATAGGCCACGGCGGGAAGAACCCGGTTTGCCGCCGCACGGAAGGCTAGCGAGAGGGTTTCAGCCGGGATCGTGTCGGGATCCGCCCGCTGTGCCCAGGGTGCCGAGGGCGCCCTCTCCGAGGGTTCGTTGGCGTTCAGGTTTGCCGGGTGCTCTGAGGTTTCAGCGCATCCTGCGATCAATACGAGCGCCGCCACGAATACCATTCCTGATCCGCAACCCCTGCGCTTCTGCTCCGTCGATTGGTGCCACATGGGTTCCTCCTTCTGCCGTTCCCATGGGAGAAGTGCCCTGCAACCGTGATCTGCTCACGGAGACTCCATCATCACCATGAACCATACGGAAGCCCATGCCGGAAACCAGATACCGGGTTGGAAGAGGAAGATAGAGATTTGGATATAAGGTACCGGAGCGGCCCCGTGCGCGGTCCCGGAGAGTGAAGGGAGATCCGGGAAGCCGTCCCGGCTCATCAAGGGGGAGGACTCCGGAGGTGTCGTTGTGAAGAATCCACCTCAAGCTCTATCTCCCCCCTCCACCCCGATGAATGGTGCGTTGCTCTACCCGGCCTTACGGTGGTAGAGCCATGAGACAACACGAATCTGAAGTCACGCAAATGCAGGTGATGCCTCGTCGGGATCTTCCTCTACTGGAAGACGTTCCTGACGAAGAGCTTGTTCTGCTTCACTACGAAGGTAGGCCCGATGCCTTCCAGGAGCTCTACCATCGGTACGAGAGGCGACTCTCCCGCTTCATCCTCAGGAGGACGGGAAACCCCGAGCGGGCTGACGACGTCCTGCAGGAAACCTGGGTGAGAGTTGTGCGCCACCTCCACTGGTTCGACACCGAGCGCAAGTTCTCCACTTGGATCTTCACCATTACCGCGAACCTCTGCAAGAACGAGCTGCGAAACAGGGCCCGGAGCCGCATGGTTCCATTCAGGGCACTGGAATCGCGGGAAGATGCGGATTCCAGACCCCTGGAGTTCGAGGACTACAGCATGACTCCGGATCGCCTCTTTCAGAAGAGGGAGACCCGTCGCCTGGTGGAGGAAGCGGTGGAAGGACTCTCGGAGAACCATCAGCGGGTCTTCCGGCTAAGGGAACTGAAGGGAAAGAGCTACCAGGAGCTGGCGGATATCCTGGGAATCCGTCTCGGAACGGTGAAGAGCCGCCTGCATCGCGCGCGGGCAGAGTTTGCTGAACGGATCCGCTCCCTCGTTGAGGAGGGGTCCGGCGAAGGCCAGCTCCCCGAGGGCCACCGGGAGCCCGTTGGGGGACGGGCATCCGGCCGATTGAGGTCATAGCGGTCCGGGGAAACCTCCTGCCGCCCTCCCTTGTGTCCCCGGTTCGCTTCTCCCTTCATGGACCCGGTGGAGGACGAAGCGGAGCCGGGGCTGTTGGACGAACAGCCCCGGGATCCGGGGGACGGGCCACTACCTCCCTGCGTAATCCACGACCAGAGATACCCGCCGGTTCTCCCAGCCTTCTTCGCCAGGTCCCTGACGCTGGGGAGCCACCAGGCGGTTTCGGGCCTCACCGTAACTCACGGCCCGGACTCGATCCGCCGGCAGGCCACCCTCGGTGGTCAGGTAATCCCTCACAGCATCGGCCCGCCTCTGTCCCAGCCTCAGGTTATAGGCTGCGGTGCCGGCGGGGTCGGTAAATCCCTCCACCGTGATAAGGTAAGCCGGGTGGTGGCCCCTGATCACCCTGGCGAACCTGTCCAAAATCTCCCGGGTGGTATGCGTGAGCTCGGCCTCGTCGAAGGCGAAGTGGACCGGGACGTTGAAACGCAGGGCGCTTTCGAGCCTTTCCACAGTAGCACTGAACTCCCGGGCGAGCCTGTCCAGCTCCCTCTCCAGAGTGGTGGTACGGTTCTCCAGGGTACCGACCCGGCCCTCAAGATCCGTCACCTTCCTGTCCGTCTCCGAGATCTCCGCCCGGAGTTGGTCTCTGAGAGTCGCTAGTCTGGTGTCCATCTGGTCCGGGCTCACCGTGGCACAGCCCGCCAGCATGGCCGACAAGAGAACGACGGAGGTGGATCCCACGGTGATGATTCCTGAGTGAGACGAGAACATGAAGGCTTCCTTTCTCTGAGGGTGAGAAGCTTCTCTTCGGTCAGAGTGCGCATGGAAGAAGGCTATCAGGAAGGTCGCACCCGAGGTATTCACCGGGATGGAGACCATGGATAGGTCTCCGGATAGAAAATCCTCCACACCGGCCACCTTCCGGGGCTCTCGACGAGGAGCGGGGCTGACTGCCTCCTGGGCTTGCAGCCTCGGGATCGTGAGGGCCGATCCCTCCCCTCAGAACGGGAAGAGTGCCGGGACGAGCACAATGGTGACGGCGAGGATCACCAGTTGGAGGAGCACGCCAATCTTGAAGAAGTCTTTGAAGCGATAGCCTCCCGGGCCCAGGACCAGTGTGTTCACAGGGGAGGCCATGGGTGTGGCGAAGGCGGTGGACGCAGCCACGGCGATGGTCATCATGAAGGGCTCGGGGGCCGCTCCGATTCCCAGTGCGAGCTGGAAGGCGATGGGCGCCAGGAGAACCGCCGTGGCGGTGTTGGAGATGATCTGGCTCAGAGCCGAGGTGAGGACGAAGAGGACCACCAGGAGAAGGAGAGGTCCGGACCCTTCCAGGGCGGCGCCCAGGCGGTCCACGATGAGCTGCATTCCCCCCGTCTTCTCCAGGGCGGTGGCCATGGGAAGAATGCCGGCGATGAGGACCACACTCTCCCAGTTCACCGCCCGATAGGCGTCCTCTCCCTTGACGCATCCGGAGAGGACCATGGCCATGGCGGCCAGGAGGACCGCCGTCACCGCCGGCAGGACACCGAAGGCCATGAGGAGCATCATCCCCAGCATGATGCCCACCGCCGCCGGGGCTCGGTTCAGGGGCTGGAGGGCAGGTCCCATCTCCCGGGGGGTCATGGCCACCACGAAATCCCGGTCTTCGCCCTGGAGGAGACGGATGCTCTCCCATGCTCCCTGGACCAGGAGCATGTCTCCGAAAGAGAGGGTGACGCGCCGGATGTCCTCGTCCAGGTGCTCACCCAGCCGCTTTATCCCCACGACGGAGAGCCGGTACCGGTCCCGGAACTTCACGTCCTTGATGGTTCGCCCAAGCAGGCGGGATCTGGGTGTGAGGAGGACTTCGGCGATCCCGGTCTCGCGACTGGTGGGGTCGCCTTCCCCCTGGTCGTCCAGGAGCACCGCGTGCCCCCGCCCCACCAGCCGGGCAACCCCGTCGGCGGAGCCGGTCACCAGGATGGATTGGCCCTCCCGCAGAACGGTGCCTGCCAGGGCCCGGTGATGCTCTCCGTTCGCACCCGTTCGGCGCAGGGACAGGAGGTTCGGCAGGCGCATCTCTCCCCCATGATCCTCGCCCCGGACCTCCAGGACAGTTAGGCCCAGGGAGCCCGGCAGATCCACCTCCGCCAGAGAGCGCCCCACCAGTGGGGAGCCCTCGGTGAGTCGAAGGTGGAAGAGGTGGGGCTCGAGCTCCCAACTGCCCACCATCTCTCCCACTGAAGGCGTGTCCTCTGGGCGACGGGGGGTTCCGGGAGAAGGCCGTGCGGGCAGGAGCCTCCGGCCCACCAGGGCCATGAAGCTGATCCCCACCACCACCATGACCAATCCCACCGGTGTGAAGGTAAAAAGGTGGAAGGGCTCCCGGCCCATGGATTGAAGGTGGGTACTCACCACGATGTTGGGTGGGGTACCGATGAGGGTGAGCATCCCTCCCAGAAGGGAGGCTACCGAGACGGGGAGGAGAAGCTTGGAGGGAGAGATCTCCCGGGCCCACGCCAGCCCCATGACCACCGGGACCATGACGGCCACGGTGCCCGTGGAGGACATGAACCCCGAGAGAACCGCCACCAGAACCATGAGGATGACCATGAGGCGGATCTGACTGTTCCCGGCGAGCCTGGCGGGAATCCGGCCCATGGCCTGGGCCACCCCCGTCTGGAAGAGTCCGTCCCCCACCACGAACAGGGCGGCGATCATGATGACCACCGGATCGGCGAAACCGGCCAGGGCCTCCCCGGGAGTGAGGATGCCGCTCAGCGTCAGGGCCAGCAGAGCCAGGACGGCCACAGCGTCCAGCCGCAGCCTTTCGCTGACGAAGAGGATGACGGTGACTACGAGGATTCCGTAGACCAGGAAGATCTGACCGGTCATTTGCATTCGGCAAAGATAGAGACTTCGCATGCAAGGTGGGAGGTGGGCTCGCGTGTCTTGCCCCGAGACCCCAACTTACCCGGGTCGTACGGCTCGCACCGCCGTACCCTGTTCCTCGGGACCCGGGTGATCAGTTCGGCCAGCGCCCAGGGCCCGTTCTTCCGGTTCGGAGCTTCTCATGGTCTCCAGCATGACAGCCATCCCCAACGGTGACCCCTGTGTTTCCCCTGGCGAATACCGCCAGCCCGGAGCCTCTGCCCTGGTCGTCTTCCTCCTTCTCTTGCCTATGTTCCTTCCCGGTGCGGCCGCCGGCCAGTCGGCCCTGGAGCGGGCCCTGGAGGATCCACGGGTCCGGGCGGGAGTGGAGGGACTGGACGCAAGAGTGTCGGCCGGCGCCGAGCTCCTTGCGGAGATCGGGGGCATCGTCTCCCCTTCAGGCCACGAACACGAGAGGGCGGAGCGGGTGGCTCAGGAGATGCGCCGCATAGGCCTGTCCCAGGTGAGGGTGGACGGGAGCCCCAACGCCATCGGGGTCATTCCAGGCCGGTCGGGCAAGGCCCTGGTCTTCGTATCCACCCTGGACGATCTGGCCACGGTGGCGGAGCACCAGCGCCGGGCGCCGGGGCCTCCACGGGTGGAGGGGGACCGGGTGTTGGGACCAGGCACCAACACCTCCTCCATCACCGTGGCCATGCTCATGGCCGCCGAGGCATACGTGGCGTCGGGTCTGGTCCCAGAGCACGACCTGGTCTTCGCCGCCGTGGCCCAGGAAGAGACGGGCCTGGTGGGGATGCACGCCCTGCTGAACGAGTATCGTGACCGGGCCCTGGGCTTCGTGGACATCCTGGGGGATGGGCGGAGCATCAGCTATGGTGCCCTGAGCATCCATTGGTGGCGGGTGGAGGGGGAGGGACCCCCGGGGCATTCCCTGGGCGGGGGGCTGCCCAACGTGAACCAGGGGCTGGCCAGGGCCGCGGACCGGATCCTCTCCTGGGCGCCGGAGGTCCAGGATCCCCCCCAGCGCACGGTGGTGAACGTGGCCATGCTCCGGAGTGGGGAGGTATTCAACCACAAGCCGGCGTCGGGGTGGTTCTCCCTGGATCTCCGCTCCCTGGACAGGGCCGTGGTGGACCGGATGGAGGAAGAGGTCCGGGCCATCCTGGCGGAGGTCTCGGAGGAGACGGGGATCGCCCTGCGCATGGAGCCGGTGCAACTCACTCCCGGAGGCCAGATTCCGGGCTTTCGGGACTCGGAGCTGGTGCGGACGGCGGAGGGGATCTCCCGCTACCTGGGCCTGGAGCCTCAGCTGAGCATCGCCGGGTCTTCCAACATGAATGTTCCCCTGGGAGAAGGCCTGCCGGCTATCGGCCTCGGGGGGAGCCGGGGCGGGGAGCGGGGGACTCCGGAGGAATGGGCCGACGTGCCCGCCATGGTCCGATCGGCCCAGCACGTATTCCTCCTGGCGGCGGCCCTGGGGGGAGGTGCCGGCCGGTAACAGTGCGGGCAAGGGCATGCATGGCGAGTCTGGGAAGAGAGGCCGGGGATGTTGGGTGCACCTTGCCCGGGGAAGGGAGACGGTGGTGGGGCCAGGGGGACACCTGTGGCGAGCGTCATAGAGTGTCCGGGCCCGGGAGCGTATCGTATATTGCACGAATTGCCCCTGCACGAGGAGGGCACCGTTGAACAGAAACCGGGACAACACTCCCCTCTCGAGCAAGGCCACCCTTCTCCCCTTGTTTGCTTTCGCCAGCCTGGGGCTGGTGATGGGTCTGGGAGGGTTCACCGCCTTCCATGCCGAAGGCCTCTCCTACCTCACGGATGATCCGGCGGCGTGCGTGAACTGCCACGTCATGAGCGACCAGTACGAGGCCTGGTGGCGCTCCTCCCACCGGGCATGGGCCACCTGCAACGACTGTCACGTGCCACACGATTTCCTGGGCAAGTGGACGCGCAAGGCCATCAACGGGTGGAACCACTCGGTGAAGTTCACAACCGGTGACTTTCACGAGCCCATCATGATCAAGCCGCAGAACGAAGCTGTGCTCCTGGAAAACTGCCTGAACTGCCATCAGACCATGGTGAACGACATGCTCCTGGGCCACAGGCCGGCCCGGGACGACCTCCGGTGCGTGGACTGCCACGGGAACGTGGGGCACCCGGGGGTGGATTGACCATGTAGCAGGAGTGAGAATAGACAAGGTCGTGAGAGTGGGAGGTCCGGCGCCGGGAGGTCGTGGCCCGGGGTTGACCATCACGAAATCGTCAGAACGAGGAACCGGCGAATGAGCACGGAACGGATGGGCAAGACGGGACTATGGGTCCTGGTCACCGTGATCTTCCTGCTGACAGGTGTGGGGATCGGATTGCTCCTCACCAACATCCAGGAGCGGAAGATGGAAGGGCTCATGTCCCCGAGCCTGGTCCTGGAGATCCCGGAGGACGAGCTGGATCCGGAGGTGTGGAGGCGTAACTTCCCCCGGCAGTACGACCGATTCGTTCTGACCGAGCTGGACTACGGCCGCACCCTGTTCGGGGGTAGCACACCCTACGACAAGCTGGAGGCGAACCCCTTCCGCAGGAAGGCATGGGCCGGCTACCCCTTCGCCGTAGAGTACAACCAGGCTCGAGGGCACTTCTATGCCCAGATCGACCAGCAGCAGACCCGACGGACCACGGAGTTCGACCAGCCCGGGGCCTGCGTCAACTGCCACGCCGCCGAGGCTCCCCTGCTGATCCGGGAGATGGGATGGGAAGCCTTCAACAGGACACCCTACGACTCCCTCCGCCACCTGCTGCACCTCGGGAGCTCCTGCGCCGACTGCCACGACCCCTCCACCATGGAGCTCAGAATCACCCGTCCGGCCCTGTTGATCGGCTTGGAACAGCTGGGCATCGACATTTCCAAGGCCACCCGCCAGGAGATGCGGACTTACGTGTGCGCCCAGTGCCACGTGGAGTATTACTTCAGGGGGCCAGACCGTATCCTCACCTTCCCATGGTCACGGGGCCTGGTGGTGGACTCTATGGAGCAGCACTACAAGCAGTACGGCTTCACGGACTGGACCCATGCGGAGACGGGGGGCGGGATGCTCAAGATGCAGCACCCGGAGTTCGAGCTCTTCAGCACCTCGGTGCACTACGCCAGCGGGGTGGCCTGCGCCGATTGCCACATGCCTTACATTCGGGAGGGTGGGGTCAAGATCAGCGACCACTGGATCCGGAGTCCCCTGACCGAGGTGAGCAACGCCTGCCAGGTCTGTCACCGGATCCCGGAGCGGGACCTCATCGACCGGGTGGAGGGCGCCCAGATCAAGACCAGGGAGATGCTCACTCTGGTGGAGGTGGCCATCTCCGACGCCATCGATGCCATCGTGGCGGCCCGGGCCGCCGGGGCGTCCGACGATGCTCTGGAGGAAGCCTGGTCCCTCCATCGGCGGGCCCAGACGCGATGGGATTTCATAGACGCCGAGAACTCCATGGGGTTCCACTCACCCCAGGAGACGGCCAGGGTCCTCACCCACGCCGTGGATCTGGCCCGGCAGGCCCAGATGGTGGCGTTGCGCCTCCTGCCCCCCGGAGCTTCGTCTCCTCCCACCAGGACCACAACACAGGAACGGTGAACATGGTGACCACGGCCAGGGTCATGCCTCCCACGGTGGGGATGGCCATGGGGATCATGACGTCGGCCCCCCGTCCGGTGGAGGTGAGGACGGGAAGAAGTGCCAGGACTGTGGTGGCGGAGGTCATGAGGGCGGGACGGACCCGCCTGAGCCCAGCGTAGACGGTCTCGTCACGGATCTCCTGCACTGTCCTGGGCCGGGTCTCGCCGAAGCGCTGCCTGAGGTAGGTGGCCATGAGGACACCGTCGTCCACGGCGATGCCGAACAGGGCCAGGAACCCCACCCACACCGCCACGCTCAGGTTGATGGCGTGGAGCTGGAAGAGCTCCCTCATGTTCACGCCGAAAATGGCGAAGTTGGCGAACCAGTCCTGGCCGTAGAAGTAGATCATGACGAACCCACCGGCCCAGGCCACAGCGATGCCGCTGAAGATCATGAGGGTGGTGGAGAGGGAGCGGAACTGGAGGTAGAGGATCAGGAGGATGATGGCCAGGGCCACGGGGAGCACCACCCGCAGAGTGGCGGCGGCCCGGAGCTGGCTCTCGTAGGTCCCGGAGAACCTCCAGCTCACTCCCGCCGGTACCACCAGGTCCCCTGAGGCGACGCGGGAGTCCAGGTAGGCCTGCACCGACTCCACCACCTCGACTTCGGCCATGTTCGGCACGCCGCTGAAGGTGACGTAGGCGGTGAGGAAGGTGTCCTCGCTCCGGATCATGTCGGGTCCCCGGACGTAGGTGATCTCCGCCACCTGAGCCAGGGGCACCAGGGTACCGTCCATGGCCGGAATGAGGACCTGCTCCAGGTCCTCGATCTCGGAGCGTTGCTCCCTGGCGTAGCGCACCCGCACCGGGTAGCGCTCCCGGCCCTCCACCGTGGTGGTGACCGTCAGCCCCCCGATGGACGCGGCCATGGCCCTCTGCACGTCCGTGACGGCCAGTCCGTACCGGGCGATGGCCCTCCGGTCCACTTCGATCTCCAGATAGGGCTTGCCCATGACCCGCTCGGCGTTCACCGTCTCCCGCCGGACCGCCGGCACCTCACGAACCAGCCGCTCCAGCTCCAGAGCCATGCCATCCAGGGTTTCCAGGTCCGGGGCCTGGAGCTTGATTCCCATGGGGGCCCGCATTCCGGTCTGGAGCATGACCAGGCGGGTCTCGATGGGCTGGAGCCTGGGGGCGGAAGTGGTTCCCGGGAGATGTGCCGCCGCCGCGACCTCGTTCCAGATGTCCTGAGGGCTCCGGATGTGGTCCCGCCACTGGCGGTAGGGGCGGCCCCTCGGGTCAGGGATCAACTCACCGTCTTCGTCCCGAACGAACTCCTCCCGGCGCCGATCGTACTGGAAGAGCACACGGCGGCCGGAACGGTCGGTGACGTACTCGGGCTTGTAGTTGATGACCGTCTCGATCATGGAGACGGGAGCCGGGTCCAGGGCGCTCTCGGCCCGGCCGATCTTCCCAACCACCGTCTCCACCTCGGGAACCGAGGCGATGGCCATGTCCTGGTACTGGAGCACCTCAAGGGCTTCGCCGATGGAGGCATGAGGCATGGTGGTGGGCATCCAGAGGAAGGAGCCTTCGTCCAGGGGCGGCATGAACTCCCTTCCCAATCCCGGGAACTCGTGAGCCACCGCCACCCACGGCCGGCTCAGGCGGATTCGGTCCCCGTCAAGCCCGACCTGGTCCACGGCAGCCGGAATGAAGCCCAGGACCCGGCCTAATCCCAGCCACACGAAAAGACCCAGGACCACCATGGCCCCGGGGATGGAAAGGAAAAGAGCCTTGTGGTGCAGAGCCCACTTCAGGATCCCGGCGTAGTGGCGATGTACCAGTGCAAAGGCGCCCAGGACCAGGGCGATGAGTCCTCCGGCGAAGAGGAAGTTCCGGATCCCTCCCGCCGCAGGGCCCAAAGGCTCCCACACCGACGCCAGGACGGCCACGAAGAGGACGGCCACTGCCACGTTGAAGGCCACCGGAGCATGGCCCTCCACCCGGGCAGGGAGGCTCGTCCTGAGCATCCGCCGCAGCCGCGTCCCCTGCATCCTCCGACCCGTGACGAGGTGGATGAGGGACGGAACCACCGTCAGGGCCAGGACCACGGAAGCCAGGAGGACGAAGGTCTTGGTGAAGGCGAGGGGGGTGAACATCTTCCCCTCGGGCCCCGTCATGGTGAAGACCGGCAGGAAGCCGATGATTGTGGTGGAGATGGCCGTGAGCACCGCCGAGCCCACCTCTCGGGAGCCCCGCCATACCACCTGGAGGCGGTCTTCCTCCGGCGGTGCCTCGTCCAGGTGCTTGATGACGTTTTCCGTGATGATGAGCCCCATGTCCACGATGGTGCCGATGGCGATGGCGATCCCTGCCAGGGCTACCACGTTGGCTTCCACCCCCGCCAGCTTCATACCGATGAAGGCTCCCAGGACCGCCAGGGGGAGCATGGAGCTGATGACGAACGACGCCCGGAGGTTCACCAGCATCAGGATGACCACGATGATGGTGATGAGGATCTGCTGCAGCAGAGCGTCGTTGAGGGTTCCCAACGTCTCGTGGATTAGACCGGTGCGGTCGTAGAAGGGGACGATCTCGAGCTGACTCAGGGTGACGCCCTGGGGCCAGGCCTCCGGAGGATGGGCTCGAAGCCAGCTTACCCACTCCGGGTGGTTCACCTCCGCCCCCGCGAAGGCGTCGAACCCCATGGCGGCGGCGAAGGTCTCCAGACGGGCTCGGTCAGTGCGGCTCCAGTCCACCAGGGCCTTGGCGGGGAGCCCCGGGGAGATCTCGGCTATGCGGGCCTTCACGTTCTGGATGGCCTGGAGGGGGTTGAAGCCCTCCCTGACCACCACTACTCCGCCCACCGCCTCGGCCCCGGCCACGGTGAGGGCGCCCCGGCGGGGCGCCGGCCCCAGGGACACGTTCGCCACGTCCCCCAGGCGGATGGGAAGGTAGCCGGGGGCGGTCCGGACCACCGCCTCCTCCAGGTCTTCCAGACTCCGGATGAACCCCCTGCCCCGGATGACGTACTCCACCCGGTTGATCTCGGTGGTGCCGGCTCCCATGTCCAGGTTGGCGGAGGCGGCGGCGTCCAGGATCTGGTCCAGGGTGACGCCGTGGATCCGCATGGCGTCCCGGTCCACGTCAACCTGGTATTCCCGGACATACCCTCCGACGGAGGCCACCTCGCTCACGCCCTCGGAAGCCATGAGGCCGTAGCGCACGAACCAGTCCTGGACGCTCCGGAGCTCGTCCAGGTCCCAGCCCCCTACGGGGTGGCCCCGGGGGTCCCTCCCTTCCAGCGTGTACCAGAAGACCTGCCCCAGGGCGGTGGCGTCGGGGCCCAGGGCCGGCATGGCGTCCATGGGAAGGAGGTCCGGTGGCAGTGAGTTGAGCTTCTCGATGATTCGGGCCCGGGACCAGTAGAACTCCACGTTCTCCTCGAAGATGAGGAAGACCATGGAAAACCCGAAGGCCGACGAGCTCCGGACCTCCCGGACCCCTGGAACCCCCAGAAGGGCCGTGGTGAGGGGATAGGTGACCTGGTCCTCCACGTCCTGGGGGGAGCGGCCGGGCCACTCGGTCATGACGATCTGCTGGTTCTCCCCCAGGTTGGGGATGGCGTCCACCGGCACGGGTCTCCGGGGGAGCCACTCCAGGTCCCAATCGAAGGGCGCCACGGAGACGCCCCACCCCACAAGGAGGAGGACCAGGAGCCCCGTAACCAGCTTGTTGGCCAGGAAGAAGTGGATGAGCCCGCCGAGGCCGAACCGGCCGTTACCAGTGGATTCCATGGGGCGAGCCTAGAAAGAGTTCGGCGGCGGCACCATCACCTCCACGATGCTCCCGCAGGAGTACATGCGGGACCCGTGGTAGGGGTTGGTGATCTCATCCCGGGGCGACAGCCAGAAGGCCTCCCGCCCCTGCACCATGGGGCACATGGCTCGGTATACGGGAGCCACGGAACCGGTGCCGAAGATCCGGACCGCCTGGATCAGGGGATCCGAGAAGCCCTCGAAGTGCATTCGCATCTCCTCGAAGTCCGACTCCTCCACCAGGGCGGTGAGGCCGTTTCGCATGCGGACATGGAGGGGTGCCCAGATGTCCCGTGCGGCGCCTTCCAGGAGGCCGGGGTCCACCTGATCCAGGGCTTCCAGGGCGGAAACGGCAGCCTTCCTGGACTCCTCCGGGTCGTCTCCCGAAAGCCAGCGCACCAGGTCGAAGTTGGCTTTCACCACCGCGCCCACCTGTTCGGCGAAGGGGGGGGGCACCTGGGTGAGGGAGGGCTCTGGCCGATGGTGCTCATCTGCCGGGGTGGCCGGAGGCTGCGCCACGGCGGTCTCCGGTGGGGGCTGGGGGGCCGCCGCCGGGGGGGCGTCTCCTGTCGGCCCGTGGTCGTGGGCAGGCGCGGCGGGTCCATGGTCATGGACCGGCGCGCCTCCGCCATGGGGGGCCATCATGCTGGGCCGGCCTCGGATCTGGAGCTCGCTGTCGATCTTGAAGTTCCCCTGGGTCACCACCAGTTCCCCCTCCTGGAGGCCCTCCCGAACCACGTACCAATCGCCGGCCCGGGGGCCCAGAACCACCTCCCGACCCTCGAAGGTTGGCCGGTCGCTGTCAGGGACCTGGACGTAGACCAGGGCCCGCTTCCCCGTGAGGAGGGGGGCCGAGACCGGGATGACCAGGGGAGCCGCCCTCCCGGCGGTCCCCGCTGAGGGGGGGATGGGAGCCCGAAGCTCACCGGTGGCGAACATCCCCGGCTTGAGACGTCCCGCAGGGTTCGGCAGATCCACCCGAATCTGGACCGTCCGGGTGTCGTCATGGACGGTGGGTTGGACGAAGGCCACCCTCCCCGGGAAGCGCTCCCCGGGCAGGGCCTGGAGGCTGAAAGCAACTTCCTGTCCCACTCGAACCCACTCCGCGTCCCGCTCATGGACCTCCAGGGTCACCCACACCCGGGAAAGGTCCGCCAGGGTGTAGATGGACTGGCCCGTCTCCACGTAGGACCCCTCGGTGGCTTCACGGGCGATGACCACGCCGTTCGCCGGAGCCGGGAGGGTCAGGGTCTCCTCCACCCGTCCCGCTCTCTCGATCTCCTGGATCTGCTCCGGGCTGAGCCCCAGGAGGCGCAGCTTATCTCGGGCTGCCTCCAGCCTGGAGGCGGTGCCGGCTTCCAGGCCGGGAGAGGGATCGGGAGGGAGCTGGCGCTGAGCCGCCAGCGACTGAAGGAGCTCCTCCTGGGTCGCAATGAGGGCGGGACTGTAGATCACAACCATGGGGTCCCCGGCCCGGACCTCCTGGCCCGTGAAGTCCACGTGCAGCCGCTCCAGGCGGCCGGGGACCCAGGAGGCGATGCGCCGCAGGCGCGTCTCGTCGTAGTCGATCCTTCCGTAGAGGCGGAGCGAACGCTCCACTTCTCGGCGCTCCACCGGGTGGGTTTCCACCTGCATGAGGGCCGCCGAGCGAGGGCTCACCGCAAGGATGGGGAGGGTGGGGTCGCCTTCGTCCTCCAGGTCGGCTGCGACGGGAATGAGCTCCATCCCACAGATGGGACACCGTTCGTCGGGGTCGGTGGTGCGTACCTGAGGGTGCATGGAGCAGGTGAACCACTGCTCCGCATCGGCAGGTCCAGCCTCCCCGGCGTGGTCATGGTCATGGTCGTGGGCGTGGTCGTGGTCATGGGCCAGAGGGTCTCCCGACACGGAGCTCCGGCCCGCCAGGAACGCCGCCACCACCAGGACCACCACGAGTCCGCCCACCAGGAGACTCATCCACCGGCGGTTCATGCTCCCAAAGACCCTTCTCGTTCTGTCGCTTCTGTTACGATCGTCCATCAGGGTACTCCGTCGCTGCGTTGTGCGTCATCACTTCTCGTCCGAATCCTCGACGGGACTCCCGGCGTGCTCCGGCCCGCTTCCCCTTCTCCCCGGGACACGGGGGTGTGCGGTCCCGCTTCCGAGCGGTGCCGCTCCGCTCACCTCAGGGCCGCAGCCTCCGGCCCACATAGAGCTCGAGCTCGGCCAGGTGCCTGAGTTGGTCCGCTGCTGCCCGGGCCAGCACAAGCTCGAAGGAAAGCACCGTGCGATAGCTCTCGATGAGGTCCTGGTACGTTGCCGCGCCGGCCCGGTAGGCCGCCCCGGTGGCTTCCAGGGACTGGCGGGCCTGGGGCACCAGCTCATCCTGGTAAAGTACCGCCTTCCGCAGTGCGTCGTTGTAGCGGAAGAGGGCGCCCCGGGCCTCCGCCTCCAGGAGGTTGGCGGCCTCCTGCTCCAGTGCCCGTGCCGCTTCATGCCGGGCACTCGCTTCTTGCGCTCCTGCCCGGAGACGCTCCCGTCTGACCGGCAGGGTGACGGATACCATGGCACCGAGCCCGTCCCGGTTCATTTCTCCGGAACGCATATACTCCATTCCGATCCAGAAGTCGGGATAATACGCCCGTCTGGCCAGATCGATCCCCAGTTGAGCCGCCGCCACTTCATGACGGAGGGAAGCCAGCTCCGGGTTGGTCTGACGGACCTCGGCCAGGATGTCTCTCTCGTCCAGGCTCAGGGGGTGGGGACTGAGGGCTCCCGGCTCCGGCAGGGGGCTGGCAGCCGGGCGGCCCATGGCAGCATTCAGGAGTGCTCCCTCGGCCGGGAGGCGATCCTCCCAGCTTCGCACCTCATCCTCCAGGCGCCCCCGCTCCACCTGGGCCCGGACCAGGTCGGCATAAGGAGCTTCGCCGGTCCGGTAGCGGGCCAGCGTCACCTCTTCCAGCTGGCGCACCAGGGCGAGGCTCTCCCGGACGCTGGCAAGGGCCTGCCAAGCGAATACGAACTCCGAGTAGGCGGCCACCACCCGGGCGAAGACCGTCAGGCGTGCGACCTCCACCTGACGCTCCGCCGCCGCCGCTTCTTCGTCAGCCATCCCCCCCGCCAGAGCCCGTTTGCCGAAGAGGGGGAGCATTTGGGAGAGCCCCACGGCCGTGCGGCGCTCCATCTGGGCGGCCGAGAGGGAAACCATGGGGTCCGGCAGACTCCGGCGCTGGGGGCCCACCTGGGCGGCAGCTTCCCAGCGGGCAAGGGCGGCCTTCAACGCGGGACTGTGTTCCTCCGCGTAGGCGAGATAATCCTCCAGTGTGGCGCTGTCGGGTAGCTGGGTAGCGGCGAACCCCTGCCCCGTTACCGGCAACAGCATCAATACCAGCGCTCCTGCTGCCCTCAGCAGGAGCGGGCCCAAAGCCATTCTCATGGATGGAGCTCCTGGTTTTTGTCCCAAATCCCACCGACCCCCGATCCCTGGGGGGGAGCCGGAATACTCGCTACGCATGCCGATGAGGGGGGATGCGCGTCGGCGAATGTTGCCCACCAGATGCGGCCCAGGGAACGCAAACACCACTGTAAGAGCGAGTTGCGTAGACGTAAGGGTTCGGTGCTCTGCAACCTGAGCGCAGTCACGGATGTGGCCCCACAGTTGCGAGCCGATCTGGCCCATGTCCGGTGCCCTGAGGCTGTGGTTTCCGAGAATCCGATTGTGAGTCGCCTCCAGTATCCGTTCAACCCGACGGAGGATAATGAAAGCGGATAAGGGCGTCAACTATCTTTCGGATGGCCGACTCCAGAAAGTTCGGTCGGCGGGTGGCAGACAGATCCTTCAGCGGAACCAGGGGACCACCAGCTCCGCCCAGACGTCTGTCCGGGCTGCCGGGTCTGAGGCGTTCCTGGAAATCCGTCCCGAGTCTTGCCGGTTCGAAAGACACGTGCCAGGTTGTTGGCGGCCGAGCCCGGGCGGGCCCGGAACGGGATTGGCAGTTGCCGGGCCGGTCCCGGAATGCAGGGGAGGCATTTGAATCGGTAACGCCCATGTGCTCACTGGGTGGACGCAGGGTCGGGCCTGAGAAGACGTTCAGCGCGTGTCGGTTTCCATGTCCGCTGTGATTGACATGTTCGTCCGGTCCGTGGTTGAGAAACATGGCGGACGCCGCGGCGCCCTCATCTCCATTCTGGACGAGATCCAGGCCCGGGAGGGGTACCTGCCCGAATCGGTTCTCCGGCGAGTGGCCGAGCTCACCGGCCGCGGCCTGGTGGACATCTACGGCATCGCCACCTTCTACAAGGCCTTTCGCCTGACTCCCCGGGGAAAGCACCTGGTTTCCGTGTGTCTGGGCACTGCGTGCCACGTCCGTGGCGCGCCTGCGGTGGCCCGGGCCCTGGAGGACCATCTGGACATCCGGGGGGACGGCGGCACCAGTCCCGACGGGGCGTTCACCCTGGAGCCGGTCCGCTGTGTGGGAGCGTGCGCCCTGGGCCCAATTCTGGTGGTGGACGGGGATTACGCCGCGAACGTGGACCCGGCGGGAGCCGTGAACCTCCTGGAGGCCCGCCGCCAGGGGGAGGACTCCCTTCCTGTGGCGGAAGACGAGCGGGTCTTTCCGTTGGAGGTGAGCTGCCCCCGGTGCAACCATTCCCTTATGGATCCGGACCGCCTGGTGGACGGCCACCCCTCCATCCGGTTCACCGTATCCTTCGGCCAGGAGCACGGATGGGTGCGTCTTTCCTCCCTGTACGGCAGTTACACCATAGAATCCGGCGGGGAGATCCCGGCGGACACGGTCGCCCACTTCTTCTGCCCCCACTGTCACGGCGACCTGATGGGAGCGTGGAATTGCGCGGAGTGTGGGGCGCCCATGGTCCCCGTTCTGGTTCGGGGCGGTGGAATGATCCAGATCTGCTCGCGGCGAGGGTGCCGGAGTCATCTCCTGGATCTCGAGGGGGACGCCGAAGGGCCACACCAGACACCACCGAACGCCCGGTGAAAGGGTTCCGGAGATGAACCTGGAACGACTCGGTTCGCCCGCGGAATTCAGGGCGCTCCAACGGCAGATCATTTCAGAGCACGATCGGCACATCCCCCGTATCGTGATCCCGGCCGGGACATGCGGCCAGGCCAGCGGCGCCAACGATCTTATCCGGGTGACGAAGCGGGAGATGCTGGCCCGAGGGCTGGTGGGCAAGGTGCACCTCCGGGTCACGGGTTGCCACGGATACTGCGAGCTGGAGCCTTCGGTGCTGGTGGTCCCCTCGGGCACCTTCTATCCCCGGGTCGACATGGCCGGAATGGCGCGGATCGTGGAGGCAGTGGCCCGGGACGAGGTACTGGAAGAGCTGCTCTACGTGGACGAGGAGACGGGCCGCCGCATCCGCCGCCAGGCCGACATCCCCTTCTTCCGGTACCAGACCCGGAACCTCCTGGGACACAACGAGCGAGCAGACCCCATCCGGGTGCTCCATTACATCCGGGAGGGCGGCTACGCAGCCCTGACCACGGTACTGGAACGGGGAGATCCGGAACGGGTCATCGACAGCATGAAGGCGTCCCGGCTCCGGGGTCGTGGCGGTGCCGGCTTCCCCACGGGGCTGAAGTGGGAGTTCCTCACCCGGCAAGCGGGAGCTCGTCGCTTCCTCGTTTGCAACGCCGACGAAGGTGACCCCGGGGCTTACATGGACCGGAGCCTGCTGGAAGGCAACCCCCACAGCATCCTGGAAGGCATGGCCATCGGCGCATTCGCCACCGGCGCGGACGAGGGCGTGATCTACGTCCGGGCGGAGTACCCACTGGCCATCAAGCACCTCCTCATCGCCATGCGCCAGGCCCGGGCCCTGGGGCTCCTGGGGGAGGACATCCTGGGCACCGGGTTCTCCTTCCAGGTCGATCTGGTCAAGGGTGCCGGGGCGTTCGTGTGCGGTGAGGAGACGGCGCTTGTCCGATCCATCGAGAGCAAGGTCGGAGAGCCCCGCCAGCGGCCGCCCTACCCTGTGGAGCGGGGAATCGACGGGATGCCCACCGTCATCAACAACGTGGAGACCTGGGCCAACGTGCCTCTCGTCATCGAACGGGGGAGTGCGGCGTTTGCGGCGCTGGGTACGCCCGCAAGCGCCGGCACAAAGATCTTCAGCCTGGTGGGGCAGGTCCTGAACACCGGCCTCGTAGAGGTCCCCATGGGGGTGAGCATCGCCCGGATCGTCAACGACATCGGTGGTGGTCCGGTTGGCAAAGCGCCCATCAAGGCTGTGCAGACCGGCGGACCCTCCGGCGGATGCATCCCCGCACGTTTGTTCGACCTGGCCGTTGACTATGACACGCTGAAGTCGGCCGGCTCCATCATGGGTTCAGGCGGGATGATCGTCATGGACGCGGATACCTGCATGGTGGACGTTGCACGGTACTTCATGGCGTTCCTGAAGGACGAATCGTGCGGGAAGTGCTTCACCTGCCGGAAGGGTACCCAGAGAATGTTCGAGCTGCTGGACGACATCGTGTCCGGCCGCGGGACGCCCGGGCACCTGGACCTCCTGGAGGAACTGGCCGAGGTGGTGCGGGACACCTCCATGTGCGGCCTCGGCCGCTCTGCTCCGAATCCGGTACTCAGCACCCTTCGCTACTTCGCCGACGAGTACCGCCGCCACATCAAAGATCATCGCTGTGACGCCTTCGTCTGCCACGAGTTGGTGGGGGCGCCATGCGCAACGGCCTGTCCTGTAGGTACCGAGGCGTGGCGGTACGTGGCCCATATCCAGCGTGGCGAACTGGCCGAAGCGTACACGGCCATCCGGGAGGCGAACCCGTTCCCGTCCGTTTGCGCACGAGTCTGCCATCACCCATGCGAGGCTCGCTGCCGTGCGGGGCAGGCCGGAGGTACGCCGGTGGCGATCCGGGCGCTGAAGCGCTTCATCACCGACCGTAGCGACCCAGCCTCCTACGTGCCCCACAGGGCGCCTCGCAACGACCAGCCGCCGGTTGCGGTGGTCGGGTCGGGACCTGCGGGACTGACGGCCGCCCATTTTCTTTCCCTCCGGGGGTACGGGGTGACCATCATCGAGAAGGAGGCTGAGCCCGGGGGCATGCTGTACAGCGCCATCCCCCCCTACCGCCTGCCTCGGGAGGTCATTCGCAGTGAAGTGCAGGCGCTGCTGGACGATAACATCACGGTCCGTTGCGGCACGGAGCTGGGCCAGGATGTTACCATAGACAGCCTCCTGGAGGAGGGGTTCGGTGCGGTTTTCGTTGCCATCGGCGCCCACGAGAGTCTTCGGCTGGGACTGGAGGGTGAGGATGCCACGGGTGTGATCCCGAGCATCGAGTTTCTCAAGGCCTTCAACGTGGAGGGGCGGTCCATGGCGAAGGGCCGGGTCGGCGTGATCGGAGGTGGCAACTCGGCGGTGGATGCCGCCCGCGTGGCGCTGCGCCAGCCGGATGTGGACAGCGTCACCATCCTCTACCGCCGGACCCGGGACGAGATGCCGGCGTTCGCAGATGAGGTGGAAGCGGCCCTGGAGGAGGGGATTCGCCTTGAAGCGTTGGTGACACCGCGGACGATTCGGGTGGAACGGGGGCAGCTGGTGGGGCTCCGGTGCGTGCGCAACCGGCTGGGGGAGCGGGACGCCAGTGGCCGGCGCCGGCCCATCCCCATCGAGGACGCGGTGCTGGACCTGGGGCTGGACACCCTCATCGTGGCCATCAGCGAGGGGTCCGACACGGACTGCCTCGCCGTGGTGGGAGCCAACCGCCTGGAGGTGGACGAACGGGCACGCACCGTGCGAGTCGACCGAGAAACCCTCCGAACGAACAGGCCCCAGGTGTTCGCGGGCGGTGACGTGACGACGGGACCCTCCACCGTGATCGCTGCCATCGCCGCGGGCAAGCGGGCGGCGGCCATGATGGACCGATACCTTCGGGGCGAGGCGTTGGCCATGCCGGACCTGCCCCCCATCCCCAAGGACTACGTGGAACCGGCCACGTGGACGGGTTCGCTCCCGGTATCGCGGGTGAGCCCCCGGCGAGTGGCGGCGTCAGACCGGAGGGAGGGCTTCCATGAGGTGGAGCTGTCCTTTTCCGGCGAAGAGGCCCGGGAGGAGGCGGCCCGCTGCTTGCGGTGTGACCTGGAGTTCACAGCCAGCGGCAGCGGGGCCGGGGCCCTCAAGGACCGGGCAGAGGCAGGAGTATCCACATGATCACCATGCAGCTGAACGGGCTCGAAGTGCATGCGGAGGAGGGCTCCACACTGCTGGAGGTCGCCCAGTTCTACGGCTTCCCCCTTCCCACCCTCTGCCACATGGAGGGATTGTCGTCCTACGGTGCCTGCCGCCTCTGTGTGGTGGAGTTGGGTGGGGGGGGAAGCTCGGAGCTGGTGTCAGCGTGTACCTATCCCGCGGTGGAAGGGCTCGTTGTGCGCACGGCGTCGGAGCGGGTGATCCGGGCGCGACGGATGGTCCTGGAGCTTCTCCTGGCCTCCTGCCCCCAATCCAAGACCATCCAGGACCTGGCGGCTGCACACGACGTGCGCCAGCAACGGTTCCGGCAGGAACACGATTCCTGCATTCTTTGCGGTCTCTGCGTTCGGATGTGTGCGGAGCAGATGACGGGCCGGGCCATCGGGTTCCGGGGTCGGGGTGAGCACCGGACCATCGGCACGCCGTATGACCAGCAGGCGGAGGAATGCAAGCTGTGCGGAGGCTGCATCTACGTTTGCCCCGCATGCACTCTGCGCTGTACCTACACCGACCCGGATCGGGTGATTTGCGGTGGGTGCGCCAACCTGACCCCGCCCTGTCTGGGAAAGCCCCAGTTTCACGATATGATGTGCTTCATGGACCCATGCGTCGCCTGCGAGCTCGGGTGAGGCGCGAAGGAGAGAGAGTTCCGGTATGTCACTGTCCAGACTGAACGCCACGGCGGCAACGCTGACGAAGAACCGGACCGAACACTCGGTAGTGCCCACATCGGGCATGTGCGTGACCTGCGTGGACGGCTGCATCGGGATGTGTGAGATCGGCAAGTCCGCCTTTCGGGGCCACGAGGTCATCTACCCCCAGCCGTTCGGAGTCATCACCACCGCGGGGGAGAAGATGTATCCCGTCGATTACTCCCACCTCACCATCATGGGGACGGCGGTGGGGGCCCACGGGATCGAGGCCGACAGTGACCGGGCCATCTTTCCGGCGGTGGACCTGACCGTCAGGTTCGGGAGCGATGACGGACTGAAGTTCCGGTACCCGTGGGTCATCCCGGGGATCGGGTCCACCGACATCGCACGCAACAACTGGGAGGGTCTGGCCATCGGCTCTGCCATCGCCGGGACGGGGCTCACCATCGGCGAGAATGTGGTGGGAATGGATCCGGAGGCGGTCATCCAGAACGGAAAGATCATCAAGACGGTGGACCTGGAGCGGAGGGTCCGACTCTTCACGGATCATCAACGAGACGGCTGGGGCGCCATCATCCTCCAGGGCAACATCGAAGACACCCGGCTCGGTGTGCAGGAATACGCCATCCAGGAGCTGGGTGTGGAGTGCGTGGAGCTGAAGTGGGGTCAGGGCGCCAAGAACATCGGCGGAGAAGTGAAGATACGGAGCCTGGAGAAGGCCCAGCTCCTCCATGAGCGCGGTTACGTGGTCCTGCCGGACCCGACGGAGGAGCATGTGATCGAGGCATTCCGCCGAGGCATGTTCCGGGAGTTCGAGCGGCACTCCCGGGTCGGGATGGTCACGGAAGAAGGGTTTGCCCAGAGGGTCGAAGAGCTCCGGGAGGCGGGCGCCCGGTACCTCTTCCTCAAGACAGGCGCCTTCCGTCCCGCCGACCTGGCCCGGGCGGTTGTGTTCGCATCACGGTATGGGCTGGACCTCCTCACGGTGGATGCGGCCGGCGGCGGGACGGGGATGAGCCCGTGGCGGATGATGAATGAGTGGGGTATCCCACCCCTGGAGCTTCAGTCTCTCTTGTACAGCTACGCTGCCCGGCTGCATGCGCGGGGCGAGCACATCCCCGCCATCGCCGTGGCCGGTGGGCTCACCTTCGAGGACCAGATCTTCAAGGGGCTGGCACTGGGGGCGCCTTTTGTGCGGCTGGTGGGAATGGCCCGGGGACCCATCGCCGCAGCCATGGTGGGCAAGACCATCGGTCGAGCCATCGACGAGGGGCAGCTGCCCGTCTACGTGGAGCGGTTCGGTCGCACCCGGGAGGAGATCTTCGTGACCGCGGCCGAGCTCCGCCATGAGCTGGGCGAAGAGGAGTACCGCCGTCTGCCCTCCGGCGCCATCGGCCTGGTCACCTACTACGAGCGTCTGGCTCAGGGGCTCCGCCAGATCATGGCCGGCGCCCGGAAGTTCTCCCTGGGCTACATCTCCCGGGACGACGTGGCGGCCCTGACTCCGGAGGCTGCCCAGGTCACCGGTCTGCCGCACGTCATGGAGGCGGACGCCGAGGAAGTGGAGAGCATCCTGGCCGGATAGGATCCGCAGAACGGGGCACGGCAAGGGTGGGCCGCAGCGGCCGTTCCCTACAGGCGGGGGTTCACCACGTTCGTGAAGATGGAACCGAACGTGTAGGATAGCCCGACGGTCCCCGAGCCTCGGTAGGCGGTGGCCAAGCGCCGGCGTTCCAGAAGGATGTCCTCCAACGACGCGTCGCCCCTGGGCAGCGAGAGCTGGTCATTGATCCGCTGGTAGCTTCCACCCACGTTCAGCGAGATACCCCTCCCGATACGCAGGGAGACGTTGCCGTTGAAGACTAGGCGATAGAGACTCGTGTCGTGGAAGTACTGCAGGCCCGTCAGGCCGGAAGACACCGAACCCCAAGGCTGGCGGAACTGGACGGAGACACCCAATGCATGTCCGGCGAGAGTCTCCCGCGTCTGCTCGAAGATGGTTTCCTCGAAGTAGTCCGCGAAGTCGAACCCCATGCGGTAGGAGGCGGTGACCTGCCGTCGGGAAGCCTCCCGGTAGGGGAAGAGGCTATATTCGACGGCGGGCGACACCCTCACGTGGTGGCGGAGGTTGTCGAGGGTGGTGTGGATGTAGTCACCGAAGATGCCGGCTCCCCAGTGCTCCCCCAGGCTCTTGATCACGTAGCTGTCGAAGCCGTGCCGCCTGTGGGAGATCCGGACGTCATCCCGGTCCGGCCTCTGGATCACCCGGGCGTTGTTGTTGAAGTAGGGACGCAACCGGATCTTCCATTCCTCCGTGACCCGATTGGCGTAGAAGCCGTACCGGGCGTTCCAGGCCCTCTGGGTGGATTCCATGTTGAAGCTTCCACCGCCGTAGATCTCCATGGTCCAGTTGTTCCACGGATCGGTCACAGGTGGCAGCTCTTGGGCCGCCGTCTCCCTTGTCGACAATCGCAGCTGGGAGGCCACGGGGGTCCGAGCCGCGTAAGGCACCAGCCCCAGCGCCAGCATGTGCGTGAGACCATCCCGCTCCTGGGCTGCGGTATTGGACTGGGGAGAGTTGTACTCCAGGGTCTGGTCGAATCCGGCGAACTCCCGTCGGCCCAGGAAGGCGAGGGTGAACAGCCTTCCCCCGCTCCCCGTGGGCTGGGTCGTGACGAGAACATGAACATGGGCGAGATTGGGCTCCCGCACGTAGTTGACGAAGGTGATCTCTCGCCGAATGTGGGCGTCGTCGCAGCGGCGGCAATCCAAATAGACGAAGGGTGCCTCCTCCCTGGAGGGAGGATCGCCGGGATTCAGCCCTAGCTCCAGAGCCTCCTGGGCCGTCGCCGGCGACAAAAACAAGGTGAGCAGCGCAGCCGACCATGCAAGTCGGACAATAAGTCTGAGTCCCGGGGGGGGAGCGGATCGGGGAAGGCTCTTGGGGTCTTCAGGGGGGTCTGTCGTGGGAATTGGTCTTTCCATGAAGCTCGTCGGTAGGGGGTGCAAGTCCGCATCCATGGGCCACGGACCATCGGCGCCGAATGTCACCCGTCGGCTACGGACTGTCGGCGCTGAATATAGCCCACCTGCTGGTCAGAACGAAGCGTTCAGCATGAGAAACCACCAGTCGGCGTTCTCGTCCAGGCGGGGCCGGACCTGAGCGCCGAAGAGGTTCCGGAGCCTTGCGCCCGGACCAGGGATCGTTCTCTTTCCCTGACGACTTCGTTGCACCGTCCCGGGGAAGACCTGAGTAGTCAGGCTCACCCACAGATGGAGAAGAGGACATGTTGAAGCCGGACCTCCACACCGCCTCTTGGATGCCGGGAACGATGATTCTCCTGGCAGTGTTCCTGCTGCTCCCCCCCGGGGCATGGGCCCTGGAGTTGCAAGATGCCCTTCCGTCGCCGGCCACCTCCACTAAACTGGAGGGAGCGTCTTTGGCCCGAGCGTCGTCCGCCGCCGACACCGCCCCTCGTCCCGTCACCGTCCCGGACGTCATGGAATGGACGCGGATCATGGGGGCTACCCTCTCGAAAGACGGAGCCTGGTTCGCCTACCGTCTCAGCCCCACCGAGGGTAACAGCGAGCTGGTGGTCCGAAGCACCAGCGAGATCACGGAGCACCGGTTCCCGCTGGGAGAGGGTGGCGGCGCCGTGACCTTCTCCGCCGACTCCCGCTGGCTTGCCTTCACCATCACACCCACCAGGGAGGAGTCGGAGCGTGCCCGGGCTCAGGGCCGGCAGGCCCGGAGCAAGGTGGGGCTCCTGGAGCTTTCGTCGGGTGAGATGACGGAGATTGCCGACATTCGGTCCTTCGCATTCGCCGGAGAGCGGGGAGGATGGATCGCCCTGAGCCGGTTCCCGGCCGCCGGTGGCAGGACCCAGGCTCCCGGCGGAGGGTCGGCGGGGTCCGATGGCGACCGTCCCCGGGGCACGGACCTCCTCCTCCATGAGCTGGCCACCGGAACGCGCCTCAACCTTGGGAATGTGGCCGAGTATCGGTTCGACGAGACGGGCCGCTGGCTGGCCTGGGTGGTGGACGCGGAGGGGAAGGCGGGCAATGGCATCCAGCTCCGTGACATGGAGACGGGGATCATCCGGGTCCTGGAAGGGGGGGAAGCCCGCTACTCCCACCTGGCCTGGGCGGATCGACAGGACGCCCTTGCGGTCTTGAAGGCGGTGGAGGACGAGGGCTATGAGGCACCCCTCCACTCGGTGGTGGGTTGGAGGGGCTTCGGCGACCGGGACGGACCCCGGAGGGTCGCCTACGACCCCCACCAGGATGAAGGCTTCCCGGTGGGGATGACCATCTCTCCGAACCGGGCCCCGGAGTGGACGGACGCCCTGGATGGCATCCTCTTCGGGATCCACGAGGTCGAGGCGAAGCCCGAGACCGGTCCCGATGGCGGTGCGTCCCTCCGTCCCGACACCCTCACAGCCGAGGAACGGGCGGATCTGGTCCTCTGGCACTGGGAAGATCCCCGTCTCCAGGCCATGCAGCAGGTCCAGGAGAGGTGGGACCAGGACTTCAGCTACCTCTCCGTCTACTGGCCCGACACCCAACGATTCCTACGCCTGGCCGACGATCAGGTCCGGAACGTCACGCCTGCCGCCAGGGGCCACTGGGCCGTTGGGTTTGACCAGGGGCCCTATGAGCTGGACGCTAACCTGGATGGGCGCCGCCTCCGGGACGTGTACGCCATGGACATGCGGACGGGCGAACGCACCCTGATTCTGGAGGGAGCCCGCTGGGCCTACGATCTGTCCCCGGCGGGGACCCACTTCCTCTATTACGAAGACAGGGATTTCCACACCTACGAGATGGCCACCGGGCACCGGCACAACATCACCCGGGAGGTTCCCACCTCCTTCGTGAACACGGAAAACGACCACAACGTGGTGGACCCCCCCGTGGCCCCCAGGGGATGGTCCGAGGACGGGCGCTACGTGATCCTGCATGACAACTGGGACCTGTGGCGGGTGTCTATCCAGGGGGACCAGGGCTTGAACCTGACGGTGAATGGGAAGGCCGACGGGATCCGCTACCGGGCCCTGATCCGGCACGACCCGGAGAGCAGGCCGGGCTTCGACCTCTCGGCCCCCTTGTTCATCCTGCCCCGGGGCGAGTGGACCAAGAAGGCCGGAATCGCTCGCCTTACCGGCGGGCGGCCCGGAGTGGAGATGCTCTTCTGGGAGGACGCCTCCTTCGGGGTGCCCATGAAGGCCGAGGAGGCCGAAGTCTACCTGTTCACCCGTTCCACCGTGCAGGACTATCCCAACTATCACGTGACGGACGCCTCTTTCGAGGACTCTCGGCAGATCACGGATGCCTTCCCGGAACAGGCCAGGTATCTCTGGTCTTCGGGCTCCATCCTCCTGGACTACGAGAGCGAGAAGGGGGACCGCCTTCAGGGGGCCCTCTTCCTTCCTGCGAATTATCAGGAGGGTATGAGCTATCCCACCGTCGTCTACATCTACGAACGCCTCTCCCATGGGCTGAACAGCTACGCCTTCCCCACCGCCAACGGCTTCAACAGGTCGGTATACACAAGCCAGGGTTATGCCGTCCTCATGCCCGACATCACCTACAGGGTCAACGATCCCGGGATGAGCGCCGTCTGGAGTGTATTGCCGGCCCTGGAGGCGGCCATAGCCACAGGAGTCGTGGACCGGGAGCGGGTGGGGATCCAGGGTCACTCCTGGGGAGGGTACCAGACGTCTTTCCTCATCACCCAGACGGATGCCTTTGCGGCGGCGGTGGCGGGGGCGCCCCTCACCAACATGATCTCCATGTACTCCTCCATCTACTGGAACACGGGGAGCGCGAACCAGCCCATCTTCGAGAGCAGCCAGGGGCGCTTCACCGGGGGGTACTGGGAGGTTCTGGACGCCTACACCCGGAATTCCCCGGTGTATTTCGCCCAGCAGGTATCCACCCCCCTCCTCCTCTTGCACAACGACAAGGACGGTGCGGTGGATTTCACCCAGGGAATCGAGTACTACAACACGTTGCGTCGCCTCCGGAAGCCGGTGGTGATGCTCCAGTACAAGGGGGAGAACCACGGACTGGCCAAGCGGGCCAACCAGAAGGATTACACGGTCCGGATGCTGGAATTCTTCGACCATTACCTGAAAGGGGAGCCGGCGCCGGGGTGGTGGACCGACGGCGTGCCCCACCTGGAGATGGAGGAGCACCTCAAGGAGCGGATCCACCTGGTGCGTCCAGAGGAGAAGAAGGACGAGAAGACGGAGGCAAGGGAGGAGGGACAAGAGGGCACCGGAGGGTGACCAGGGCCTGGAACTGTGATGGACCAGGTCACCGGATGGTGACAGGAATCCGGGGGGCGGCCAATGCCTGCAAGTCCCTGGTAGATGTGCTATTTTAAAGGTTTGGGGATGGGTGGGGTACCGGCAACCGACCACGATCATCATGGGGACGAACACAACATGGCGCAGACAAACGGAGGTCACAACGCCTTCGCAATGGCTCAGGCCCAGTTCGATCGCATGGCCGAGCAAATGGAGCTTGATGCCGGGGCACGGGCTTTGCTCCGGGAGGCTCAGCGGGAATACAGCTTTTCCATTCCGGTCCGTATGGACGACGGCTCTTCCCAGGTTTTCAGAGGGTTCCGGGTCCAGCACAACGATGCCCGGGGTCCCAGCAAGGGTGGGATCAGATTCCATCCCATGGAGACTCTTGACACGGTCCGTGCCCTGGCCATGTGGATGACTTGGAAGTGCGCGGTGGTGGACCTTCCCCTGGGTGGTGGGAAGGGCGGGGTCGTGTGCGACCCCCACCATCTGAGCCTCCGGGAGCAGGAACAGATCTGCCGGGGGTGGGTGCGGCAAATCGCCAGGAACATGGGACCGCTGCAGGACGTGCCGGCCCCGGACGTCATGACCTCACCCCAGCACATGCTATGGATGCTGGACGAGTTCGAGGCGATCCACGGCGCCAAGCTCCCCGGATTCATTACCGGGAAGCCCGTGGGCATGGGGGGGTCCCTTGGAAGGAAGGAAGCCACCGGCTACGGTGTGGTGTATACCATTCGGGAGACCCTGAAGGAGCTGGGGATCCTGACGGAGGCCACCCGGGCGTCGGTCCAGGGCTTCGGGAACGTGGCCCAGCACGCCATCGAGCTGTATCAGCAACTCGGTGGGACGGTGGTGTGTGTATCTTCCTGGAACCAGGAGGATCAGAGGGGCTACGCTTTTCGGAAGATGGACGGAATCGACCTCCAGGAGTTGCTGGGCATCACGAACCGCTTCGGCGGAATCGATAAGGCCAAGGCCGAAGCTGCCGGGTACGATGTGCTGCCGGGAGAGGCGTGGCTGGAGCAGGATGTGGACATCCTTCTTCCTGCCGCACTGGAGAACCAGATCAACGCTGAGACGGTTGGCAAGATTCCACCGAGGGTGAAGGTCATAGCGGAGGGGGCCAACGGCCCCACCACCCCGGAGGCGGACGCAGTCCTTCACAAGCGAGGGGTCTTCGTCATTCCGGATCTCCTGGCCAATGCCGGAGGGGTGACCTGCAGCTACTTCGAGCAGGTTCAGAACAACGCCAACTACTACTGGCTCCGGGACGAAGTCCTGGAGAAGCTGGACCTCAAGATGACCCAGGCGTTTATGGGTGTGAGCCAGGTGGCCACTGACCAGAAGCTCTATATGAGGGACGCTACCTATCTCATCGCGGTGGACCGGGTGGCCCGGGCTTGCCGGGATCGGGGCTGGGTCTAGGCTGAAGGAGCCCACTCAGAGTCATGGGTGAAGCGAAGTTGAACAGAGACGACTTGACGGCTGAGCCGAGCCAGTCCCTGGACGAAGTACTCAAGGGTCTCCAAGACCGGGCCAAAGAGCTCTTCTGTCTGTACCAGGTGGGGGAGGTCCTTCGGGCCAGGGATATGGCGCTGGACGCCAAGCTCCAGAGGATTCTGGAGGTTCTTCCGCCAGGGTTCCGCCACACGGAGATCTGTGAGGTCCGGCTGGGGTTCGGGGGCCACACCTTCGAGACGCCCGGCTTCGTCGACACGCCCTGGGCCCTGAATGAGCCCATCCAACTCCAGGGCGAGGAGGTGGGATTCCTTCAAGTGGTGTATGTGGAGGAGCGGCCACCGGAGGACGAGGGTCCTTTCCTCAGACAGGAGCGCAAGCTCCTTTCCGCCGTGGCCGAGCAGATCGGGCTTCGCCTTTCCAGTGACATCGAGGGGTCCTGGGAGGTGATGGACAAGGATCTGCAGCTGCCCGGGCGGAGGAGGGGAAGGAAGTGGAAGGTCATCCTGGACTTCCTCCAGAGGGCCGACGCCCAGCTTGCGCAACGCATCAGCAGGAGGATGCTGAACCACCTCCGCTGGAAGGGCGTTGCAGAGCTGGAAGGCTTGCCGGGGTGCCAGCGCTCCATGGTGCTGGAGACGGCCTTCGGCGACGAGAACCAGCCTCTGACCCTCCAGGAGGAGGACGAGCTTCCGATTCCAACCGAAACCATCTTCCGGATCGCCGCCAATCACTGCGAAGAGGAAGAGATCATCGGTCTCATCCAGGCCTGGACCAACAGGGACAGGCTCAGCTTCCTCATCAACACTCTGGAATGGGGGGACTCCTCCCTGGGCGACATCACCGAAGCCCTGCGACGGTTTCAGGTCTTGGGCATGAGGGAGGACGAGCTTCCATTCTCGGTGGTGAAGGTGCTGCGGGCCGCTCTGGTGCGCAGGTTCTTCTCGGAGGAGATCGACTACATCAACATCACCAAGGAGCTGGTCACCCTCGAAGACTTCTATGACCTGAGCCGCCACCTGGTTCACACTCCCAACAGCCACGGCAAGCTGGGAGGGAAGAGCGCCGGGGTGTTTCTGGCCAGGAAGATCGTAGAGCGGATGCAGAGGGATAACGAGGTCCTGGAGGGCATCCGATTCCCCCGCACCTGGTATGTGGCCTCGGATGGGGTCATCTCCTTCATCCGGCACAACAACCTGGAGGACGTCTACGACCGGAAGTACATGGAGATCGACCAGGTCCGCCAGCAGTACCCCTATGTGGTCCAGGTCTTCAAGTCCGCGACCTTCCCTCCGGAGCTCCTGAACGGTCTTACCCGGGCTCTGGAGGACCTGGGGGACCGCCCTCTCATCGTCCGGAGCTCCAGCCTCCTGGAAGACCGCACCGGGGCTGCGTTCTCAGGGAAGTACAAGAGCCTGTTCCTGGCGAACCTGGGCACCAAGACGGAGCGGCTCTCGGCCCTTCTGGACGCCGTGGCGGAGGTCTACGCCTCCATCTTCAGCCCCGATCCCATCGAGTACCGGAAGGAGCGGAATCTCCTGGACTTTCATGAGGAAATGGGCATCATGATCCAGGAGGTGGTGGGAACGAGAGTGGGGAAATATTTCCTTCCGGCCTTCTCGGGAGTGGCCTTCAGCAACAACGAGTTCCGCTGGTCTCCCCGGATCAGGCGGGAGGATGGCCTGGTTCGGATGGTGCTCGGCCTGGGGACCCGAGCCGTGGACCGGGTGGGGGACGATTATCCGGTTCTCCTGGCTCCGGGACAGCCGGGGTTGAGGGCCAACACCACCACGGATGAGGTTCTCCGGTATTCGCCCAAGATGATGGACCTCATCAACCTGGAGACCCGGAGCTTCGAGACCATCCCTGTGGCCGATTTCCTGGAGGAGTGCGGAAACGAGCTGCCCCAGGTGCGAAAGATTGTTTCCGTGGTGGAAGAGGACCGGATCACCAGGCCTGGTGCCCTGGGCCTGGATTTCTCCAAGCAGGACGCGGTGGTCACCTTTGAAGGTCTCCTGGCCGACACGCCCTTCCTGGCCCAGATGTCCACCATCCTGAATGTGCTCCGGGAAAGCATGGGTACACCGGTGGACATCGAGTTCGCTGCGGACGGAAATGCCCTCCACCTGCTCCAGTGCCGCTCCCAGAGCTTCATCGAAGGGAGCGCGCCCTCCCCGATCCCCCGGGACATTCCCAGGAACCGGATCCTATTCACGGCCAATCGCTATGTTTCCGACGGCCGGGTGCCGGACGTTACACATGTGGTCTACGTGGATCCGGAGGAATACTCTCAATTGGGGACGCTGGAGGAGTTGAAGGAGGTGGGCAGGGCGGTGAGCAGGCTCAACAAGCTCCTACCCAAGCGCGAGTTCATCCTCATGGGGCCCGGCCGCTGGGGGAGCCGGGGGGACATCCGCCTGGGGGTGAGCGTGACTTACTCCGACATCAACAACACCTCCCTCCTGGTGGAGATCGCCTACCGGAAAGGCAGTTACGTTCCGGACCTCTCCTTCGGTACCCACTTCTTCCAAGACCTGGTGGAGGCCCAAATCCACTACCTCCCGTTGTATCCGGGAGACGATGGTAGCATCCTGAACGAAGCGTTCTTCAGGGATTCAGCCAACCTGCTTCCGGAGCTGCTTCCCGAGTTCGCCCACCTGTCCCATGTGGTGCGGGTGGTGGATGTGCCCCGGGTGGCAGAGGGCCAGGTCCTTCGGGTCTTGCTGAATGCCGACTTGGAGGAAGCCGTAGGCCTTCTGGCCGAGCCCGGCCCGGCCCTGGAGGTGGGGAGCGCTCCCAGGGCGAGGCATGGGAGGCTGGTAGCCGCGGAGCCCCTGCCGGAGGACCATTGGCAGTGGCGCTTCCGGATGGCCGAGAGACTGGCGTCCCGCCTGGACCCGGAGCGTTTCGGCGTCAAGGCCATGTGGGTTTTCGGGGGGACCAAGAACGGAACCGCAGGTCCCGGGAGCGACATCGATCTTCTGGTGCATTTTGCCGGGACCGAGGAACAGCGCAAGGATCTTCTCCTGTGGCTCGAAGGGTGGAGCATATCCCTGGCGGAGATGAACTACATCCGGACGGGGTATCGGGCCGATGGGCTGGTAGATGCCCGCCTGCTATCGGATCGGGATATCAAGAACCGCACCGGCTACAGCGTGAAGATCGCCTCCGTCACGGATCCTGCTCATCCTCTGCCTCTGGGTACTGCCCTGCCGAGCTCCTAGCCCTTCAGTTCCTCGATCTCCTGAACCGTCTGGGGCTTGCGGGGTCCGAGACGGCGGGCGCCATGGGCGGTGATGAGAAAATCCTCCTCGGTTCGCAACCCCCCGACATCCCTCCATTTGTCCAGCTCGTCGTAGTCGATGAAGGATGCGAGGCGTCCCTCGGACCGCCAGAGGTCCATGAGCTGGGGGATGAAGTAGACCCCAGGTTCAATGGTCAGGACGAAGTCTGGTTCCAGGGGCCGAGCCAGGCGCAGGGACTTCAAGCCGAACTGGGTGCTCCTGGGCTCCCCGGCATACCCTACGTACGCTTCCCCCAGGTTCTCCATGTCGTGGACGTCCAGACCCATCATGTGGCCGATGCCGTGGGGCATGACCATGGCGTGGGCGCCGGCGGCCAGGGCTTCCTCCGTGTCGCCTCGCATGACGCCCAGGTCCTTCATCCCCTCGAAGATGGTCCGGCAGGCGGTGAAGTGGACCTCCCGGTTGGGTACCCCGGGGGCCAGGGCCGACACTGCGGCCTCGTAGGACGCCAGGACGATCTCGAGGACGACCTTCTGGCGCTCGTCGAAGTGGGGGCCGACAGGAAAGGTGGACGTCAGGTCCGCCGCATATCCCATGGCCGTTTCGGCCCCCGTGTCCAGAAGAAAGATGTCCCCCTCTGACAGTGTGTTGCCATAGTAATGGTTGTGGAGGGTCTGGCCGTTGATGGTGGCGATGACGGGGTATGCGATCCTGCCCCCAGCGGCTAGCGCCATCCGCTCCATCTCCGCGGCGACCTCCATCTCCTTCATCCCTGGCCGGACCATGCGGATCGCCGTCTCGTGCATGGCCACGGAGGTGGCCACCGCGCGCTCGATCTCTGCCACCTCCTCAGGAGTCTTTCGGGCCCGCTGGTCCACCACGGCCTTGATGAAGACCTCCGAAGCTTCCCTCGCCACCTCCTCCGGCGCCAGCGCCAGGAGGTTCTGGAGTCGGAGCTTGGTCTCGGCTCGGTAGGGGGGGAGGAAGTGCACCGCCCGCCCGGCCGTTACGGCTCGACCCAGGAGCTTGGCCAGGTCCGTCGTGGGCCTGGTGTCCGTTGCCCCAACCCTCTCTGCCCGTGACGCCAGGCTCGGCAGGTCTCCCATCCAGACGATATCGTCGATGGTGTGCTCCTCGCCGAAGACGATGGTGGTGTCCGCGTCCACGTCCATGACGGCTGCCAGATCCGGCTGCTCCAGCCCGAAGTAGTAGAGAAACGTGCTGTCTTGCCGGAAAAGGTAGCAGTTGTCGGCGTAGTTCATGGGGCTTTCGCTATTGCCCAGCAGCAGAAGCAGGCCGCCATCGAACCGGGACATGAGGGTGCTTCTGCGGCTCTCATAGGTCTCGCGGGGAAACATGACTCCGCTTCCTCCTCGTTCGGGTTCAATCCTGCAGGCTCAAGATCGGACCAATATAGCCCTCGGAAGGTGGAGGCCGCGAGGTGGCCGGCTTCGGGGCCTGCATCGTGAAGTGCCCTTCCCCTCCTACCCGAACAGCCTGTAACATTCCGGTTCGTCCCCTCTTCGCAAGGAGTGAGCTGTGAGGACCAGTCTGCGGGTTCCGGAAGGATACGAACCGATCCTCGATCTCAAGGAGACGGAAAAGGCGATCCGCCTCATCAAAGAGTTCTTCCAGGTCAATCTGGCCGTGGAGCTCAACCTCATCCGGGTTACGGCTCCCATCTTCGTCCCGAGTGGAAGCGGGATCAATGATGATCTCAGTGGCGTGGAGCGGCCGGTCCGATTCAAGATCGGGTCCATGGACGACGCCGAGGCCGAGATCGTGCACAGCCTGGCCAAGTGGAAGCGCATGATGCTGGCTGACTACGGGTTTCAACACGGCACCGGGCTATACACGGACATGAATGCTATTCGCGCCGATGAAACGCTGGACAACCTCCACTCCCTGTACGTGGACCAGTGGGACTGGGAACGGATCATCAGTCAAGAGGAACGGACGCTCGACTTTCTGAGGTACATCGTGGAGAGGATCTACCGTGTCATCACGCGGACGGAACGCTACATTGCCCAGCAGTACCCAGCACTTGAGGAGCCCATCCTGCCCGAGGACATCACCTTCGTTCACACCGAGGATCTTCGGGACCGGTTTCCCCACCTCACGCCGGCAGAGCGGGAGCGGGAGATTTGTCGGGAGCACGGAGCGGTGTTCCTCATGGGGATCGGCGCGGATCTAAAGGACGGGGTTCCCCACGATGCCAGGGCCCCGGACTATGACGACTGGACCACGGAGACCGGAGACGGGAAGAAAGGGTTGAACGGGGATATTCTGGTTCACTACCCCCTCCTGGACGTCGCCTACGAGTTGTCCTCCATGGGCATCCGCGTGGACCCGGGATCTATGGAGCGTCAGCTCACTATCAGTGGGAACGTCGAGCGCAAGAGCCTCCTCTTCCACCGGCGGCTGCTGGCAGGCGAACTCCCCCTCTCCATCGGCGGCGGTATCGGGCAGTCCAGGCTCTGCATGCTGTACCTGCGGAAAGCTCACATCGGCGAGATCCAGGTCAGCATCTGGCCCGATGAGATGGTCCGGGAGTGCAGGGCCAACAGCATCTTCTTGCTCTGAGGGGAGGTCCGCAATCAGGTGCTACGGCGACG
>PXFI01000080.1 GCA_003564295.1 Gemmatimonadota bacterium | reverse complement strand
TCTTCGGCCCGCCGGGAGAGAGCCGGATCGTCGGTGACCCACCAGAGGAAGGCAGCCGTGTCCAGCAGTACGTTCAAGAGCCCCTCTCAGCGCCCAGGCCATCCGGCCTCTGCCTCCCACCCTCCTTCCCCCCTTCCCCGCCTCCGCCCACACCTCCTTCCACCTCTCCCTCGAAGACATCCAATACCTCCGGGGGCAACGGCTCGTGGAAGGTCTCCGGAACCTGGAAAAGACCCTTGGCCATCCCCTTCGGCCGCTCTCTCTGCGAACCCCTCAATGGACGTAACTCCGCCACCGGAACGTTCCTTCTGCAAATCACGACAGTCTCCCCGGCTTCCACCCTTGCCAGGTATTCCGAGAGCTTGGCCTTGGCTTCATGAATGTTGATCCTGATCATGACCATATATTTGGTCATGTTGTAGGTCAAGTCAAGTGGAACTCGCTCGCCGCATCATGCCCCCGCTGCCGGGGCGATGGAATGGCAGGATGGGGCAAGTTCCTCTTCACCCCCGCGTTGCCCCCGCCGCCGGGGCGATGGAATGGCGGGATGGGACAAGAACCCGACCTCGGCCCGCACATGCAGGCAGAGGCCGCCTAGCGCCACACCTTCTCCAGGAAGGCCTGGACCTCGGGGATGCCACCCTGGAGGATGAGGTACCCGTCGTGGGGTTCCCGCTCCGTCATCTCCCCGGCCATGGAGGTCGTCATGAGGGTCCGGACGGCCTCCGGGTCGTCGGGATGCACGCCCAGGGCCCATCCCAGCTTGATGTAGGCCACCTCCGGGAGCATGTTGGCCAGGGGCACCACCCCCAGCTCCAGGATCTCCCGGCCCGTCTCGTACACCTGCATCTGCACGAATCCCCAGAGGGTCTGGAGCGTCATGTAGAGGTGCACGCCGGCGGCGTTGGCCCGCGCCAGGGCCGGGTAAATGAGGCGGTTTACGTGGCCCAGCCCGGTGCCGGCGATGATGATCCCCTTGTAGCCCTTCTCCACCATGGCGTCGATGACGTCGGGCTGCATCCCGGGGTAGTAGTAGGCGATGGTCACCTTCTCCTCGAAGGCGGCCTGCACCGTCACCTCCCGGTCGTCCCGGCGTGGACGCCAGTCGTCCTTGATGGGCGTCACCTTTCCCTTTTCCACCATGGCCACGGGAATATCCCCAAGGGTCCGGAACGTACTCCGGACCGACGAGTGCATCTTCCGGACCCGGGTCCCCCGGTGCAGGAGGTTGTAGAGGTCGGAGGTGGGACCGAACATGCAGACCAGGACCTCGGCGATGGGACCGCGGGCGGCGGCCCACGTGGCGTTGATGAGGTTCTGGGCGGCATCCGAGGACGGGCGGTCCGAGGAGCGCTGGCTCCCCACCATGATGATGGGCACGGGAGGGTTCTGCACCATGAAGCTCAGGGCGGCGGCCGTATGGTGCATGGTGTCGGTGCCGTGGCCGATGACCACACCGTCGTACCCCTCCCGGATGGCCTCTCCCGTCTTCTCCGCCAGGATCAGGTAGTGCTCCGGGCTCATGTTCTCGCTGAAGACCCCGAAGAGCTTCTCCGTCTCCAGATTGCAGATCTCCGCCAGCTCCGGTACGGAGCCGTAGAGCTCCCCGGGGCTGAAGGCGGGAATGACCGCGCCGGTGCGGTAGTCCAGGCGGGAGGCGATGGTCCCCCCCGTGCCCAGGAGCTTCACGTTGGGATGGGCGGGATCCGTGGGGAATTCCCGCTCCGGGATCTGGTAGCGGGCCTCCCGGTACCCGATCTTCTCCAGCTCCAGGACGGTGTCGTGGCGGATGCCGATGTTGTAGCCCACGCCCAATTTCAATACCAGGTGGAGCTCGTCGCTGGTCTCGGACCGGGGAAGGAGGAGGCCCTCGAAGAGGCCCTGGGTAGTCTTGGCCCTGACCTCGCACCAGACGGTGATGCCGAAGCGCTCCATCACCTCCCGGCAGGGCCCCCGGTAGCCCTGGTACGGGTCTTTCACGGCGACGCTCATGGCAGGGTCTCCTTCTCCCGCGCCGGCTCCGCCGACACTTCCCCAGCGCGAGTTTCCGACCCTCCGGAATCCCCCACCGGCAACACTTCCTTCGACGCCTCCAACCCCACTCCCAGGGCCGCAATCAGGCGTGCCTCCGCCTCCAGGGGCGCCACCTTCCCCAGGAACGACGGCGCCACCTGCCCCATGGCCCAGCGCAGCTTCACATCCGGGGATCGTCCGTCCAACACCAGGGGCGCTCTCAACTCCGCCGCCTTCAGCGCTGCCCTGAGCCGTTCTTCGTCTCCTGGCCGCCTCCGGTATCGACCGAGGACCTCCTCCACCGGGCGGTCCAGGTTCTCCAGAAGCTCGTCCACCAGCCGGGTGAGGGCCTCCGGCAGGATCTCCCCCGCCTCAAGGGCCCGGACCGCCGGGGCCAGCCGGGTGGCGGGCGGGAGCTCCTCGGCCAGCCGGGGCTTGGCGCCCCTCATCCTCCTGGAATGGAAGGGGATGCGCTTCTCCAACACTCCCGCGAGACGCCGAGCCGACTCGCCCTCTGCAGGGACAATCTCGTCGAAGAGATCGGCCCAGACGGCTACGGCGAGTACTCGGGCCGCCCGGGCATCCAGACCTATCCTCCGGTAGCGGGCCTCCCGCACCCAGGGAGCCTCCGGGAGCCGGGCCCGGACCTCCGACACCATGCGGTCGGGAATGGGCAGGGGCGGCGTGTCGGTATCGGGATACATCCGGTCCGGCCCGGGGAGGATCCGTTCGAACCCCGTGGTCCCGTCTGGAAAGGCCTGCCGCGTCTCGGCGGGGATCCCAACCAGGGCATCCTCGGCCCGGATCAGCACCTCCCGGGCGGCGGTGGCGGCATCCTCCCTGGGGGCCCACATTACCACGATGGCGTCTCCCGAGTGCGCCCCCAGGGACCGGGCCAGCTGGTTCCAGTGCTGACTGCTCAGGCTCTCGGCCCCCAGGTCCGAGTGGGTCATGAAGGGATGGTGGACCGGGCAGGCGATGACCCGGATCCGGTCGGCGATCTCCCGGGCAAAGGTGACGCCGGGCTGGGTGGGATGGGTGAGGAGGCCTCCGAACCCGGGGAGCCGCACTGCGCAGGCTGTCTCCCCCCGGTGTACCGCCTGCCGGGCCGGCTGGAAGTTGGAGTGCCGGACGAGGCTGCTGACGTCCAGTACCAGGGGCGTAACCTCCCAGGGAAGTCCTCCTTCCGGGATCGAAAGGCTCTCACGCTGCACCCCCCGGCGCTCCAATTCCGCCCGGATGCGCAGAAGGTTGAGCTGCCGGAAGGCCTCGGTGTGGACCAGGATGGGAAGCCGTCGGTGGTGGTGCACGCCCTTGATCTCCACCCGCCTTCCTCCCGCCACCGACACATTCACGTCCTGCCTGGCAGCTCCCGGACCCCGTCGCACCTTGCCGGTGGCCCTGGACACCTGGGCCAGGAGGCAGGCTCCGGCCTGGAGCTCATGAGGGCTAAGGAGCTCCGGCTCCGTCACCACCTCCGTGAGAGGCGTCCCCAACCGATCGGTGCGGAAGGTGATGCGGTGTCCCACGTCCGACACCTCCCGGCAGGAATCCTCCTCCAAGGACAACTGCCGGATTCGGAGCTCCCGGTCCACGCCCAGCTCCGGGACCCGGAAGGGGACGGACCCGGCGAGCCCCACCATGGCCGTGCGCTGGAACCCGGTGGGGATGGAGCCGTCCAGGTACTGCTTCCGCATGACGTGGAGCTCCGATACCAGGTTCAGGTTGCACATCTCCGCCATCTCCAGGGCGATGCGCACCGCCACCTCGTCCATCCCAAAGGGGGGCGTGTCATCCATCTCGTAGGTGCAGACGGTCCCCCGCTCCAGGAGGTACACGATCTCCTTCTTTGTCTTGAACTCCATGAGGGCCGTGCGGTCGTACTCCCCCAGCTCGCTCAGGGTGGGTCGCATGTGGCGAAGCACTTCGGCGTCCACCTTCCGGACCCGGCAGCCTGCGGGACAGCGGCAGAAGAGCTTCGAGGGGGTGTCCAGCTGCTGGTGGACCTCCAGGCCCGACATGTAGCCCAGGACCTGGTAGTCCCCCGGGGTCATGTCCTGGAGAGGTTTGTCCGGGAAGTCCAGGGCTGGATCGGTGCGAGGATTGACGTCGGGCGGAGGGCGAACGCCCCGGTTTTCGGATGGTTCTGTGTTTTGCGCCATGAACGGATGGTCTCAGGGTGACGTCCGGGACGGCCGGGATGAAGATACGCAGGAGGGAGCCGGATGGAAGGGCGGGCCTGAGCGTGCACCTTGCGACGGGACCGAAGACAGACGTCGGAGCGCACCGGAGCGCGCAACTTGCGGCGGGGCGGGGGACAGATGCCGGGGCTGCCGGAGGAGCGGCGCCAGGGCGCACCGGAGCACGCGCCTAGCGGGGGGACCCGGCAGGCACATCCCCTGGGGGACCGGATCAGGCACCGACCCCCCCGGGAATCCGTTCAAGCTCCCGACGCAGCCCCAGGCCGAGTGCCTTACTCCTCCCTGCCCGTCAGACGCCTCCTGTATTCCTCGCTGGCGAAGATGGCCACCTCTACCCGGCGGTTCTCCTGCCTTCCGGCCGCAGTTTCGTTGGAGGCCACCGGCTCCAGCTCACCCAGGCCCATGGTGCGGACGCGGTCGGGGGCTACCCCCGCCCGGACCAGGAAGTTGCCCGCAGACT
>PXFI01000054.1 GCA_003564295.1 Gemmatimonadota bacterium | reverse complement strand
CCTCTTGCCCCCACTCCCCCCAAGTCCCAGGATGCCCGAAGGCAGTCGACAGAGGCCCATGCTGAACCAGGCCGCCGCCGAGTTGCTGCAAACATGATGTTCCCGAACCAGAGCCCGAGGCTTCCCATGACACCGGACCCCGCTCCCCACCTGCTGGCCCGCACACGGACCCTTCCCGTGGCGTTCGCCACCCTCCTCTTGTCGGCGTGTGGCGACGAACCGGAGCCGCCCCCGCCGGCCATGGACACCGCCGCCTCGGTCACCGAGCGGATCAGCGAGGCCCCCGCGGCCCCGGTCTCCGGCCCCCCCTTCAACGAGTCCCTGGCCGCCGGCCGGGCGGATCTCAGCTTCTTCTTCGTGCCCGCCGGAGGCTTCGCCTACCGGGATGATGCCGGGCACCTCACCGGGGTCACCGTGGAGCTGCTGCGGGACTTCGCCCGGTTCGTGGCCGACACCCATGGCCTGGAGGTGCACATCACCTGGATCGAAGAGGAGCTCTGGGCGGACTTCTACAGCTATGTGCGGGACTCCCGGGGCGGCGCCTTCGGAATCGGGAACGTGACCATCACGGACGCCCGGTGGCGGGAAATCGACTTCTCTCCCCCCTACATGCAGAACATCGCCGTCCTGGTGACCCATCAGGACGTTCCCAAGCTCGAGTCCCTGGAGGCCATAGGCCAAGCCTTCGCCGGCCTCACGGCCCTCCGCTACCCGGGCACCCTCCACGAGGCCCGGCTGGAAGCCATCCGCCGCCGCCACTTCCCTGACATGGATTTCCAAGCCATAGGCTCCAATGACGAACTGGTGTCGGCTCTGGCGGCGGGCCCTGAAACCTTCGGTTACATCGATATCTACAACTATTGGCGGGCACGGGAGGCCGGCCAGCCCCTTCGGCGCCACCCCGTGGGAGATGACGCCGCCGAGACCTTCGGGGTGATCCTTCCCGACGATTCTGACTGGACACCGGTGATCACCGCCTTCTTCGAGGCCGATGGCGGCTACGCCGAGAGCCGGCGCTTCCAGGGGCTGTTGCGGAAGCACCTGGGGGAGGAGCTGGCGGCATTGCTCCTGGGTGAAGCGGAGGGAGGGTGATTCGCCCCGCATTCGTCCTCCCGTTCCTCGCCCTGTCGACGACCCTCTTTGCCGGCTGTGGGCCTGCGCCCTCTGACCTCCGGGGTCTAGAAGACGAGGCGTTCATCCGCCATCTCGACGGCGCCGTCCCCGGATGGATGGAGTTCTACGGTGTCTCGGGCGCCGCAATCCTCCTCCTTCGGGAAGGGAAACCGGTGTGGTCCGGGGCCTACGGGTTGGCAGACCGGGAGAAGAAGCGCCCCCTCTCCACCAGCACCCCCATGATGACCCACTCCATCTCCAAGTCAGTCACGGCCTGGGGGGTGATGAAGCTGGTTCAGGACGGGCGAATCGGGCTGGACGATCCCGTCAGTCCCTATCTTCGTCGGTGGTCCTTTCCGGAGTCCCAGTACGACAGTGACCGGGTGACCGTCCGGCAGCTCCTTAGCCACAGCGCCGGCCTGCCCCTGGGGACCCTGGGGGTGCACTACGACCCTGGGGACGAGCTTTCTTCGGTTCCGGAGTATCTGTCAGCCGAGCATGCCCGCCTCATGTGGGAACCGGGCTCGGCCTTCGCCTACTCCAACCTGGGGTACGCCATTCTGGAGCTCCTGGTGGAGGACGTGACGGGACGCCCCTTTGACGAGTACATGCGGGACGAGGTCCTCCTCCCCCTGGGCATGCAGGGCTCCAGCTTCACCTGGGACGAGGAGTCGCACAGCCACGTACCCACGGGCTACGATCTCCGGGGAAACGCCGTCCCTCCCTACGTCTATCCTGCCAGGGCCGGCGGCGGCCTCCTCAGCACCCTGGAGGATGTGGGTCGGTTCGTGGCCGCCGGCATGACCAACCTCCCGCGGGCGCCCGGAAACCCCGTCCTTTCCCGGCAGAGCCTGGTGGAGGTACACGCCCACCAGGAGCCCGTCTCCGGGCTCTTCAGCTTCGTGGCGGAGAGCTACGGCCTGGGGGTCTTTGTGGAAACGGTGGGACAGGGCCAGAAGGCCGTCTGGCACGGAGGCCAGGGGAAGGGGTGGATGACCCATTTCCACGCCGTTCCCGAAACCGGCGACGGCATCGTCATCCTCACCAACAGCCAGCGGAGCTGGCCCTTCATGGCCCTGCTCCTCAGCGACTGGGCTCGCTGGCGGGACCTGGCCCCGGTAGGAATGGGCCGGATCACCACGGCGAGCAGGGCCATGAACGTCACGGTGGCCCTGGTGATCCTGGCCTCCATCGGGCGTGGGTGGGCCCTGGGTCGAGGCATCGTCACCGGCAAACGGAAGCTGGGGATCTCGGCCCGGAAGGGGTCCCGACCCCGGCTCCGGACCCTCCTTGCGGGGACCACCATCCTCCTGATCCTCCTCTGGGCCGTAAGCCGGGACTATCTCTTCATCTCGTCCCTCTTTCCTACCGCCGCTGTCTGGCTGGGGTTTTCGTCCCTGGCCCTGGGCGTACTGCTTCTGGTGTCGGGCCTGTTTCCCCGCCAGAATCAGGATGCCTCGGACCGATCATGATGCTTCGGGCCGCGGCGGTCACCGGTCCCGTCAACCCCTTCTACAGTTTCCCGGTTTTCCCAGTAGCTTTCTACAGTTCCCCCGTAGCCAGCCTGGCGTTTCCCAGTAGCCAGTCAGTAGCCAGTAGGCTTCGGCGCTCATAGGGTCCTTCTTATTCCTATCCCTCGTATCGGTAGGGAGAGGAACGGCGCAGGGTTAGAGATCCTGACCCTCGGCAATTCATCCCTGGCCTTGGGCTGCGATGATTCTTGACCGGACGGGGTTCTCGCTTGACTGAGCCAGGGGCCGCAGCGTTGCGGGGGCAAAGCCCCCCCTCCCCCCACCGTAGGAGGTCCGCCCTGGCTTCGTGCTCCCCGCCCCGGGGGGTGCTACGCTGGAAGGGGCAGGGCCTGGAGGGATGGGGAACCTCGGGCGGAAGGAAGGTGCTGGAGAGCCCGGCCGATCCGGGACCAGTGCAGGGCCCATCGTTCCTGCACCCACAGCGTGACGTAGCGGGAGGAGCGGGCCACCCGGCCCGGAGCCTTCAGGACGAGCCTGCGGAAGGTCTCCCGACTCCAGGGGCGGGCCTGGTAGGAGAGCTCCACCGTGTGGGTCCGGTCCTCGGGCTCGGCCTTATCGGCGATGCGGTCAACATGGGGCCAGGCCATGCGCTCCAGGCGGGGGTTGGACGAAAGGCGGGCGACGTAACGGTAGCTCCCCTCTTCGAGCCTGTTCAGGAAGGGCGCGCTGGGAAAGCCCGCGTCCATGCGGAGCCAGACCCGCCGGGCCAAGGCGCTGGCCCACTCCAGGTAGGGGAGGACGAAATCCAGCGCGTCGGTGGAGGTGTGAACGTTGCCCTCCCTGAGCTTGCCTCCCAGGAAGTCACCGAACTCCCAGCTCACCACCAGGGGATGGAAGCAGCGGCAGTGGTAGTGGCCATTGTGGGCGCTGCCCGGCTGGTGGCCGTGCACCTCCATGGGCAGACAGTCCAGGTCCACGGTGACCTCGTCCTGCGGGCGCCGGGAGCTCAAGCCGGCCCGGTCACGCAACCTTAGACACCTAAACAGCTTACACCATGCGTCACCCCCGCTTGCAGCTACACCTCCTGGAGGAGAGCCATTATTACCTGATCTGAGCGATTCTGTGGGTGGCAAGAAGGCACCCGCTGGGTTAAGTTGCTGGCGTAGTGTAGGATACGTTCAGCGGCGGCTCTCACCGCCCTCAACCCAACGGGTGACGCTGCAAGATGACCAAGACCACGCTTTCTCGCAACCCTCCCTCGCCCACCACCGCCCACATTTCCGATATTGCCGTGACGAGTGACACGCTCACGGGGCGGGGCGGGCTGGCGCTGTTCTCCCGCTACGTCCGCAACATCGGGATCTTTGCCCACCTCGAGCGGCTCTTCGGCGCCCTGCGCAGGAGTGGCAAGGGACTTGGGGTGAGCGAGCTCTTCCACCAACTCTTCTGCTTCCTGGCCGACGGCACCAGCCCCCACCTGGTCTACTTCGACACCCTGAAGGAGGACGAGGGCTACGCCAGAGGGATCGAGACGGAGCCGGAACGGATGGCCTCGTCCCACGCCATCAAGCGGTTCTTTGGCGCGTTCCAGTGGGGCCGCATCTGGGTGTTCCGCCACCTGCTGCGCCAGCTTTTCCTGTGGCGCCTGGAGCGGGAGGCACCGGCAGCGGTGGTGCTGGGCCTGGACACCATGGTGATGGACAACGACGAGGCCCATGCCAAGCAGGGGTGCGAGCCCACGTACAAGAAGGTGAAGGGGTTCCAGCCGCTGCAGCTCACCTGGGGCCCGTACGTGGTGGATGCCCTGTTCCGGGGTGGCAAGAAGCACGGCAACGCGGGGGAGGTGGCGGGCAAGATGGTGGAAGACGCGGTGGCGTTCCTGCGCAAGCGCTACCGGGACGATGTGGCGGTGATCGTGCGCATGGACGCCGGGTTCTTCGACCAGAAGCTGTTCCGGGCCTTCGAGGAGGCCGGCATCGGGTATCTCTGTAGCGGCAAGCTGGAGGAGGACCTCACGGACATGGCCCAGACAGCGGATCCGGCCCAGTGGCGGGAGTACGACAACGGACGGCAGCTCTGGCATTACCTG
>PXFI01000072.1 GCA_003564295.1 Gemmatimonadota bacterium | reverse complement strand
TCCGGCCGCTCGGCCTTGGCCTTCCGCAGGGCATCCCCCGTGACGAAAGCGGCCATGGGACATCCGGCCCGGAGGTCGGGTATGAGAACGGTTTTGCCCGGAGACAGGATCTTGGCGGTCTCCGCCATAAAGTGAACGCCGCAAGACACGATGATGTCGGCATCGGTACCGGCGGCTTCCTGGGCGAGGGCCAGGGAATCACCGACGAAATCGCTTACCTCCTGGATCTCCATCCGCTGGTAGTTGTGGCCCAGGATGACGGCGTTCAGATCTTGCTTTCGCCAGTGGATCCGCTGGGCCAGCTCCTCGGCGGGCAGGGAGGAATAATCCGGGATGGTAGGCAACGGAGGGAATGTAGGTCGAATCATGGATTTTATGCTCGAGATCTCGCGTCCGGTTATTCAATAGGGCCTGCCGGGAGATTCCAGCAGGCCCCCAACACAATTTCTCTGGATCCGGGCCAGAAGCTCCAGGGACCAGAATCATCCACCGAATCATCCACTGAAAGAGCTGCCGCAGCCGCATCCTCCGGTGGCGTTCGGGTTCCGGAAGGTGAAGCCCGACCCCATGTTCGTGGTGACGTAGTCGATCTCCACACCTTCCAGGTACTGGGCGGAAAAGGGGTCCACGAAGACGCGCACACCCTCCACATCCAGGATCTCGTCGTCGCTCTGGGGGGCATCCTCCAGGTTCAGGCCATACTGGAACCCGGAGCATCCACCCGGAAGAACCGCCACCCGCAGGCCAGCCCCCTCGGCAGTTCCTTGCTCCTCCATGAACCTCTGGATCGTGTCGGCCGCTGTCGAGGTCAGGTTGATCTGCATCTGGTGTCGTCCTCTCGAATTCGCTGGTTTGGGGTCCCACAGGACCTCCTGCGGGCGCCGATGTCCTACCCGGAGGTCCAGGAGCGGTTCCGGCTCCCACACTTTGGGCTTGAAAGCTAGCCAAGGAAGGGACTGAAGCAACCCCGAACCCCGTGGTCCAGCGGCCCGGAAAAGGCCCGTGGAGAGAACCATCCTCACCCAACAACCCGGCGGAACCTCTCCAGCAAAACCCGCACAGTCTCGTCCTCCCCGGGGTCCATCGTCCGCAGATCCAGCACCACGTCGTCGTCGGCTACCCTGGCCACCAACGGAGGCGTCCCCTTCCGGAGCGATAGGGCCAGCTCACGGGGGCTCTTGCCGGCGGCCCTCACCCGGAGCGTCCAGGTCGGGAGATCCACCCCGGGACAGGTCCCGCCTCCCACCACACCGGTGCCCGGAGCCGGAAGGACCTCCAATCCGCCACCTGCAGCCCCCTCCGCCAGGGCCCGGGCTCTGGCCTCCAGGTCCTCCAGGGGGGTGGCCAGCATCCGGAGAGCCGGGATCTCCCTGAGGGCCTCCTCCGGATCCAGGTACTGCTTCAGAGTGGCCTCCAGGCCGGCCAGCGTCCCCTTGTCCACGCGGAAGGCCCGGCAGAGAGGGTTCTTCCGCATGGCCTCCATGACCGGTTCTTCTCCCAGGAGGACCCCTGCCTGGGGTCCGCCCAGGAGCTTATCGCCGGAGAAGGCCACGGCATGCACCCCGGCTCGAAGGCTATCCGGAGCCCGGGGCTCCGCCGGAAGGCCAAGAGCCTCCGGATCCGCCAGGAGCCCGGATCCCAGGTCGTGAACCAGGAAGAGGTCCATCTCCCGGGCCAGGATCGCCAGATCGGCAAGGCTCGCCTCTTCAGTGAACCCTGAGATCCGGAAGTTCGATCGGTGGACCTTGAGGATGGCGGCCACATCCCCCCCCGCCACCCCATCCCGGTAGTCGGCCAGGCGAGTCCGGTTGGTGGTGCCCACCTCCCTGAGGACGGCACCGGAGCGGGAGAGGATATCGGGGATGCGGAATCCTCCTCCTATCTCCACCAGCTCCCCCCGTGACACCAGGACACCCCTGCCGGCCGCGAGCGTGTTCAGAGCCAGGACCACCGCCGCCGCATTGTTGTTCACCACCAGGGCATCGGGAGCCCCGGTCAGCTCCCGGAGGAGCCGAACACAGTGCACATACCGGGAGCCCCGCCCCCCCGGCTCCAGCTCGAATTCCAGGTTCGAGTACCCCTGCCCAACCCGGGCCATGGCCTCCCGGGCGGCTCGGGAAAGGGGAGCCCGGCCCAGGTTGGTGTGAAGGATCACCCCGGTAGCATTGATCACAGGCCGCAGGGAAGGCAGGTCCCAGCTCTCCAACAGCTGCCCGACCCGGCCGGCGTAGCCCTCATCACCCTCCGGCAAGGCCCCCTCCCCCTTCAGCCCCACCTCCTCCCTGATGAGGGCCAGGGCTTGCCGGGCGGCATCCACCACCCGGCCCCGGGGGTAGCGCTGCAGGAGCTGCCGAAACGGGACTGAAGCCAGGAGTACGTCCACCCCCGGTAGACGGCGTCGGGCATCACTCATGGACTTGGGCGGGAGAGGCGGTAGAGCCGCCGGTAAGGCCCGGGGCCGCCGACGTCCGGCGGCGACACAGCCGGGGTGCCGAACCGCAGCACAGCCGTCGTGTCCGGCGGCGACACAGCCGTGGTGTCCGGTGGCGTAATCACCGAATCGGCGGGGGGCGGTCCGCGTGACTCGGGAGGAGGCTCAGGTGGTGTCCAGCTCACCGTCTCCTCCCCTCCCCCTCCACCCAGGGCATTGATGTTCAAGACCCCGGTCACTTCCACCTCGAACGTCTCCTCCGGCGGGAGGGGCTCTTCCAGGAGAACGAAGAAGAACTGCCGCGGCCGGATGGGGTCGGGTTCCCGCACCCTGGTGGGCGGTGGCGCCACCGGTTCCGGTTCCGGTTCCGGAGGCGCGAGCCTGGCGGCGATGCCCTCGAGCTCGGCCTGGACAGAGTCGGCCTGGGCCATCTCTCCCTCTGCCCGCAGGGAGTCCAGCTCCATCCGCAAGGAGCTCGCAACGGCTCGCAGAGAGTCCGCTTCCGCCGCACGGGCGGCCTCCGCCTTCACCGAATCGGCGTATGCGCGCATGGAGTCCACCTGGTGCTCCCAGAGGAACCGGGCCACCCGGGGGCCGGCCTCTTCCTCCCGGCTCAGACGCACCTGGACGTGGTCCAGGACCCCTTCCATCTCCGGATCGAGATAGTCGTCGAAGGTGAGCCGAAGCAGGAGGGAGTCCTCCGCCTGGACCCGCTGGAGTCGGGCCGGCGTGGTGTCGGGCAGCAGGAGGGCCACCTCCTGGATCAGGGTGTCGGCCGGACGGGACGGATCCAGGCCCACCGCCCCTTCCGTTTCAGCCTGAGGCTCCCGGAAGTCAGGGATGGCGTTGCGGTTGACGTCCTCGAAGAGGAGAATGTTGTAGGACCCGGAGGGGACGTACCGTAGCACGTAGACCCCCACCGAATCGGTGAAGGTCAGGTGCGCGGAAGCCTCTTCTCCCTCCTCCGCGTCCCTCGCCTCCACCCGCACGTTCGGCATGGGATCTCCGGTGATCCGGTCCGTGGCCACGCCGGCGATGACGTTCTCTTCAAACTCCCCGCCGGTGGAGAAGACCAGCTCGAAGGGCCCCTCCATGGCATTTCCAAACAGGTCCCTGATGTTGGGCAGGACACGGATCCGGTAGACCTGGTCAGGCTGGAGACCCCCATCGATGGAGATCTCCAGGCCGCGCCTCCTGTGCCTCACCTGATGACCCGGAACGGCTGGCGAGACGATGACGGCGTTGTTCAGGGCTCCCTGGGTGGGGCGTTCGCTGATGCGCTTGTTGAATTCCAGGATCACCGGCTTCCGCGTGGGCTCGATGACCTGGAAGGTGTCGGGCCAGGTGGACACGACCATGGGGGGGATCCAGTCCACGGGACCCCCGCTGGGACGGCTGGGGGTGGCACAGGACAACACCAGGGCCAGCCCCCCGAACAGGACAGCCCCGAGCCCCAGCATCCCTCCCAGGCCAAGCCTGGTCACACCCATGGACCCACGCACGTCACGCTCCTTCGAAGACCTTCAATTTCTCCTGGAGCTTCTCCATCTGCTCCCGAAAGCTCCCAGCCTTTTCTCGCTCCCTGGCTACCACCTCCTCCGGGGCCTTTTCCAGGAAGCTGCTGTTTCCCAGCTTCGCCTCCGTTCCACGGAGCTGGTTGGAGAGGCGCTCGATCTCGCCCGACAGGCGTTTGCGCTCCCGCTCCAGGTCCAGGAGTCCTTCCAACGGCAGGAACAACTCCGTGCCATTGGTTAGTACCCCATGGGATCCCGTCCCTCCCGGACGCTCCCCGCCCCGGGTCAGCTCTCCTACCCTGGCCAGGCGTTGGACAGCCGAGACCTCCGAGTCCAGGGTGGCTTGGAAGGCCGGGGGGGCGCCCGTCACCACCACCTCCACCTCGGCTCCCTCCGGGATCCCATACTCCTTGCGCATGCGGCGGATCTGGGTGATGAGCTCCCGGAGAGACCCCATCCGGGCCTCCGCCTCGGGATCCACCCAGGCCGGTGCGGGCTGGGGCCAGGGAGCCCCCATGAGGGCTGCCGGCCTCGGGGACCCCTGGGGCCAGGGGAGCTTCTGCCAGAGTTCCTCCGTGACGAAGGGGATGAGGGGGTGGAGAAGGCGGAGAATCCCGTCCAGGACCGTGACCAGGGTCGTCCGGGCCGCCTGGCGGCTCCCCTCCTCGGCGTCCTCCCGGAGGCGGGGCTTCACCAGCTCCAGGTACCAGTCAGCCAGCTCCCCCCAGAAGAAGTGGTAGGCCG
>PXFI01000168.1 GCA_003564295.1 Gemmatimonadota bacterium | reverse complement strand
TATCTCATCGGGAGTTGAGGCGGCACCGGGCCCGGGGGGTTGCCGGCGCACTGCCGCCGGCCCGGGGGCCGGCGCTTCAAGCTCTCCCAGGATACCCCCGGGGGGCGGGGCCCGCTACCACCGGACGCCTTGGTGGTGACGACGGGCCCCCACGCCCACGGCCGCCCCGACGGGATCGCCGTGATACCCGCAGCACTCCTGGGCCCCTGAAAGAGTCGCGTCCAACTGCGCGGAGATCCCTTCCCCCCGGTCCTCACGGGCTCCGTGAACATCAGGGGGGAGACGGATGGCTTCTTACCCGCTAAGTTGCCCGGAGACCCTGGCTCCCGGATGGAGCAGGGGTCTGGACCGTGCGGTAAGGTTCGTTCCGCTACTTCAGTCACCTTCAAGCGAACCGGACACCATGGCCGTCCCCCAGGGAGCCCATCTCCTTCCTTCCATTCTCGAGGCGATGCGGTGCCCTCGCTGCTCCGACGATCTCCGGATCGACGGCGAACACCTGGCCTGTGGCGGGTGCGAGGCTCGCTTCCCCTTCCGGGAAGGAATCCCGCTCCTGGCGATCCAGGGCACGACGGAGACCTGGACCGACCGAACCGCGGAGGAGACGAGCGAGGAGTACCAGCGGGCCTACCAGGAGGTTGACGAGGCGAGGAAGTACAACGAGGCCTACCGCGATCGCTGGACCAAGCGATGGAGCACCCAGCGGGAGTATCGGCTCCTGGAGCGCCTCCTCTCCAGCCAGCCCCGCTCCCATATCCTTCTCGACCTTCCGAGCGGGGGGGGACGACTGAGCCCGCAGCTCTCCAGGTACGGGGACCTCCTCGTGGAGGCGGACATCGCTCTGGGGCAGCTCCTCTATGGGAAGGGGAATCATGGGGGGCAGGACCCCCGCATCTGGATGACCGCCTCCGCCTTCCACATCCCCTTTCGGGACGAGGCAGTGGATGCGGTCGTCTGCTGCCGGCTCTGCCATCACCTTCCCACGCCCGACGAGCGCGAGCGACTGGTCTCCGAGCTCCTCCGGGTGGCGAGACGCTTCGTCATCATGACCTTCTTCGGTCACTACTCCATGAAGAACTGGGTCCGGAGGGCCCGGGCGCCCTTCGATGGTCAGCCGCCCAAGATGACCATGACGATCGAGCGGGTGCGTGAGCTCGCGGGGGAGCATGGAGCCGAACTGGTCTCCTATTCCCCCCTCTCGCGGCTCTTCTCGGGTCATCGCTATGCGCTCATGGTGAAGGGCTGAGGTCCGGCTCCATGCGGCCGCATGCCCCCCGCGAACTGGTCGACTCCCTGGATCCGCCCGGTGCGGCGAGGATCAAAGACGAGCCGCGGACCGTCGTGTGGAGGGAGGTCTCACCCTCGGGGGAGGGACGCGTGGCCAAGCTCTACCGGCACCGGGGGTGGTTGACCTGGCTCCGTTCGAAGGCCTTCCGATTCCGGGTGGAGCGGGAGCTTCGCCGACTCCGGCATCTCGAGGGCTGGGGCGTACCGGTCACTCCCCCTCTGAGCTGGGGAGCGGGATGGTCGCGGGAGGAAGGGTTCCACGAGCTCCTCCTCATGAGCGAGCTTCCAGAGGTCGTTTCCCTGGACCAGTACATGGAGGCGGCTACCCAAGAAGGGAGGCAGGGGGAGATCTCTGCCGGCGATCCGTCCCCCATGGATCTCGCCCCCCTCTTCCGGATGGTTCGGCGCATGCACGAGAGCGGCCTCTGCAATCAGACGCTCTTCGCCTCGAACGTCCTCATCCGCCCCGCCACGGAGCCCTCGGAAGTGGATCGCTTCTTCCTCTCGGATCTTCCCCGATCCTGGGTCTTCCCGAGGAGCCTCCTGGGAGCCCGGCGAGCCCTCTGGGACCTGCTCGACCTGGAGTACACACTGGTCCGCTGCGGCATGTCACCGGAAGGAGCGGCCCTCGAGGCTGCCCGTGAGGCCTACGGGGTGGACGAACTCTCTCGGCGACGGCGGGAGTGGCTCGAACGCAAGCGGGAGGTGGATCCCAGGTCCAAGACGAGGCGTGGGTGGCGGGACGTGGTGGCCAGGATCCAGTGGGCATTGGCCTGGCTGGCGGTGTGGAAGGGGCGGGGTCGCCCCGCCCCTTCCCACAACGTCGGGGCGTGACGTTGAAGCGTCTGTAGCCGTTGGTTGGCTTCGGCCTGCTCTTCTCCTGGTTCTCCTTCTCCTGACGCCAGGCTTTGAATCTACCCGTCCCCAGGGGCCAAGGATGGGGTGTCCGCCGGAGAGGTTCTGCCCGGGAAGCCGGACTGCCCACGTAAGGTCTTTTACAGCAATCGTTTCTGGTGGTTGCTGGCGTGTAATGGACATTATGTAGAGTTGGAAGAGTCCTGTCGCCGTAAACACATGTCGGGCATTGCTTTAGAGGCTTTTCGAGCTCCAGGAGCCCCCCGGGGAGGGTGAAAAGGCCCCCGGTGCGGCGGCGGACCATCACACGCCGAAAGTTTTCCGGGGCCCTCTCCCAGAGAAAGACCCTTGGTCATCCCGATACGGAGATGCTTGCCGCGCTTGACCCTCTCCCCCTGACCCCCGCATTCCCTTTCCGCCGCCCGCGGCCGCTCCACCAACCCAAGGGGCCTCGGGCGGGACGGATCGGGGTCGTATACTCCCACTCAGGACCCAAACCCCAACCGTCGCTGACTTGCCGTACCACCGTACCACCGTACCAGGCTATGCCAGACCGTTTGCCCGTACCACCGTAACCGTGTTACGGCGGGGAAGGGTTGTGGTGGGTGCACTGTTTCAAGGCGACTCGGAACGGCATGGCCCGGTGCAGGGTTCCAGCCTGATCAAAGCCCCAACAATCCGCTCGCTCGATACAATCACGGGAGATCAGAAGGTGTGAGAATCCCTAGGAGCCTCTCCTCGGGTCTCCCGTTCTGGGTGATTAGAACGGCCTGCAAATATCGTCCCTCCGCCAGTTCCTCCTCAAACGCACCTATCACGTCGTAGAACAGGGCGCGTCTCCCGAAGAACCGGTCGGTGCTCTCGGGGGGTCTGAATCTGAGAATCTCCCCGACGATGACCTCCTCCAGGATGTCGAGTTCTTCAGAGAATGCTTCGGGGAGCCAGAGAGCGATGGATTCGGCAGTCAGTAGACCAAGAAACCGCTCATTCTCGATCACGGGAAGCTGTGAGAACGCTCCCAGACGCATCGCTCTGGCAGCTGTCCCAATGCGATCTCCCGGTGGGCAGGTACACACGTCAATCGGAAGGAGCGACTCGAGCCTTGATGGCGAGGCCAACAATCCTGTGAGGCGCTCCAGCTCGTGCACCGTGGATTCGTGTGGTTCAGCGATCGGATGGCCGTCGGTACGTTCGTGGACGATGGCATTCCGGAGATCAGCCAGCTCCTGGAGGCTGATGAAGTGCCGGCGCACAAGGGAGTGCTTCTCCCTTGCCCGGCCGGGGAGGCGCATTTCCAGGGCCACGGCACCCTTGATGGTGAACCGTGGCCCGGCTGCGGCGCTGCTCAACTCCTCCAGGCGGCCACCGATGATCATGTACGAGATCCAGTCCCGGGCCCGTTTGGGTGTCAACCCTCGATCCTTGGCCTAGGCGTCCACCCACTTGGAGAGCACCCGGGCCGAATGGGGTGGCTTCCTCGATTCGCTCACGGGAGGACCAGCCTTTCCAGCTCCCGGGCCTCCTCCGACCTCAGGTACCCCAAACGCCTCCCATCCTCGATGGCCTGCCGAAGGAGTGCGGGGCCTAGATGAGCCCGGAAACAGTCTTCGATGGTGCGGCGGACGGTCGTCGTGAGGATTCCCTCCTCCGATCCTATCTCCTCGTCCGATAGATCGGCGTGGTGGATCGAGAGGTGTCCGGGGACCTTGCGGCGCACACGGAAGCCCCTGGGCAGAGTGATGTGTACCTTCGACGGGTTCACGTCCGAGAGGTCGCGGATGGCCAGGGCCGATTGGTGGGAAATCACCCCCACGGGACCTGCCGGCCAGAGGCAGGCCTCCATGTATTGGCCGAGTGGGGAGAGGGGGAAGGTGGGGACGCGGTAGACGCCCCAGCTCACGCGCTCCAAGGCACCCCGCTTCGCCATCTTCCTCAGGGTGTCACGGCTGATGCCCAACTCCAGCGCCTGGGCAGTGGTGAGGTATCCGTGTTGGTCCGCTGCCAGCTCGATTGCTTTCTCGTATTCTCGGCCGGGCATATCGCTCAATCTCCAAAAGAGGTCTTGGATAAATTAGGACATAACGTCCGGTTTTGTCCACATCCGAAAAGGGATAGGAAGAAGGGCCCTACGAACTCCTGAGGCTGTTGGGGAGATGAAGGTGAGGCGGACGGGTGTTACGTCGCACGCCCACTGACAGCGTAGTTGCGTTCTTGTTGCAGGTCTGATGGCGTGATTTTGGGTTGTAGGAACCACAACAGACACGGATGTTCGAAGCCCACAGCGTTATGGGGACGCCGCGGGCTTCGTTCATCACGTCTGGCCCCGTCTCTCTTATCCCCCGGGTCGGCGGCTGGCCTTCGCCGGCCTGCTCCTGGGGGTGCATCCCGGGCAGGAGGAGGGCACCCGGGAACGGATCGCAGCCCGCCTGGGGGTGCCTGTGGTGCGGCTCCTGGGTCAGCGCAGCGGAGTGAGCGCTCGGATGAACATCCTCGGCGCCTTGATCCTGGAGGCCTACTACGCCCAGCCCTGGCAGCGCCCCGGGCGGGGCTGGCACTGGGGGTTCAACCTGGCGCCGGGCTG
>PXFI01000274.1 GCA_003564295.1 Gemmatimonadota bacterium | reverse complement strand
GGGCGCTCCGTGGCCGGCATCGGGGATTTCCCGGTACGTCACGTCGGTGACCGCGCCGGCTTTCTCGACCAGGGGCCGGACGCCATCGATGGGCACGGCCTGGTCGTTCACGCCATGGACCACGAGCAGGGGCGGAACGGAGTCGGCCGCCTCCTCGAGGAGCTCGGCCACGCACTCGCCGCCGGCGGATGCCGGAGCGCACGGCGCGCCAGCCAGGACCACCGCGGCGCGGAACCGATGGCCGTTGCGCAGCGCGAGCCGCCAGGTCCCGTATCCGCCCATGGAGAACCCGGCAAGGTGGACGCGGTCCGGGTCGATGGGCAGGGTTCCGATGGCGTGGTCGAGGGCCTCCATGACGTCGGTTCCCGCGTCGCCCACGTACCAGTCCGACAGGCCAGACGACCGCCGAAACGGGCAGGGGAGAGGGGCGACGAAGGCGGGGGAGGTTGGTGGGCCGTTGGTGGGCCGTGGACCCACCAAACGCCCGGGAGGCAGGCCTGGCGCGGCGATCGGCGCCGGTGGCCAATTATTCCTTCCTCCAGTACTCAGCATGAAAAAGCCTTGTGCCCCAAGGAATCCCGCCGTTGAGCGGAGATTTCCTCGGAGCACAAGGCTCGACTACAGTGGTACCCTGCTATCGGGACGGCCGGATGTTCCTGCGTCGCTGCGCTCCTCGGAGATCCGGCCGTAGAAAAGCGAAGGCCCCGGAGCGGCTGATGCCACTCCGGGGACCCTCTATCGGGACGGCCGGATGAGGTCCCTTCGGTCGCAGATCCGGCCGTAGAAACGCAAAGGCCCCGGAGCGGCTGATGCCACTCCGGGGACCCTCTATCGGGACGGCCGGATTCGAACCGGCGACCCCCTGAACCCCATTCAGGTGCGCTACCGGACTGCGCCACGTCCCGTTACTACCCAACTCGCCGTTTCAGACGGGGGCGACGAGGGCCTGAAAGGCCCCTGAACCCCATGGAGCTGCGGTCGCCTTCGGCGATCCTCGCTCGTCTCGCGGGTCAGCCGGCCGATCCCTGGACCGCCGGTTTGACCGCTCGGCTCAGGTGCGCTACCGGACTGCGCCACGTCCCGTCCTCATTCCCCAAGAAAGGGATCCCTAAGCTGGCTGAAACCTGGTGCCCACGTCAAGGTCCACCCGAGGAAACGGCCCTGAGAACGCGGGTCCGCGAGGGTTGACCCTCCCCTCTGCACAAGGTAACTTTTCATTGCTTGATGCGGGGTGGAGCAGCCAGGTAGCTCGTCGGGCTCATAACCCGAAGGTCGCAGGTTCGAATCCTGCCCCCGCTACTTCGCTCGAACGCCGCCCAGAGCGGCGTTTAGCTTGTAAGAGAACTTGCTGGGCCGGATTCGTTGCGGCCAGGTAGCTCAGGTGGTAGAGCACGCGGCTGAAAACCGCGGTGTCGGCGGTTCAACTCCGTCCCTGGCCATTGGCGGTCGACAGTTGTCGTAGCGGTCTGACAATCAGAGGTCCGTAGCTCAATTGGTAGAGCACCGGTCTCCAAAACCGGCGGTTGGGGGTTCGATTCCCTCCGGGCCTGTGCCGAAAAGGGCCGGTCCCCGGCTGTGAGACGAAGGTCTGCGAGCGCGGCTCGTATGCTCTGGCCCCCATCGTCTATCGGTTAGGACACCACTCTTTCAAGGTGGAGAGGGGAGTTCGATTCTCCCTGGGGGCATGGCGAAGTTTCAGGGGTTCTGTGTTCAGGGGCTGTAGCTCAGTTTGGTTAGAGTGCCGGTCTGTCACACCGGAGGCCGCGGGTTCGAGTCCCGTCAGCCCCGCTGGAGCGCTGATTGAAAAGCCAGGGTCGTGTATAGTCTGTGATGGGGCTGTAGCTCAGTTGGGAGAGCGCCTGAATGGCATTCAGGAGGTCAGGGGTTCGACTCCCCTCAGCTCCATTGTGAGGGCTCAGGCCCGAGCCGGTATCCCGCGGGAGCCTGGCCCGGAGATTCTGTCTTGGGCTCGGGTGGCGGAATTGGCAGACGCGCAGGATTCAGGATCCTGTGGGGGTAACCCCGTGAGGGTTCGAGTCCCTCCCCGAGCATGCTGGCTGTTTGTGCGAGTTCATTCCGGCCGTTCTGACCTGAAGTCAGATCTGGCCGGTTCGATTCTCGAGGGTAGCCCACGTGCTGGAATTGGTAGACAGGCTGGTTTGAGGGACCAGTGCCGGAGACGGCGTACAGGTTCGAGTCCTGTCGTGGGCACTACTGAGGTTGAGCGCCCGTAGCTCAATTGGATAGAGCGCTTGACTACGGATCAAGAGGCTGGGGGTTCAAGTCCTCCCGGGCGCATGAGCAGCCGAGGTGCCTCGCCGGGGGGGTGCCCAGCCGGTCGAGGGCGCGTAGCTCAGTTGGTTAGAGCGCTACGTTGACATCGTAGAGGTCAGAGGTTCGAGTCCTCTCGCGCCCATCCCAGGGGGCCGTAGCTCAGTTGGGAGAGCGCTAGAATCGCACTCTAGAGGTCAGGGGTTCGACTCCCCTCGGCTCCACTCCCCCGCCACCTTAGCTCAGATGGTAGAGCACGTCACTCGTAATGACGGGGTCGTCGGTTCGATTCCGACAGGTGGCTCTGGATCGGCCGGCCGATGGTCTTCCGCAAGGAGGGGTGCAAGGAGGGCCGAGATTGGTTATTGTCTGATTGGATGCCCCGTGGTGTAACTGGCAACACGTCTGACTCTGGATCAGAAGAGTCCTGGTTCGAGCCCAGGCGGGGCAACTGGAGGCCCTGGTCTTCAGCACGGGGCCGGGGTTGTTTGTCTGGAGGGATGGCCGAGTGGCTTAAGGCGGCGCCCTGCTAAGGCGTTGGGTCGGAAGACCCGCGTGGGTTCGAATCCCACTCCCTCCGCTGAAGGAATCTCGGACAGTGACGTGGGACTCCTCACGTTTGGACGGGTGGCCGAGTGGCTTAAGGCGCACGCCTGGAGAGCGTGTGGGCAATGACCTTGCCTCGTGGGTTCGAATCCCACCCCGTCCGCTGTAGAAGATTCGGATGGTGTCGTGGGATTCGTTCGAGCCGAGACACCGCCCGAAGGGCGATGGCGAGACGACCGAACGAAGTGAGGTCCATCCCACCCCGTCCGCTGTAGAAGACCCGGATGGTGTCGTGGGATTCGTTCGGGTTGACGCGAGGCCTAGGGCCCCGCGCCGTTTAACGCTCGGGGCGTGGCTCAGTCCGGTAGAGCGCTGCGTTCGGGACGCAGAGGTCCCCGGTTCAAATCCGGGCGCCCCGATTGGTTGTCGAAGAGCTACTTGTCTCTGCGACCCGGGTTGAACTGTAGGTTCAAGTCTGGAATCTGTGTTAGCTGTTTATAGCCACGATGATCAACGCTCCGGCAGACGTGTACCGAGACCTGTCGGAGTGCCGCTGTTCTGGAGCGCTGGCAGAATGGTATTGCACTCGCCTCGAAAGCGAGCGCCCGAAAGGGCTTGGGGGTTCGAATCCCTCGCGCTCCGTAAGGCTCCCCGAAGCCCCTGAGGTTTTTCAACCTCGGGGGTTTTGAGTTTCTCAGGGATGGTGCGAGGGGTTCGAACCCGTTCGAGCCGGAGCGACCGAGCAGAGCGAGGGAGCGGAGACGAGCGACGTAACCGTCCGAAAGACCCATGTTTACCTGCCTGAGCCAAGGGCTCATCCTTTCTGGATCCGAGAGGGAACCAACGGACCTGGAGAAGGAGGGAGCCATGGGACCGGAGCTTGATGCGGAGTTGGTGGAGCTGGCGGGGCTGAAGTACTGGAACGAGCACGAGGCCCGGGTCGTGGTGGAGGCGTGGAGGCGGAGCGGCGAGAGCCGGGCGGCCTTTGGCCGGCGTTACGGAATCCACCCCAGGAGGCTGGGCCGGTGGGCCAAGCAGATGGAGGAGCAAACCGAAGAGCCGGTCCTCTTCCATCCGGTGCACCTGGTGCAGCGGGAGGAGCAACTCTGGGGCGGGCCCATCGAGATCGAACTGGGCCGGGACTGCCGGGTGCGGGTGGCCGGGGGCTTCGAGACCCGTGACCTGGAGCGGGTGCTGGGGGTGCTGGCCCAGGGGGGCTGGTGCTGACCCTTCCCAGCGCAGTCCGGATCTACGTAGCTGCGGAGCCGGTGGACCTGAGGCGAGGCTTTGATGGTCTTGCGGCGGCCACCCGGAGCCTGATGGGGGCCGACCCCTTGAGCGGCCACGTGTTCGTGTTCCTGAACCGTCGCCGCAACCGGGTGAAGCTTCTCGTGTGGGATCGCTCCGGCTGGCTGGTAGTGTACAAGCGTCTCGAGCGAGGCACGTTTTCCCTGCCCATGGATCCGGTGCCGGGCCAGCGGCACGTGGAGGTGGATGCCGGGGAGCTGGGCCTCATGCTGGAGGGGCTGGACCTCCGGGGTGCCCGGCGCCAGAAGCGCTGGTACCGGGCCCCGGGTCGTGAAGCCGGGGACCTCAGCTCCCGGAAGGGGGCCGTTTCCGCCTCCGGGGCGCGGGCGCCGTGGAGGCCTTCCTGATGGACGGCTTCCTGTCCGGGCCCCGCTCCTGGGCCACCAGGAGGGCATGGGCCTGGGCGGAGATCTCCTGGAGGTCGGCCACGATCTCGTCGAAGCGCTTGGCGTTGTCCATCCACTGCTGGTAGCGGGCGAGCTGCTCCTCGTTGAGGTTACGGGTGACGGTCTTGCCCTTGACCTTGGCGGTCCACTGCCAGTAGGGGCCGTGGAGGCGCTCGGGGTCGGTGTGGCAGGCGCAGCCGGGGGAGCCGCAGCGGGAGAACCGCCGGAGGATGG
>PXFI01000087.1 GCA_003564295.1 Gemmatimonadota bacterium | reverse complement strand
TGGTCTTGGAAGCCTCCAGGGCGATCATCACCGCGAACTCCTCCCCCCGGGCGTCCAGGAGATCCGCGGCCCGGCGGAGGATGAACGAGCGCTCCCCGCTGGAGAGGCGCCGGATTTCTCGGTATCCCTCCAGGGCCGAAGCCACGGCGCGATCCACGTCCGCCGCCGTGCCCCTGGGCACCGTGTCCAACACCTCACCGGTGTAGGGATCATGAACCGGAATGGTCTCGCTCGCTCCCACCCACTGGCCATCGATAAGCATCAACATGAATGTAGGCTCCTTTAACTGGTGATACCCTTGTCACCTCTTTACCTGCGTGGTGACCATGACCTACCTCCGGCGTCTGGAGTTCCGATTCCAAGGAGCCGGAACCGTGATGACGGCCACCCCTGTCATGTACGGGCCATCGGGCCCCATCTCCGATAAGGCCCCGGGCCTTCAGCGCCTGAGGTAGGCCCTCAGGTCTCCCACGTCGTACGTGCCGTTTCCGTTCCCCCGGGCGTCCAGGTAGGCCCGCTCGGCGTCGGTGAGAGGCGTGGCGGAGCTCTCCAGGAACTTCTGAAGGAGGCTGGCCTGGTTGAGACCTGCGGTGGAAAGAGTGATGTGGGCCAGCCCGTCCTCCAGGAAGATCTCGTAGATCGTCACCGGCGATGGGGCCCCGGAGTTCAGGCGGGTTGAGGGATAGGTGCGTGCAGAAAGCCTCCCCGGGCCCAGCAGTCCCCAGGCATCCCCCGGCTCCCCTCGATTTCCTCCCTGGATCTCCGTGCGCCGGAGTCTGTCGTTACCGTCAGCTTCCAGGAGGGAGACCCGATAGGTTTGGGAGCAGGTAGCGCAGGGCTGATTTCCGGACACCTTCGGGTCGATATGAAGAATCAACACCCCGGAGGACGGAAGATCCAGGTCGAACCCTTCCTGGGTACGGTATTCCACCAGGAGGTACTCCGCCGAGCTCGGGGGCACCCCGGGCTGCAGGGGAATCTTCAGAGCCTCCTCGCTGATCCGGATGGGCCTCAGGGAGAAGGTCTCACCCAGGACGTTCCCCACCTCCCGCACCCCTCCCAGCCATCCCAGACGCACCTTCTCATAGGAGATCAGGTGGGTAGGGCGCTTCCAATCGGGGTCCATCGGTCCGGTTCCGCACCCCCAGCCGGATCCTGCCGCCATGAGAGACCAGCACCCCACCACCCACCGCCGCTGCTCGGGCAGCATCCCCTGGGACCTGTCATACAGGTCTGGGAGGCCCAGGACATGCCCCAGTTCGTGGGAGATGGTGGAAGCGTTCTGGATCCGGGCGCCGGTGCAGTCCACGACGCTCTGGATGATGTAGTCATCCACCAGGATGGGACTCCCGTCGGGGCGGCGGGCCCGGGAAACGAAGGGCCTGCCATTGTTCCAGTACCGGATACGGCTCCGGTGGGGCCAGATCCCGGGACCGCCACAGGAAGCCGACACTTCCAGGAACTCGAAGGCCACCACGTCCACATACCCGTCGTCATCCCCGCTGTTGGGAATCCCGTCCGGGCCATCATTGTCGAAGAGGCCGAAATCCACCAGAGTGTCCGCGGCAGCCAGGGCCTGAAGGAGGAATTCCCCGACGGCGGCGTCGGAGCCAAGGCCGTAGGAGCTTCCCACGGCCCGCTCCCGTGAGACGCCGGTCCTCACCCAGGGGAGCGTGACTCCTTCCACCCGGAGCCGACCCCCCGATACCTCCTGGTAATACTCCGACACCGTTCCATGGGCGGAGGGCCCGTCGAAGAGAGCGGCCTGGATGTCTTCCGGAGCAACCCAGGGCTCCGGGGTGTCGGAATGCAGGACCGGAATCACAAGGACCGGAAGATTGCCGCTGAGGGGAGCCGCCTGGGAGGCCTCCGCAGCCTTCGCGATCCAACCGTCATTCAGACTGAAGAAGTTCGGATTCTGGGCCAGCCGCTGGTAATAGGCCGGGGGGAGGGCCCTTCCCGCGCTCCGGGCTCCGGGCTCCTGGGCTTGCGTCTGGAGGAATCCGACGGGAAAGCCCACTCCACACAGGATCGCCAAGAGGAGCCAAGGCCCGAGTCCGGCCAAACGGCCCCGGCGCATCATTGTCCTCCCTCCCTCGATTCCTTCTCACTCCTCACGGTGACCCCATGCCCCGAGAGAGAGGTCCTGAGGGAATCATCCTCTCCGCTCACCTGGAGAACCGTCACCTCCGGGATCCTCCTCACATTCGCCGTCCCCACCCGAAAACGGATCGTTCCGGGATCGTTCAGGATGACCACGACCCTCGCAGTGTCACCGTGGTTACGGTAGAACACAGATCCCCCCCGGCAGGTCATTCCCGACAGTCCCTCCACCCCCACCAGTTCGAAGAGGGCGGCACCTTCAGGCCCGTGGGGAGAGAGGAGCTCGATGTCCAGGAAGCCCGGCCCATCCGAGCTCGAGGGACCCAACAGGTCGCAGGCCGACAGGGCCAGAAGAAGGAAGGCCCCAGCCATGAGGCGGAGGACGGTTCGTTGGAGGCAGCGTGTGACGGTCACAAGAACTCTCTCTGGATGAATAGGCATACCAGGACCCGACGGGGCGATTCAAGAGCCCGACGGGGCCATATCCTTTCGGAAGGTGGAGAGGGTGGTGGCTGCGGGCAAGAAAAGGGGGGGAGCCCCTGGTGGTGATCAACGCCCACTCCACCCATGGGACCATGGGCCTTTGACATACGCGGGAGGGGTCTGGTCGTCGGGACCCCGCCAGCGCCTTGGATTTGACACTTCCTCCCCGGATCTGATAGCATCGCCTCATCAACCCCGCTCCGCGTTTCCGCGGAGACGTCCTCACCCCCTTCTCGGGGCTATCATGACCTGGTCATCTCTCGTCCCCGCCGGGATCCGGCGTCGAGCCGGTCCCCTGGACCCTGCGTCGGCGTCGCCCCCGGGCATGCTTCGCGCCGTGTCCCTCGCCCTGGCCCTCCTCACCATCCTGACCGTTACTCCCCTATCACCGGCGGCGGGCCATGCGGCATCAGAGACGGGCCACGACTCGGGAGACACGGCTCCAACCCAGCCGGCATCAGAGACGGCGCACCACCCCCCGGGAGATGCCTCTGCGCCCCGAGGCGCCCGCATCTCCCAGGAGACCAGGGCCCTGGACACCTACCCCTTCTCGGAGCCCAACCCCGTCCCCATCCTGGCCCGGGATCGACGCCTCTATCCGTATCACACCTTCGAGGGCTACGCTGCGGCGGCGGAGCCCCGAGAGTGGACGGTGGTGAAGCTGGAAAACGACCTGGTGGAGGTCTTCGTGCTGCCGGAGGTGGGCGGGAAGGTGTGGGGCGCCGTGGTGAAGGCCACGGGACACGAGTTCATCTACCGCAACGAGGTCATGAAGTTCAGGAACATCGCCCTTCGGGGGCCATGGACCTCAGGAGGGATCGAGTTCAACTTCGGCGTCATCGGCCACGCCCCCTCCACCGCCACCCCCGTGGACTACCTCCTGAGGGAGAACTCCGACGGGAGCGTGAGCTGCTGGGTGGGATCCACTGACCTCCCTTCCCGTACCGTCTGGAGGGTGGAGATCCGCCTTCCGCCGGACGAGGCCGTCTTCGAGACCAACGTCTTCTGGTACAACCCCACCCCCTTGGAGCAGCCTTACTACAACTGGATGACGGCGGCGGCCTTCGCCCGGGACGACCTGGAGATGACCATGCCGGGCAACGCCTACCTGCATCACTCCGGCAGGGTGGACCCCTGGCCCCTGGACCGGGAGGGGCGTTACCTCCCTCTCTACGCCAACAACGCCTTCGGAAGCCACAAGTCCTACCACGTGGTGGGGGAGCTGAGGGACTTCTTCGGGGGATATTACCATGACGACGACTGGGGCTTCGGTCACTGGGCCCGTTACGAGGAGATGCCCGGCCAGAAGCTATGGCTCTGGGCGCTCTCCAGGGAGGGCGGTGTCTGGGAGGAGCTCCTCACGGACACCGACGGCCAGTACGTGGAGTTTCAGGCCGGCCGCCTGTTCGTCCAGTACTCTCCGGGGTCCCACGTCAACCCTATCACCGAAGCGGGGTTCAAGCCCCTCGCCGCCTCCCGGTGGACCCAACGTTGGTTCCCCCTCCAGGGGATCGGAGGGCTCACGGAGGCGTCGGCCCACGGGGCTCTCCACGTTGCGGCGGAGGGTGGAAGGCTGGTCATAGGGGTGAACGCCTTTCGGGACACGGAGGATACGTTGAGGGTGTGGGCGGGCCCCGGGCAGGCCACCTCCCCCGTGCGCCAGCCCAGGATGGGCGTGACCGGGGAAGGGGCAGCGTCGCCAGGGACCCAGCCCAGGGTGGGCGTGACCGGGGAAGGGGCAGCGTCGCCGGGGACCCGGCCCAGCGAGCTTTTGGCGGCCATCCCCGTGACACTGGTAGCCCTGGAGCCCTTTCACACGGAGCTGGCCCTTCCCCCGGGCGTGCCCTTCCGGATCGAGCTTCCGGCCCTGGGGCTGGAGTACGTCTCTGATCGCCGGGGCCGACGCCTGAGCCGGCCGTTCGTCACGTCGCCGGACGCCTGGAGTGGGGTCTCGGAGGCTGCTCGGCAGGTCTTCCAGGCCCGGGAGCTTATGAAGGGGCGGAGGTACCCGGAGGCCAGAACGCTCCTCGAGGCGGCCCTGAGCAAGGAGCCACGGAACCGGGAAGCCCTCCTGGCCATGGCGGAGCTGGACTACCGCCGCGGGTACATGGACGCTGCACTCGGCCATGCCAAACGGGTCCTGGAGCTGGACGCCTACGACGCCGC
>PXFI01000015.1 GCA_003564295.1 Gemmatimonadota bacterium | reverse complement strand
CTCTCTGCATTGTTCTCGGCTTCGGGACGAGATGGGGAGCCGCAACCGGGTTCGGGCGGCCCAGGCCAGCCCGGGCAGCCCCGCCCAGCCAGCGCGGCCCAGCCCAACCCGGCTGGCCCAGGCCACCCCGGGCGCGTAACGCCCCCGGAGGCGGAGCGAGGTCGAGAGCGACGATCGGGCTCGGCTGGCCCAGCCCAGCCCGGGCGGCCAGCCTGAAGAGTCGATGCCCTTCAGACGGCCGAGGCCGGGGTGGGGGCCCGGGGTCGGGGCCACGGGGCGCCCGCCGGTGACGCCTTACCTGAAAAGCTCCAGCCGCGGCGCTTCATCTCTTCGGGTCGCCCGGCAGGGTGCTGATCCCCCTTCATCTCTTCCGGTTGCCCGACGGGGCGCTGATCCCGGTTCATCTTTTCCGGTCGCCCGGCAGGGCGGTGATCCCCCTCAGTCCGATTCCGGCGGAAGGTCGAGCATGGTCTTCCCCGGTACCTTCCCCGGCAGTGCCGGAGTGGGGAAGAGCATGGCAATGGGTGTTGCCACCAGCAGGGCCAGCCCGAAGACGCACACGATGAGGGGGCCGGTGGGCAGGTCCCACTGGAAGGAAGACCAGAGGCCTGCGGCGGAGGCCAGCGCCCCGGCTCCCCAGCTGATGGCCAGGAGGAGGCCCGTACGGCGGGTGAAGAGGAACGCGATCACCGCCGGCACCACCAGGAAGGTGAACACCAGGAGCACCCCGGCGATGGGAACCGCCGCCGTGACGGCCACACCGAAGGAGGCGTAGAAGAGGAAGTCCCACCACCGGATTCGCCAACCCAGGCGCTCCGCCTCCTCGTCTCTCAGAGAGATGGTGAGGAACCGCTTCCGCAGGAACCAGTGGAAGATCCCCACGCCGGCAAATACGGCCAGGAGGTTCAGCACCGCGGGCCAGGTCACCCAGAGGATGCTCCCCACCAGCACCTCCTCGATGATCTCGTGGCCCGCCGCCGACTGGGCCGCCATGAGGATGGCGGCGGCGGAGGCCACGACGAACACGATCCCGATGAGGGCTTCCTGGGGCACCCTGCGCTTCTCCCTCCTCACATAGGTAATGGAGAAGATGAAGGCGCTCAGCGTGGTGAAGGCCAGGGCGAAGGCGTACCCGATGGCGGACCGGGGCGCCACGTGGAAGATGATGGCCATGGTGCTGCCCAGGGCCGCCATCTGGGCCAGGGCCAGGTCCACGAAGATGACTTCCCTGGCGATGACGTGGATGCCCAGATAGGAGAACAGGGCCACCAGCACCAGGCAGGCCGCGAGGGGCGGCAGCATGATTTCGAGTATGTCGGGCATGGACGGGGCGCCGGTCAGGGTTGGGGGGCGGGTGCGTTCACCCGGAATGCCGCCGAGATCTCGCTCACCCAGGTCGAAACCAGGTCAATGAAGGAATCCACTCCGGGTGCCCCTTGCACGTTCAGGGGCAGGATCACGGGCGTGGCTCCGGTTCGTGCGGCCACCATGCGAATCTGGTCCTGGTCGTAGTAGTTCTCCACCAGGATCACGGAGAGGTTGCGCTGACGGGCCACCTCCATGATCTGGGCCACGTGGCGCGGGGTGGGGGGGATGCCCGGGCGGGGTTCGATGTACTCGGCGCAGATGACCCCGAAGGTGCGGGTGAAGTAGCTCCAAGCCTTGTGGTAGCAGAGGGCCTCCTGGCCCCGCATGGGAAGGCCCTCCTCCAGCCATCCGCCCACCCGGTCCACCAGGGGGCGGCCCTGGAAGCTCTGTTCGTTGAGGAAGCTCCAGAGTTCACCGGCGTAGTCCAGGGCGGCCAGCTCCTCGAGGCCCAGGAGCTCCACCAACTCGTCCCCCACGAAGGTCCTCATGAGGCGGTCCAGCCAGTCGTCGAACCTTTCCTGGTAGTAGGCAGCGTTGCCCGGGTCCACCCTCCTGTAGCCCGCCAGGATGTTCCGGGCGATGACGACGCCGTTGGCCGGCTCCGTCCAGATGTGGTGGTTTCCGTAGATGTGGGTGTCCCCTTCGGACCGGCTCAGGGTCTCGGGCACGTCCAGGAGCTTGATGCCCGGCGCCACCGTCACCAGGCCCCGGCCCCCGCTGACGAATCGGGGGTTGTTGGCCCGTTCCAGGAGGGGTGGCAGCCAGAGCTCCAGGTCCAGTCCGGTGGTGATGAGCATGTGGGCCCGCCTCACCTCCAGGAGGAGCCCCGGGGTGGGCTGGATATGGTGGGGGTTCTCCCTCCCTCTGCCGATGGCCCTCACCTCGGCCCGGTCTCCCCCGATTTCCCGGGCGATGTCGGCGTAGGTGGTGAGGGAGGCCATGACCCGGAGCTTCTCCTCCTGGGCATGGAGAGAGGAGGACGGCCCGGGCATGAAGCCCTGGACCAGGAGGAGGACCGGCGCCAGAAGGAAGGCCGGGGTCCTGGGGGTGACTCGCCACAGGAGTGGAGCCCGAGGGCCGGCGGCCCTCTTCCCGGCCGGAAATGGCAACATACGTCTCACGGTATCGTTCATGTTCTTCTCAGTAGGTCTCGTGTTTATGGGGGCCCAGGGACCAGACGACCTGGATTGCGAAGAGATTCTCCCGGGAGCGATCTCCGTCGAAGGAGGGCACGGACAGGTGCTGCCACTCGGCCCGGAGGAACACCCACTCGGACTGCCAGACGGTGATGTTTGGGACGATGGCCCAGAAGGGGTCCCGGGGCCCTTCCAGGGGCTCGACCCAGTCGATCCGGGCGCCCAGGTAGGTGCGCATGGACCTCTGGAAGGTGCCGCTGAGGTATGCGCCCCACCGCCGCTCCCCCTCCCCTCCGAAGGCCTGCTTCGCCCCGAAAGCCTCTCCCCGGAGCGTAAAGGACCGGTACAGGGACCGGCCCTCGGGCCGCCAGGTGACGCGGGCGTCGGCGCCGTACACCGACGCCTCCAGGTCCTCTCCCGGGTTACGGCCCCAGAGGGCGGTGCCTCCCAACTGGAAATAGGTGGCAGGGTTGAGCTGCCAGAAGTTGTTGACGTGCAGGAGGAACGAAGGCCGGTTCCCTTCGGCGAAGATGACCTCGTTGCTCCCCACCGTGGCCTGACCCCAGATCTCGTGGACCGCTCCTCCGGGCCCGTGGAAGGGGAGGGTGGTGTACAGGCTGGCCCCGTTGCCCACCAGCCCGTCGTGGCCGAAGTACTCGTGGATCACCAGGGGATACTCGGTCTCGGGCACCCCGTGGAGGTGCCATCGGTTGAGCTCACCCGCCTGCTGGCGGAACCGCCCCAGCTCCATCCGCATGGCCCCGGGCAACCCGGTCCAGGTGGCGTAGGCTTCCTCCAGCTCCACCTCGCCCTCTTCCAGGGAGAAGAAGAGTTTGGCCGTGGAATAGGGATCCAGGGCCGATTGGATGGAGACCTGGAACTCCCGGAGATCCACGCTGCCCTCCTGGGGGCCGGGCTGGCGGGCCGTCATCCTCACGTCTCCGGTGACGGAGATCTCCGGGTTCAGGGCGCTGAGGTCCAGGGACCGGAGGACCGACCGTTGAGCCGTGGTGTCCACGGGTTGGGGGGGCGCCCGGGCCCGGGCTGCAGCCCGGAGGGCCTCCAGCTCCCGGGCGGCGGCCCCGGGATCCCGTTCGGGGCGTGGCCGCCCCGCCTGTCTGGCCCGGAAGCGGCCGGCCCAGGCCGCCAGGTCCTGCTCCTCGGCCAGCTCCGCAAGAACGGCTTCCAGGGAGTCCACCCGGGCCAGGAGCTGGGCCACCAGGGCCTGGAGGGTGTCCGAAGCCGTTGGGGGAGGCGCTTCCACCGTGACGATCCGGACTTGCTCCTGTTGGGCGTGGGCCGGGAGCGCCCCCGGCGCCAGCCCTCCGAAGGCCAGGGCGATGAGGAGTGGTAGGTTCCTGTTGATACGGCCCATCTAAGCTCTCCCTTGATGATGGGTCCGCTGGGCTCGTGGGCCCGGGCCTGCTACGACCCTGCGAGCATCCGGGATCTTGCCAGCGGATTTCTGATGTGCGGTGCTGGTGCGGCGGATCAGGCCGAGAGGGCGGGAGGCGCCCGAGCCGAATAGGTTTGAACGCAGAGGGACGGGGCGGGCCGGATGAGGACCTGTGGGGCCGACGGGCTGGCGAGGACCGCAGCCGAAGGACTCGGATCCGGGTCTGCCGGAGTGCCGACTCCCAGACCCGCCGAGCAGACGAAGCACTCCGACGAGAGATCGGAAGGCGGTGCCTGTTCCCGCTCCTGGGAAGTCGTCCCCAGAGCGAGCAGCTCGTCGGCGTGATACTGCATGTGGGCCGCAGGGAGCCAGGTGACGAACACCAACTGCATGGCCGCCACCGCCAACCGGGTCCCGGTCCGGGACCGACTCCTCTGACCCAGGATCCTCATGGAAGTTAATATACCACCCCCGGTCCGGGCCGCTAGCCGGTGGTGGAGCGATGAGATGGAGGAAGGGGAAGGAGTCTCTGTGGCGGGAGGAGCACCATGACCTTGGGCGTCCAGGCCCTCCTGGCTGCAGCCCCCATCGCCCTGGCGGGCGTGCTGCTGGTGGGGTTCCGGGTCCCGGCCAGGTGGGCCATGCCCGGTGTGTACGTGGCGGTGGCGGCAGTGGCGGCGGGGGCCTGGCAGATGGCCTGGGGAAGGGTGGTGGCGGCCTCCATCCAGGGGCTCTTCCTGACCTTCGATCTCCTCTTCATCATCTTCGGAGCCATCCTCCTTCTGAACACCCTGGAACGTTCAGGCGGGGTGGCGGCCATCCGGCAGTCCTTCCGGGCCATCAGCGATGACCGGCGGG
>PXFI01000208.1 GCA_003564295.1 Gemmatimonadota bacterium | reverse complement strand
CGGGAGGTTGCCTCGGGGCGCTTCCCGTTCTTTGGGCGCTGGAACCACCGGTTTCGCCTGCCGTTCCATCGGTGGGGGCCTCCCATCCCGACGGCGCCAGGCACAGCCGTCAGGACCACCGTCGAGCCTCTTCCAGCCTCACCCATCCACATGGTCAAGCAGACTCCTGAGCTCCCCTCGGGCTCGGTGCAGGTAGGTCTTCACGGTTCCCAGCGGGATGTCCATGATCCCGGCGATCTCTTCGTAGGTGTAGCCTTCCACGTGCCGTAACAGGACGGCCGTCCGGTATTCGGGCCGGAGCCTACCGATGGCTTCCTCGATCTGCCCGCCCAGCTCCCGGGATTCCACGTAGCGGTCCGGCGTCTCCTCCTGGGACTCCAAAACCAGCCGGGTACGAGCTTCTTCCTCCGGAGACCGTGCGTGGGGAGACCCCTCCATGGACACGGTGTTCAGCCTTCGCTTCCGGAGGTGGTCGATGGTATGGTTGTTCGCGATCTTGAAGATCCAACTGCTGAACTTGAACCTGGGCTTATAGCTGCCGATGGCGTTAAAGGCCCGAATGAACGCTTCCTGGGCCAGATCTTCGGCAAGGGTCCGGTCCCGCACCATGCGGTAGACCAGGGAGAAGATCGGGCGCTCATAGCGAGCCAACAGCTCCCGGAAGGCCATCTCCCGGCCTTTCGCCGCCAGTGCGGCCAGCTCTTTGTCCTCAAGCTGGGTGTATTCCACGTGGGGCCGGATCTCCCTCGACTCTCGGGTTGGTGCCGGGGGTGGAGCTCGTCCCCCGGCGCTTCATGGTACATGATCCTTCAAGAATGGAACAGGAAGGGTTGAGGCCCTGGGCCAGGTCCCAGAGAAGAAAGCTCAGGGACGCCACGAAGAAGTCTCGGGTTGGCAGCGGGGGCAGAAGAAGGCCGACCTGTTTGACAAGACGATGCGAGCGATGGAGGTAGTGCATCGCACGCAGGGTCTTCCTTCCCGACCGTAGACCCGGAGGGAGGTGAGGAAGCCTCCCTCCTCTCCCGTGGCGGTCCGGTAGTCCCGCAGGCTTGTGCCCCGGGCCTCCAAGGCTTCGGTGAGGACATCCCGCAGTGCCCTCAGGAGGCGGCCGGACTGGGAGAGAGCCAGCGAGGAAGCTTTGCGGAGGGGATGGATTCCGGCCCTGTGAAGGGCTTCGCACGCATAGATGTTCCCGATGCCTGCCAAATGCGTCTGGTCCAGGAGCCATGAGCGGACGGGGGCCCGGGAACGGGTCAGCCGCCGGTGAAAAGCCTGAACAGTGAGGTCGGGGCTCAGAGGCTCCGGTCCGAGTCTCTCCGATTCCCTTTCCCATTCTTCCTCCGAAAAGAGGGCTGCGCGGCCGAACCGCCGGGAGTCGGTGTAGAGAAGGGCGCCGCCCGAATGCAGCAAGAAGTCGACGGCCCGGTGAGGGTATGGCGCTACCTGATGCGAAGGCGGGAGATGGAGAAGCCGCCCCGTCATTCCCAGGTTCACAACCAGGATCCGGGAGGGGGACAGGGAAAGGACGATGTTCTTCCCTCGACGGTTCACGGACTGGATCTCCGCCCCGGCCACGGCACGGCAAAAGATGTGGGGTGGTTCCCGGAGCACGTCCGGCCGGAACACCTTCGCCTGCAGAATGCGCTGCCCCGGGAGGGTCCGGGCCAACTCACGGACGATGGTCTCGACTTCGGGCAGCTCGGGCATGGTGGAAAGGGCCGGCCTCGTTCGAATCAGGCGAGTGGGTTGGCCCCGGGGCCCCGCCCGTCAGGAAGGGAGGGTTCCCGGCGGGCCCGAGTGTAAAGGGTCCTCAGGGTCTGCCCCATTCGTCCCGGGCGAACTCCCGCCATCCGATGTCCGTACGGAAGTACTTGTCCTCAAACTCCACGGCTTCGGCTCCCGCAAGGCTCTTGCGGGCGGCCTCGTCCAGTGAGGTGCCGAGGCCCGTGACAGCCAGGACCCGTCCCCCGGAGGTTACCAGGGTGCCCGCCGACCGGGAGGTCCCGGCGTGGAAGAGGAGGAGGTTCGGATCACGAACCAGGTCAGGGGGCACGAAGATGGGCTTGCCTTTCTCGTAGCTGTCCGGATAGCCGCGGGAGGCCAGAACAGTGGTGACGGCCCCTCCTTCATGCCATCGAAGCTCGTGGCCGGAGACGGACCCCCCTTCGGCAATGGCAGCCAGGGGCTCCAGGAGGGAGTTGGCCATGAGGGGCAGCACGGCCTGGGTCTCGGGGTCCCCGAAGCGGCAGTTGAACTCGACCACCTTCGGGCCTTCTTCCGTGAGCATGAGCCCGGCATAGAGAAGTCCCTGGAAAGGCGACCCCTCCGCCTCCAGTGCCCGAAGGGTGGGGAGGAGGATCCTTTCCTCGACCTCCCGCATGAGCTCCGGAGTCGCAAGGGAGACCGGGGCATAGGATCCCATCCCTCCCGTGTTGGGCCCCGTATCTCCCTCCCCCAATCTCTTGTGGTCCTGGGAAGGGAGGAGGGTGAGGAAGGCTCTGCCATCGGTGAGGGCGAAGACGGACAGCTCCTCACCGCGCATGCACTCCTCCACCACCACCTCACGGCCGGCCTCACCGAAGCGGAGGTCCACCAGCATCTGCCGGGCTGCCCGGCATGCCTGCTCCACAGTGTCGCATACGATGGCCCCCTTGCCGGCGGCGAGTCCGGAAGCCTTCACCACCACCGGGGCGCCCCGTTCCCGGATGTGCTCCTCCGCCGCTCCATGATCCCGGAAGACCCGGAAGTCCGCCGTGGGAACCCCGGCGTTCCGCATCAGCTCCTTGGCGAAGGACTTGGACGACTCGATGCGGGCGGCGGCGGCTGTGGGGCCAAAGACCGGCAGGCCTTTGGCTTGAAACCGGTCCGCGATCCCGGCGGCCAGGGGAGCCTCCGGGCCCACCACCGTGAGGTCCATGACACGGGAGGCAGCCCATCCGGCCAGGGCCTCCAGGTCCATTGGGGAGATCTCCACCGCCTCCGCCAACTCCGCCATGCCCCCATTGGGCTGCGTGGCGAACAGCTTGGCGTTGGGTAGGTCCCTGTTGAGCTTCCAGAGGAGTGTGTGCTCACGTCCGCCGTTTCCCACCACCAGGATCCGCATCTCATGCCCTTGTCCAGGAGAGTTCGTGAAAGTGACGCACCCTGACGGCTGATACCGCCGAGTATCATGGAGTCTATCCCCGGGTCCTACCCCCTGAAGCCTTCCCGGAAAGCCTCGCCCATCCGGCGGGCGGCGTCGGTCATCTGGTCCATCATCCCCCGGGCTCCCTGGGCATAAGCCCGGGCCGCCGCCGCCAGGTCCTCCTGGTATGCCGGGTCCGGGTCTCCCCTGCGGGAGTACTCACCCCGGAGAATCCGGTCGTAGTCCCCGCCTTCGAGCCAGCCACGGATCTCCGAAACCCGGAGCACGTAGAAAGGATGGGTGGTGGCCATGAGGTTCAGGACCTTGTAGACCTGGTCGGCCACGTCTCCCCCGGTCCGGTAGGCTTCAGCCTGGGCCAGGAACTCGTCCAGGTCCATTTCTCCGGGCGTTCCTCCTCCCGCCATCTTCAGCATGGCTCCCATGGCAACTTCCGGATCCTGCACCGCCAGAAGGCCGGCCCGGTCGCTGGAGAGCTCACTCTTGCGGTACCACTCCAGGAGGGCCACCAGGACAGCCCGAGCTGCCAATCCTACGATGGGAAACCCCATGCCCGCCAGCTGGATGAGGAGAACGGTCATGGTCCTGTAGAGAACATGGTCGCTCATGATATGGCCCAGCTCGTGTCCCAGGATGAAGGCCAGCTCCTCCTCGCTCAGGAGCCGGACAGTCCCGGAGTTCAGGATGATGAAGGGCCGCTCCATGCCATAGGCGCCGGCGTTCACCATGGGAGTCTGGGAGACGAACACCTCGTACTCCCCCTCCGGATCCATGGTCTGGCAGACCTCCCTGTAGAGGGAGTGGACCTGGGGGAACTGCCTTGCGGAGACCTTCACCGCGTTGGCCTGGAAAGCGAGGCGGATGGGCTTCTCTCCGAAGAAGCCGAACATGGTTCGGAGGACCTCGTCGAAGACGGGGATTCTGCGCAGGGCTTGGAGGGCCGCCCGGTCTGCCGGGTGCTCCCATGCCCGGGAGGAGATCTCCGCCAAGACCCGCTTTGCCCGGGCCTCCTCTCCTCCGAAATCCTGTCCGGGTCCGCTTCCTTGGTCGATCATGGGCGTTTGCTCCTGGAGCTTGTGGGTGGTGGGTGAGGGGTGACCCACGCCAGGGCGTGTCTTCCTCCCCGGACGGCTCCCCCCTCAATGTAGCCTCCTACGCCCGGTTGGGGAGACGGGTTTCAAACGGTTCGCGAACCATCAGCCAGTTCCGAGGTGGGCGCTCCTCCGTGAGCCACGCGTTGACCCACCGTATCGCGGGCCGCTAGCTTCGTGCCGTGAGCGTTGTTTCCCCTTTCCCCGTGCGTGCTTAGGCCATGTCCTTCGTCTTCCCGCCAGGTCTCATGGTAAGCGTCTCCGGATTCCGGGGAAGGGTGGGCCGGCCCCTGACCCCCGAGCTGGTGGCTTTTCTGGCCGCCGGGTTCGGGGCGTTCATCCGGAAGGCAGGGGCGGATGGCCCCATTCTCCTGGGGCGTGACTCCAGGACCTCCGGCGCCATGCTGGCCAGGAGCGCCACCGCGGGACTGCAGTCGGTGGGGATCCACGTGGTGGAGCTGGGCATCGTCCCCACTCCCACCCTTCTGCTGGCGGTGGAGGACGCCGGCGCCGCAGGGGGGATCGCGGTCACCGCCAGCCACAACCCCGG
>PXFI01000153.1 GCA_003564295.1 Gemmatimonadota bacterium | reverse complement strand
GAAACCCTGAGCTGGCAACGGCACACGTGGGACAGGGTGGACTCCGAAAATCAGCGCAGCACGTCTGCGCTTTCCGAAGCGGCGTAGCCGCCAAGAGAATCCCGGGGATTCTTTCCCGGGAGAAGTCAATCCACGCATGAGGCCAAAGCCCCGGGAGCCCGTCATGATCCACCTGCCCGGGCGGCGGTCCTCGTCCACCCTCTCCTTGATGTACGGCAAGAGACCCGGCAAGTACTGGACCTCGTCCAGGATCACGGGAGGTGGATTCTCGTGGAGGAAGGCCACGGGGTCGGCATCGGCCCTGAGGCGCACGTCCGGCCGCTCCAGGGACACGTATCGATGCGTCCTCCCGAGCTCATTGCGCAGGAGGGTGGTCTTTCCGGTCTGGCGGGCACCGGTCACCAGTACGGCAGGGAAGGTGGCCATGGCCCGGTGCAGTGTCGATGCGAGATGGCGCGGCGCGTACAGCATGAATGAATGCTAGGTGCGTGCAAACCAAAAAGCAGGCTTTCGATTTGCACGAGACGCTGGCAGCTAGGCCAAGGGATCCGGCGGTGGCGCGAAAGGAAATTGACATCTGAAATGTGCATTCTTAGATTGCATTAGGTGACTGCATCTGGAGGCATCCATGAGAACCCTTACCATTAGGAATCTGCCGGAGGACGTGGCCGAGGCCCTGGATCGGGAGAAGCGGCGGCGGGGAACGTCCTTGAACCAGACGGTGATCGAACTCCTGGGCCAGGGGCTCGGGGTCGAGGGCGTTCGCAGCAACGGCCTGGCTGCCCTCGCCGGTAGTTGGGATGAGGAGGAGCACCGGCGATTCGAGGAGGCCGTGGCCCCCTTCGAGGAGATCGATCCCGAGCTTTGGCCATGAGCAGATACTGCCTGGACACCTCGGCATACAGTCACTTCCTCCGGGGAGAGGAGGTGGTGGTGGCGATCCTGGACCGGGCGGAATGGGTGGGGGTTCCCACCGTGACACTCGGGGAGCTTCGGACGGGCTTCCTCCTGGGGGGCCATGGGCTGCGGAACGAGGCTGAGCTCCAGAGGTTCCTGGCGAATCCCGTCGTGGAGGTCCTGGTGGTGGACGAGGAGGTCAGCCGCCACTACGCAGAGATTGTGACCGACCTCCGGGCGACCGGCACCCCCCTCCCCACCAATGACATCTGGATCGCCGCCACGGCCGCTCGCTCCGGAGCCCTGGTCCTCACCTACGACCGCCACTTCCAGGCCATGGCCCGGGTGGGGTCTGTGGTGCTGTCGCGGTAGGGGTGCTTGGATCGGGAAAAGGGGTACGCCCTTGCGAGCATACCCCCTTCCAATCGGCTCCCTTCAGGAAGCGGCAGTGGTGCTAAAGGGTGATGTCCTTCGTGTCTGATGTCGTGCCACTGGAATCGGTCACCGTCAAGGTGAGGGTGTAGTCTCCGAACCCACGCCGGAAGCTGAACTCATGCTGCCCGGAGGCGGTGGAGCCGCTTACGGTCCAGGTTCTGGAGTCGATATTCCCCTCACCTGCGATTTCCACTTTGACAGTGGAGAGGTTTTCTCCCGATACGGCCCAGTCGACCAAAACACGGGCGAACTGGGGGTTGCTGGTGTTGGTCAGCTCGAACAGGTCGATGGAGAGCTCACCGGGTTCGGGATCCTCGGGGTCCTCCGGATCCTCCGGGTCCTCCGGGTCTTCGGGGTCTTCGGGATCCTCGGGATCCTCAGGCTCCACGTCCTCGCCGGGCCTCACGCAGATAGTCCCGTGATGCCAGCCGTAGAGCAAGGCGTAAGCTGAGAAATCTCCCTCTCCTTGGCGCAGCTCACCCTCGTATCCGTGGTTGAGGTTGCCTGACGTAACCTGCAACCCTTGCCAGGAGTCGAAATCGAAGCTCACCCTCGGCGATCTCGTATCACATGGTAGCCTGTTACAGTTCATGGACGAAGTCCCGAGGAAGCTGCCCACGCAGGCAGGCCGTTCCACATGCTCAACGCAGTCCCCGAACTCATCGTAATCCGTACACACATGGACGAGCTTCTGATACTCCTCGTCACAAAGCCCCTCGTTGTAGTCGTAGTCCGTGTAATCCCACTCGCCGTCCTCCTCCGGACCCATCCACGGCTGGACCACGATCTGGTGGAACATGTCGTATTTTCTCCTGCCTTCCTGCTCCACTACCGAAACCACATACCCGTTACCTACCCTGTTCTCACGTTCGTAATTGGTGCCGTGTTTGAAGAGTTGAATGACGTGGGCTACCAGAGGGGGGTCCTCGGGGAAGAAATCCTCATACTCCCCTGCAGGGAGGGGCTCGCCGAATCGATCGCCGTGGTCCTCGACGAAGTCATCTTGCCAACTCACCACATGCCGGTTGTACTTCGGATGTGTGGAGGCCACCAAATAGCAGACCTCCCCCGATCCTCCGTCTCGCTGGACCTGCAGATCCAGCTCGATGGGCTCGGGCTCGAGGGGCGCTGGCATGTCGTTGCAGCTGGATGCTACCACCAGCGCAGCAGCACAGGCCAGCAGCGCACTGAGCTTCAGGTACCTCATGATCTCCTCCTTGGAAACGTTGTCTCCGGGATGCTTGCCGTGGATGATGTCCGTGTGCTGACCATGGGTTAGCAAGGGAGGGGCCAAACGCTGCTGTTTCCTGTATATCATTGTGGGTTATGATCTTACGCCATACCGGCAAGGTGTCCGTCAGGAGAGAAAACCGTTACGAATCGTTACGGGTGTAACGGGTCCGAACGAACACCTCTCCGGTTTGGCGGGAAAGAGCAGTGGCCGGCAAGAACAGGCAACGTCCGGCGGGCAAGAGCAGGGGCGAGGGTGAAGAGCGTTCGGCTGGCGAGAGCGCGGGGCAAGAGGCAAGAACGAGGCGCGGCCGGAGGGGCACGCGCCCGACCCCCGCACCACCGCACCGGCTCCCATACCCTTCCCGACCCAGAGTACCCGGATGAGTTGGTCCGACTCGGTGGCCATGCGCCGCCTTCAGCCGGGACTCTCGTCGAACGGCCATCGCTCCAACCGGCCAGATCCCCGTTGTCGCAGCCGGGTGTCAGCCCTGAGCTCACAGGCGGCCACTAGCCGCCATCCGCACTCCTGACACAACGGATGGAATTGCCGTTTTGCTTAAAACTATAGTTGTGGTATATCCGCGAGTCGCCGCTAAACATGAACCGACTCCAGCTGTGGAGTGCATCGCGCTGTGTAGCACTCAACCAGTTACCGTGGGTGCCAATGCCGCTGAAACGACCATCCCAGAGCGCCCGACCCCCCGGAAGGGCTGACCAACCGGATTCGTTGGTTCCCCTACTCCACTCTTCCCATCTCGGGTGGGGAGCTGGTTCGGTACGCTCTGATGTGAGCCTTTCACCCCCGGTTCCCGGAACTCCGAAACTTGTGAGTTCCGGAAATTCTGCCCCCCCCTCTTCCGGAAATTCTGGCACCAGGGATCACCAAGGTTGACGTAAGAAAAGTCCGGAACTTCTCGTTGGGGATCGTTCCCTATTGCGAGAGGAGGACGGAGGTGATTCCGGTGATCAAGAGACATGAGGTGCAGGTCCTGCTGAGTGCGGGACACTCGCATCGGAAGGTGGCCAAGCTGGCGGACGTGTCGAAACGGACCGTGACCCGCATCGCCCGGGAGCCGAAGATCGAAGGGCTGGACGAGATGGGGGTCGCCGGAGACCGGCGGTTGGGACGCCCGAGCCGGACCGGGGAGTTCCGGGAGGTGGTTGAGGCGCTGTTGAAGGAGGACCCGGACCTCCCCACTGTGGAGATCCTCCACCAGCTGAAGCTCCGGGGATACAAAGGCGGCAAGAGCGCCGTCTACGAACTGGTGAAGGCCCTTCGGGGGCCGGCCCCGTCCCGGCTGATGGTGCGCTTCGAAGGGCTGCCCGGAGAGTTCGCCCAATTCGACTTCGGGACAGTCCGGGTGGCGTATCTCTCCGGGGAGACGGAGTCGGTACACTTTGCGGCCTACCGGCTCAAGTACTCCCGCTGGGTTCACGTGGAGGTGGTCCCCAACCAGCAGATCGAGGCCCTGTGCCGAACCCTGGTCCGAAGCTTCGAGGCCAGCGCCGGAGTTCCCCTCCAAGTCGTGTTCGATAATCCCAAGACCGTGGTCCTCCATCCCAAGAGGACCCCCATCGTCTGGAACCAGACCATGGCCCAGCTGGCGGTAGACTTTGGCTTCGGAATCGAGCTCTGCGAGCCTCACCGGGGCAACCAGAAGGGGGCCGTGGAAAACCTGGTTGGCTGGGTCAAGGGAAGCTTCTTCAAGGTGCGCCGCTTCCAGGACCGGGACGATCTCCTGGCCCAGCTCGCCGAGTGGCTTACCTGGGCCAACGAGGAGAGGCCCTCCCGGGCCACCAACCAGATCCCGGCCGTCCGCCTCATGGAAGAGCAGAAACGGCTCCGGCCCCTGGTGGTGCCCCCCGAGGAGTACGCGCTCCAGTTCGACATCCTGGTGGGGCCCACGGGGATGGTGGCGTACAAGGGCGTGCGCTATGCCATGCCTCCCGAGGCCATCAGCTTCAGTGGCAAGCTCTATCTCTACCCTGACCGGGTACGGATCACCGCCGGAACCCATGAGGTCCTGCACCCCCGCTTTCCCCAGGGGAACCTGAGCTACCCGCCCGAGCTTCGTAGCCAGCACCTGGCCGCCGTGTCCGGTGAGCGGGGTCGTCTTTACTTCCAGCGCGAACGCCTCCTGGAGCTCGGACCCACGGCCGAGCACTTCCTCAGCGAGCTCGTCCACCAGCGCCAGCGCACATGGAAGGGGGATGTCCAACGCCTCTACGACCTCCTCAACACCATGGGTGAAGTGG
>PXFI01000162.1 GCA_003564295.1 Gemmatimonadota bacterium | reverse complement strand
TGGCTGTGGACATCTGCAACGTGGTCTCTCTCCACTCCGGCTTCCCCATCGCCCTGCTGGACCTGGAGCTGGCAAGTCCCCCATTCCGGGTGGCCCGGGGCTCGGAGGGAGAGCGCTACGTCTTCAACCCCACCGGCCAGCAAATGGAGCTCAAGGGCCTCATCTGTCTCTATGACGCCCAGGGTCCCTGTGCCAACCCGGTGAAGGACGCCCAGCGGGTGAAAACCCGGGAGGACACCACCTTCACCCTTACGGTGATCTGGGGGGTCGCGGGCCAGGAACCCCGGCGCGACGCCGCCCTATCCTGGTACCGGGAGCTGCTGGAGGAGCTCGGCGGGGAGGTGGGGGAGGTTACGGTGCGATTGGAGGGACAGGGGCCTGCCCCACACCCGCCCTGAGGCGGCCAAGTCAGAAAACGCTCAAGGCCCCCGGACCTTCTCTTGCTGGTGACTTCCCGGATCGGGAAGCGTCAGGCCCCACCCTATTCGGCACAAGCCGGCGACTGTCGCCACGGGGAAGCTTCAGTGACGCTCCCCCGGCGTTTGCTGGATCTGGCTCTTCGACCGCCTCCACGGGCGAAGGATTTCCTCGGCTCTCACCGCCGCCAGACCGGGCCAGGGCGAGGGCTTTCGGTCTTCCACTCCCTCTTCCAACTCCTTCTTGATCTCCCGAAAACGGGCCTCGAAGAAGAACTCCGTCCGGCCGAAGGTGGGCTGGAGCTCGTCCAGCCAGGCAGCCTCCGGGTCATAACGGGCGAAGAAGGTTCTTCCCACCCACGAAGGATCCCGTCCCTGGAGGAACTTGAGTACGAACACCTCCTGGCCCGCCACACGGGCCACCCCGTCCACCAATACCTTTCCCGGCGTGGCGGACATGACGGGCCCACGGGCCGTCCGCCCCAGGCCCGATACCTGCCGGTACGCGCCGTTGTAGATCTCCAGCGCTTCCGCCAGGGGGACCTTGAAGTAGTGCTGGGGTCCCGTGTCCCGGGCGACGAACATGTAATAGGGAACCAGTCCGAGCTGGACCTGGGACTTCCACAGCGCACCCCACGTGTCGGAATCGTCATTCACCCCTCGGACCACGGGAGACTGGGTCCGGATTATCGCTCCCGTGCCCCGAACCCGGCGGATGGCCTCTCGGGCCACAGCGGTCTCCAGCTCACGGGGATGGCTGACATGGGCCATGACCGCCAGGTGCCGGCCCGCAGCGCGGACCTCCTCGAAAAGGCGAAGCAGGTCGTCGGCGTCCGAATCCGAAACGAATCGATGGGGCCAATAGCTCAAGGACTTGGTCCCGATGCGAATGCTCCGGATATGCTCCAGGGAGGGGTCCAGGAGCGGCTCCACGTGGCGCCGAAGAAGCTCCGTGCTCATGACCAGGGGATCTCCTCCCGTAATGAGGAGGCTGGTGGCCTCCCGATGGGCCCGCAGGTAGCGCACCAGGGATTCCGTCTCGTGACCTGCGAAGCGGAGGTCGTCGTCTGCAGTGAATTGGGCCCAGCGGAAGCAATAGGTGCAGTAGGAGTGGCAGCTCTGGCCCGCGGCGGGGAAGAACAGGACCGTCTCCCGGTACTTGTGCTGGATCCCGTGGAGGAGCTGGCCGTCCAGTCGGGGAACGTTCAGGGTCATCTGTCCCGCCGGGTGGACATTCATCTGGAGGCGGATCTTGCGAGCCACGCGGTTCAGCTCCTCTTCCGGAGCCCCTTTACGGACCAGGTCCAGGACCAGGGGTAGCTGCTCCGGCAGCAACATGCCGGGCTGGGGAAACACGAGCCTGTAGATGGGGTCGTCGGGTGCCGCCGCCCAGTCGATGAGCTCCTCGATGACATATTCGTTGACTCGGAAAGGAAGGACTGCGGATACGGCTTCCATGAGCTCCAGGTCCGCCTTGGCGAGCTTCTCCAGCTGCGGGATGGCACCCATATCCTCTCTCGTGAAGACCCTGTAGCGTCTTTCGGTTCCTTTCATGGCACACCCATTCTCCCTTCCCGGACCGTTGGACTCGAACTGAGCGTCCCGGCCCGGCAAACGCTCCGAGAAATGCGAGGAAGCCCAGGAAAGGGCCTTGGCGGGCCCCTTCCCCCATGAGACCACCCACCTCGCCGGTCATGTTTTCATCTTTTCATCATAAAGGGATTACCCGATTGGGCAACCCAGGTGCCCACCGGGCTGGCAACGGCCGTGCCCGAAGTCAGTAGCGCCAACAGCCCTCTCTGGCTCCTGGGCAACCCGCCCGACTCCCGGAGGCAAAGGATGAACGGCCTGCCCCCGCTCTCCCCCACATCTCCCATCCTTGGAGCTCCGGTGGGCGCCCTCAGATCCTACCTTCGATGCCTGGCACCCCCCGAAACGTTGCACCGTCACGGAGAGCCTCGCCCAGACCTCCCTCGATCCGTCTCGCCCTCTTCGTTGCGGACGGTCCTTGGCAGGCCTTCCTCGATTCGCTTCGCCGTTTCCGTCACGGAGAGCCCCCCCAACCCGGTGCAGCGGAGCTCCTGGGGCAGGCTCCTTCCCACCTCGTCCATGGCGCCCAGAACCTCGTCCAGAGGGATGACGGCATCATATCCCGCCAGGGCCATGTTGGCACACCCCAGGGCATTGGCGGCGGCCATGACGTTCCGGCCCAGGCATGGGACCTCCACCCGGTTCGCCACCGGATCGCAGACGAGCCCCATGGTGTTCTGGAGGGCCATGGAGGCAGCCGCCAGGGCCTCCTCCGCCGAGCCTCCCGCCAGGGTGACCAGGGCGGCGGCGGTCATCCCCGACGCAGCGCCGCACTCCGCCTGGCACCCGCACACCTCCGCCGCGAAGGTGGAGCGGGCGGTGATGAAAACCCCCACCATGCCCGCCGCCAGCAGTGCCCGGGCCACCTCCTCTCGGGAAGACCCCAGGGCATGGCCGGCCCCCAGGCAGGCTCCCGGCAGGGCGCCACAAGCACCGGCCGTGGGGGCCGCAACGATGACCCCCATGGAGCTCTTCACCTCCATGGTGGCGGTGACGTAGGCGATCATCCGGTTGAGGAGCCCGCCGTCCAGGAGACGGCCGGATTCCATGTGGCGCTGGAACGATCCTGATTGGAAGCCCAGGATGCGGTCGGTGTACTCGGTGCCCCGGAGCCCTTCCTGGATGGCATCTTCCATGATCCCCACCACGGTTTTCATACGGTCCATCACCTCACCGCCGGAGATTTCTCCCCTTTCGCTCTCGTAGCGCACCGCCATCTCCCACAGGTCCAGCTGCCTCTCCCCCGCAGCCGCCAGCCTCTCGTTGAAGGCCGTCAGCTCCCCGGCCGACAGGAAGGGCACATCCATGGCCCTCGGGGATTGAACGGGAAGAACCGGCGCCAGGATCCGGATCTCCCGAACGCCGAATCGCCCTGCCACATCGTCCAGGACTTCCCGGGGTGGAAAGGCCTGGCTCTTGACCCGGACGATGGCACTCCAGCCCCTCGGCGACCCGCCCCCTGATCCGTCCATCGGCTCGTCGGGCCCGAAGTGAGTTCCCCCTCTCTCCGGAGAGTCCCCGGAGCCGCCATGCACCTCATTCGTCTCTGGAGCCTCGTAGGTCAGGATCTCGTCGGCCGTGACCCTTTCCTCCAGAACGTGCAGGAGCGCCTCCCGGTCCCTACTGCTCACAACATCCAGGAACAGCAGTGTCTCGTGGCAGTCCCCGGCCATGGACAGGGGAATCCCATCCACCTCAACCACCTCAATCATCCCGCCGCCGGTGGAAAGGGCCGTCATCCTGTGGATCGCTCCGGGACCGACCAGCGTGAGGCGGTAGGTGTTGGGGTGGGGAGCGGGGAAATCGGCAATCCTGATCTCCGTCCGGATGCCCGCCTCCACCAGGGCCCGGGACGAGTCCACGAGCCTGGGGTCCACGGCGTCCCAACCCAACAGCCCTCCGAAGAGCCCCATATCGGAGCCCTGGCTCTCGTGAGTGGTGGCCAGGGACCCAGTCGGGTGGAACTCCACCAGGACCTCCGTCAGCTCCCCGCCCATGAGATCCCGGGCCAGCCTCCCGATGCGCAGGGCGGCGGCGCAGTGGGAGCTGGAGGGCCCCCGCATGACGGGGCCGATGACGTCGTTGAAGATGCTGGGCGGGGTCCCCTTGGAACCCCGGGCATTGGGGGGCATGGCTATGGGTCCGTGGGTTGGAGGCTGGGGGACGGCGCGTGCTCTCCCGGGAGCCTAGGTGGCGGGTCCTGGGCTCGTCAAGCTCCGGCCACCGGCGCCCCCTGTCTGTTCGGGCCCCAATGGCCTATCCTCCAGGCCGATGCCATCAATCCCAACTTCTGCAACGGACCTCAACATGAGCCCTCACCGACTCAGGACCCAAGGTTCTTCAGCCCGCCGGGCTCTTCAGGTCGTTCTGATGTCCGCAGCCGCCATACCGGCCACCGGCGCCGTCTCCGCCACCAGCGCCCAGGAGCCCATTGACCGGGAAATGACGGCCAGGATCATCCAGGAAGGCCTCCGAAGTGCCCATGCTGTGGAGATGTACACCCACCTGGCCAACGTCATCGGGCCTCGCCTCACCGGGAGCCCAGCCTTCAAGCAGGCCGTGGACTGGTCGGCCCACCGGCTTCGGGGATGGGGGCTGGAGAACGTGGACGTGGAAGGCTGGGACTTCGGCAGGGGTTGGACCCTGGAAGGCCTCACCCTGGAGATGACGGCGCCACGGTACTTCCCCCTCACGGGCTACCCGGAGGCCTGGACGCCATCCACGAAGGGGGAGATCCTGGCCACTCCCGTCTACGTGGGCGACAGGACCGCCGACGAGTTGGAGGAGCTCAGGTCCCGCCTGGCCGGAGCCATTGTCCTGGCAACCCCTCCCCAGG
>PXFI01000125.1 GCA_003564295.1 Gemmatimonadota bacterium | reverse complement strand
GTCGATCGTCATTGGGAAAGGAATCCCGCCTAACCTGCACCGATGAAGGTGAACACATGTCTCGCACGCGCGTTTTGATTCTCGGCGCTGCCGGGAAGGACTTCCACGTTTTCAATACGTTGTTCCGGGAAGATGAAGGGATCGAGGTGGTGGGCTTCACCGCCCAGCAGATCCCCCACATCGACGACCGGATCTATCCTGCATCCATCTCGGGCTCCCTCTATCCAGAGGGCCTGCCCATCTTTCCGGAGGACGAGCTCGACGACCTGGTGGAACGTCTTCGGGTGGATCGCTGTGTCATGGCCTATTCCGACGTGTCTCACGAATACGTCATGCATCTCGCCGCCCGGGTGAACGCCCTGGGTGCCGGCTTCGAGCTTCCCAGCGCCACGCGCACCATGCTGGACTCGAAGCGGTCTGTGGTTGCGGTCTGCGCCTCCCGGACGGGGGTGGGCAAGAGCCAGACTTCCCGGGCCGTAGCCGCGGTCCTTCGGGAGGCAGGAATGAAGGTGGTGGTGGTACGGCACCCCATGCCCTACGGGGATCTGGCCAGGCAGAAGGTGCAGCGCTTCGCGGGGGAGGATGACCTGGTGAAGCACGAGGTGACCATCGAAGAGCGGGAGGAGTACGAGCCCCACATCGCCAGCGGCTCGGTGGTCTATGCCGGTGTGGACTACGGAGCCATCCTCCAAGAAGCGGAGAAGGAAGCGGACGTCATCCTGTGGGACGGGGGGAACAACGACACGCCTTTCTTCCGACCCGACGTCCACATCACTCTGGTGGATCCCCACCGCCCCGGCCACGAGCTCCGCTACTATCCCGGGGAAACCAACGTCCGCATGGCAGACGTCATCATCATCAACAAGGTGGAGACCGCTCCCCCCGAGGGAATCCAGGAAGTCAGGGAGAACGTGGAGACCGTGAATCCGGGCGCCCTGGTCCTGGAAGCGGCTTCGCCCATCTTCCTCCATGAGCCGGGGCTCCTGAGAGGGAAGAAGGTTCTGGTGGTGGAGGATGGGCCCACCCTCACCCACGGGGGCATGAGCTATGGTGCCGGGACCATCGCCGCCCGGCGGAGTGGCGCTTCCTCCATCGTGGATCCCCGCCCCTTCCTGGTAGGAGAGTTGGTGGACACCTTCGAGGCCTATCCGGAGCTGGGAGCCCTCCTCCCCGCCATGGGCTACGGGGCGGGCCAGGTGAAGGATCTGGAGGCCACCATCGCCAAGGCTGTGGAGGGTGGGGTGGAGGCGGTGGTGGTGGGGACACCCATAGACCTGGGCCGACTGGTGAAGATTCCGGTTCCCCACACCCGGGTGGGCTACGAGCTCCAGGTCCTCGGTCGTCCGACGCTGGAAGATGCCCTTTCCCCCGTGCTGAAGGGGCGTTGAGCCGAAGCTCCGGGCTCAGTGGGCCGCGCCCTTCGGGAGCAAGACCCGTGGCCTTGCTGTTGAAGGTTTGAGGAGCTGATCTCCTGGTCCCCGGGGGGGCGTGTCGATCCCCCGGGGATCTCCTTATCTTGGTAGTGTATGGAGTGTCCCCAGGTGACTCGGAGGGCAGTATGACCCCAGCCGGGTCCTCCGGGGGGACAATCTGTCCTTCGGGAGGAAGCATGGAATGGTTTCGTCGTCCGGCCGTGGCAGGTCGCTTCTATCCCGGCCGGGAGCGTGAGCTCCGGTCGGAGCTCAAGGAGCTCCTGGCCGCTGCCGAGGAGTCTTCCGGGTTCGGCACGGCAACCGTGGAGCCCGCCCCGGACTTCATGGCCTCCGAGGATCCGGAGGTGCCGGCGCCCAGGCCAAAGGCCCTCATCGCACCCCATGCAGGGTACGTCTATTCCGGCCCGGTGGCGGCCTCGGGATACGCTTCCCTGGCCGCTCTGAAGGGATCGATTCGGCGCGTGGTGCTCCTGGGGCCCGCCCACCGGTGGCCTTTCAGTGGGGTGGCGGCCTCCTCCTCCGCCGGGTTCGACACCCCTCTTGGGAGGGTCCCACTGGATCGGGAGGCCATCCAGCGGGCTCTGCAGCTGCCCCAGTTCCTGATCCTGGACGAGGCCCACGAGGGCGAGCACAGCCTGGAGGTCCACCTGCCCTTCCTGCAGGTGGCTCTGGGCGAGTTCACCCTGGTTCCCCTGGTGGTGGGGGATGCCTCCCTGGAGGAGGTGGCGGAGGTTCTCCGCCTCCTGTGGGCCGGGCCCGAGACCCTCGTCGTCGTGAGCTCGGATCTGAGTCACTACCTGCCCTACTCGGAGGCCGTTGAGCTGGACGAGGAGACAGCCCGGGCCATCGAGGACCTCCGGCCGGAGGAGATCCGGGAGGATCAGGCTTGCGGCAGGATTCCCCTGGGAGGTCTTCTGCTGGTGGCACGGGAGAAGGGACTCCGGGTGCAGCGGGTGGACCTGAGGAATTCGGGGGACACGGCGGGTCCCCGCAACCAGGTGGTGGGATACGGGTCCTTCCTCCTGGGTTGAGGAAAGAGGGGGTTGGCGCCCGGGCGGTGGGCACCTCAACCCTGCTGCAGGTACCACCTCTGGCTCAGGAGATCCAGATAGACGGTGACGATCTGCCCGTCGTCCAGGGCCAGCCGGGCATAGCGCCGGGAGATGGGCTTCCGCCACCACTCCTCATCCACCTGCCATATCTCCAGGATGTGCTGGACCCTCCTGGACCTTCCTTCCAGGTGGAGGAAGCGGGGCCGCCCCCCGCTTCCCGTCCGGACCCGGAGGGGACGGGGCGCATTCAGGGGGCGCAGGGCATGGGTACCGGGTCGCTCCACCATCACGGCTCGAAGCTCAGGAGGGCGTGGCGCCGCTCCGGGATCCGGGACCACGGGTCCACCTCCACCACCCGGTAGAGGGGGGAATGTCCCAGCTTCAGCTTCAGCTCCTTCATTGCCTCCCGCAGGGAAGGGGGAACGGTGCCCTCCGCCATCTCCACCCCCCCCGCACCTCTCTCTCCTTTCTCCCTCCGGTCGAAGAAACCGGGCTGGGACGTTGCCGGCCCGAACTGGAACGCCTCCATCACCAGCCTCTCCACGGCCCGTGGCGGGGGAGCCAGGGCCATCCGGGCCCTGAGGGGAAAGGCGATGGATTCCTTTCTGGCCGTGGGCTCACGCAGAACGACCTCTACGGACCAGGATCTGCCACCCTCCAGGTCGGCCCGAAGCCGCACCCCCCGAACGCCCCGGTCCCGGCGGGCCGGCCGGGAGAGGATCTTGTCCAGGAGGCGATCCAGGGCCCCGTGAAGGGTCTCGGTGCGGCCCGCCGGGGAGGGGAAGTCCAGGGAGACCCGGATGGGTTGGGGGCGGTTGAGGGGGCGCACCGGATCCAGGCGTCGGCCCATAGCCCACTCCAGGGCTATCCTACCCTGGGTCCCGAACTGGCCCACCAGGGCCGGCTCTGGCAGGGACGAGAGCTGCTCCAGGGTGGTGATGCCCAGGCGCTCCAGCCGCTGAACCATGAGGGGATCCACCGGCAGGACGGAGACGGGGCAGGAAGCGAGAAAGGTGGGGAGCTCCGGGTCCGGGATCATAACCGGGCTCCCGGGGCCGGCCCGGGCAGCGGCTACCCACGCTCCGAACTTTCCGGATGCCTGTCCTATGCGGGTGGCTGCCACCAGGGGCTGGGGGAAGGCTCCCATGAGAGCCTGGAGAGCCAGTCCCGCGTACCGGTAGGGGGAGCCATGGAGGCGCTCCAGACCGTCCGTTCCCACGAAGATCCTTCCTCGGCCAGCAGGCTCCACCACAGGGCTGAGCTCCATGAGGGCCTCCAGCATCTCTTCCTGGGCGGCGTCGTAGTGGGTCGGGTCCGGCTCCAGGAGGGTCAGGGTGGGGCAGAGAGAAACGGCATGGGAAATCATCTGTCCCGGAAGGACTCCAGCCTCCGCCCCTCGCTCGGAAACCTGCCAGACGGTGTGCCGACCCCCTCCTCCCGGCGCCAGGAGTGCCACGGAGGTGGCGTCCAGCTCCGGAGCACGGGCCAGTTCCAGCCGGAGCTCGAAAGTGGGAAGCCACACGCACAGCGCCCGCCGGCTTCCAGGGAGGCCCGAAAGGGAAGGGGGCGCGAGAGGGGAGCCTTCCCTCTCCTCCCCCACGTCCAGTAGGAGGGGAGGCTCCTGCTGCAGGGGTGCCATGGCGCGTCGGATAGTTTCAGGTTTCCAAACAAAGACCGAAACCGAATATAAACCGTAGCAGATAGACTCGCAACCGAGACACGGCCGCCGGAAAAATCGGCCCAGAAACCCATACGCACTGCGAGGACAGCTTTTATCTTATATTCTTGTCCTCTTGTGGTCTCCGGCTCCGAAAGCATCGCCGACATGAACTCTGATCGAGCAAATCCCCTATGAATGCCGAACTGACCCTTCAGGATCCTCTCACCGTGCCGTCGCCCCTCCTGGTTCTGCTCCTGCCTCAGGGAGGAGACGTTGCCCGTGGGGTTCTGGCCTCGGCCGATGCCCTCGTGGGGGGCGACCTGAAGCGGGCCCTGGAGAGGGGGGATGTGAAGGGAAAGAAGGAGGAGACCCTCCTTCTCTTTCCCCGAAGGGATACCGGTCCCCAGCGCATCCTCTTGGTGGGCTCCGGAGAGCCGGTGGATCTCGATGCCGAGACCCTCAGGCGGGTCATGGGACGGGCCATCCGGGTGGCGGAGGGTCTGAAGTTGAAGGAGATCTCAGTCTGGCTGGATCCCTCCTGGCCCCCGGGGGAGGCCCTGGCCGCCCAGGCAGTGACAGAGGGCGCCGTTCTGGCGGCCTGGCGCTTCCGGGAGCTCAAGACCCGTGACGATGACGATGATCTGGGCCCCGAAGTGTCGAAGCTGCTCCTCGTGGGTCAGGGTGACGAAGAGGCGGCCCGCCTGGGCCTTCGTATTGGAC
>PXFI01000212.1 GCA_003564295.1 Gemmatimonadota bacterium | reverse complement strand
CCCCTCGAACCCACCCGTCCCGGAGGCCGTGCCTCCGGTCCGCAATGTGGGTGCAGCTCGCCAGGGCTCGCTGAGCTCGGCGCTTCGCGCCTCGGTTCGAGTCCCACCCCCTCCGTTCTTTCCAGCATCGTGAGGTTGACCGCGCCTTCGGGTTGGACCGTCAGCATGAGCCCCTCGAACCCACCCGTCCCGGAGGCCGTGCCTCCGGTCCGCAATGTGGGTGCAGCTCGCCAGGGCTCGCTGAGCTCGGCGCAGAGCGCGAGGTAGTCCTCTGCAGACTCGACCGTCTCTCGACCGGGTTCCTCCAAGGATCGGCCTTGAAGGTTCAGTCACCCTCATCCTTCATTCTGATGCGCTTGAGGATGTCCTGGTAGGTGCTGCCCTTGCCGGGCTCCGGGATGGCTTCGGTCACGGCCAGCAGGATCAGCTTCACGAAGGCCCTTGGCACCTCCCGATCTCCTCTCAGGATCCAGAGGATCCCTCCCGCCAGGGTATCCAAGACCTTGGCCATGTTCTCCCTCTCTTTGGGGGAGAGGGGGCGGCTGCCGGGCCGGGCAAGCTCCAGGCGTTGGAGGCAGTCCAGGAGGGCGGCCTGGGTCACCTGATCGGTGGGGTCCCAGATGGTGGGTGCCACCCGGGAAAGGGAACCGGCCCACTCCTGGGAGCTCATCCGCCCCTCCCGGGCCAGCTGGAGGGCGGGGGTCATCTCGCCCTCTCCGAAGAGGAGCCACTCCAGCCGCACGCCAAAGACCTGGCAGACCCGGGCATAGTAGTCCACGGGTGCCTTGCGGCCGGTGTGATAGTTGCGGACCGCCGCATAGCTCACGGAGTACTCCCCGCTCTCCGTCAGGAGCCGGTGGAACTCCGCCATGGGCATCCCTTCCAGGTACTCCAGCCTGAGCTGTTCCAGACGCTCGGCTTCCGGGGCCCGGGGGCTGTTGGATAGCACGCTCGAAGCTCCTGCCTGGTGTGGATGGGATCGGAAACCGTGACCATGCCATGTCCACGATCACGGGCCGGCGGGCCAATGTACAAGACGCAGTCGAAGGCGGGCAACGAGGGGACCGGAGGCAGGCGATGAGGTGTGGCCCGAGGTGCGCGGCCAGCGGCTGCGGACCGAAGAAGCGCAACGAGGCGACCCGATGCCCGCCCCTCCAGGCCCCATCCCCTCCCGGGCCTACTCCATCCCGATCACACTGTCTACTGCCCGCAGGTGGGGGAAGGGGATCAGGGAGGTGAGATTCTGGGCGAACCCGTCCAATCCTGGAAAGAGGGTGGCGGAGGTCATGTTCATGGCAAGGAGTTCCCGGGTGGCCTCTTCCAAGAAGGCCCGGCTGCTGGAGAGGGGGATCTCCACCATGAGCTCTTCCGGCCGGTCTACGGCTCGCAGGTTGTCCATGAAGGAACGGGTGATGTCTCCGGGCACCAGGAATATGCTCTGCTGAAGGATCAGCCGGCGATCCATCTGCCAGGGGTTGAGGGGGAACACCAGTGGGTGGCGGGGCCGGTGGTCGATGATGGCGGCCACCGTCTCCTCCTTCTTCGCGTTGGGGTCCCTGGCCAGATGCTGGCGCAGGTGTTCCAGGCCTTCCACCCGCCACCGGACCTTCTCCAGGTTCATGGCGAAGACCGAGGCCGGTTGCCCCACTTCTTCCCTCTGCACCGCAAAATGGACGGCAACGAAGAAGGAGTAGCTCCAGTCGAGCAGGCGGGTGGGTCCCCCGTGGTGCCGTATGAGGGAGAGCCATCCGATCCGGTCACCCTCCGCCGGCTCGGCGGTGAGGTAGAGGTGGGCCTCTCTTCTGAACCGTCTCAGCAGTCCTTCCTCGATCTCCGGAAGCTCGGACCACTCCCTCTCCCAGCGGTCCACCGCAGCCCTTTCCAGGCTGGTCTTGAAGCCATGGGGCCTGCAGCAGTCTCCGCGAAAGCACCATTGGCCGGCCTTGAACTCCTCGTAGCGTTCCAGGAGCTCCTTCCAGTTGCTCACGGGTTGTGACATCTCAGGATCCATTGAAGTCCACCCGGGCGTGTGAGTCGTCCCTGTCGCCGGCCGAGCCCCCACGAGGTGGCCGTGCGGGCGGGGGAAAAGGTATTCTATCTCGTCATGTCTGGCGAATGATGACCTCCGGTTTCAAGAGGACGTCCGAACTTTTCGGGCTCCGCGGCCTAGAAGTGTTGGCCGCCATCGCACTCGACCCGCCAGGAGCCTTTCGTGAGCATCGTCCGTCGCAGGAAGACCGTGGAAGTCGACGTGGGTGGGGTGGGTGTCGGAGGCTCGAATCCCGTGGTGGTCCAGTCCATGACCAACACCGACACCGCCGACGTGTCGGCGACCGTGCAGCAGGTCAGGGCCCTGGCCCAGGCCGGCAGCGAGCTGGTCCGCGTCACCGTGAACCACGAGGAAGCGGCCAGGGCGGTTCCGGAGATCCTGGAACGCCTGGCCGACGAGGGGGTCACCACGCCCATCATCGGTGACTTCCACTACAACGGTCACCTTTTACTGGCCAGGTATCCCCGGGCCGCCAGCGCCCTCTCCAAGTACCGAATCAATCCCGGCAACGTGGGCACGACTCGAAGGGACGAGAACTTCCAGGCCATCATCCGGGTGGCCATGGAAAACGACAAGCCTGTGCGGATCGGGGTGAATTGGGGCTCCCTGGACCAGCGCCTCCTGACCGATCTCATGAACCGGAACTCCGGGCGCCCTGAGCCTAAGCCGGCGGAAGCCGTCGTGAGAGATGCCATGGTGGAGAGTGCCATGCGCTCGGCGGCCCTGGCGGAAGAGACGGGGCTGCCCCATGACCGGATCATCCTCTCGGCCAAAGTCTCTGCCGTGCAGGAGTTGGTGGCCGTATACCGGCAGATGGCTCCCTTGAGCGACTACCCGCTCCACCTGGGCCTCACGGAAGCGGGGATGGGGGCCAAGGGTATGGTGGCCACCACCGCCGGGATGGCTCCCCTCCTACTGGACGGGATCGGCGACACCATCCGGGTTTCCCTCACTCCCGAGCCGGGAGGGGACCGGGCGGAAGAGGTCCGGGTGGCCCAGCAGATCCTCCAGTCGCTGGGGCTCCGGAGCTTCGAGCCCCAGGTCACCGCATGCCCCGGGTGCGGCCGCACCACCAGCACCTTCTTCCAGGAGCTGGCCAAGGAAGTCCAGGGCTACATTCGAAGCCGGATGCCCACCTGGCGGGAGGAGTTTCCCGGGGTGGAGCACCTGGAGGTGGCCGTTATGGGGTGCGTGGTGAACGGTCCCGGCGAGTCCAAGCACGCCAACATCGGGATCTCCCTGCCCGGGACCTTCGAGGAGCCCAAGGCTCCGGTCTACGTGGACGGCGAGCACTTCAGGACGCTGAAGGGTGAGGGGCTGGTGGAGGAGTTCAAAGCCATCCTGGAGGACTACGTCCGGATACGATGCAGAAAGGGCTCCTGAGCCTCTCCGTGTACCTGATTTGCGACACAGGGGGATGCCCGGGCCTCCCTGGGCACCTGACCTCCGGCACAGGTGGGGATGCCCGAGTTCTCCTCACGCTCCCCCCCTTGGGACTTCCAGACCCAGGCGGGCCATTCCGTCCATTCCGTCTCATTGATGGGACACAGTGGCCCGTTCTTCCAATCCAGAACTCTGCCGCAGGCCACCATCCCATCATCTCCCGCTCTCCGGCATTTCCCGCCGATAGGGGCATTCCAGGGGGGAGCCAGCTCTCCGGACGATTGCGGCACGGATCTCGTTGGGGTGATAGTCGGGAGCATACCGCCTCGACCGGGCGGACCCATTTCCCGGACCGGAGGCCTGCGGGGACCGAGTGAGTCACCCGCCGCCCTCACAGGCGACCCGGGACGACGCAACACGAAGGCTCGAGTTTCTCGGCTCAGAGAAAGAGGGAGAATCGGGGATGGCTCGGTACGTGGAAGAGATCATGCAACGGCAGGTGGTGACGGTGACGCCCGATACCACCGTGAGGGCCCTGTTGAGGTGTCTGGTGAGCGCCCAGATCAGCGGAGTTCCCGTGGTCACGGAGGAGGGCGAGATCGTGGGCGTGGTCTCCACCACCGACGTGATGCGGCTCGGGGCCGAGGAGGCTGACGCACCCAGGGTGGAGCTCACCTGGGAGCCCCTGGCCTTTCCGTCGGAGGAGTATGACGAGGAATCCGGGGCCGCCTTCTTCATGCAGGCCGAAGGGTGGAGCTACCCCACGGAGGATCAGACCCAGGCGGTGGCGGAAGGGGTCTTCGACGGCTTCACGGTTTCGGACATCATGACCCCGGCGGCGTTCACCGTGAGGCCCCGGGACACCGTGGAGGATGTGGCCAAATTCCTCCTTCAGGGAAGAATCCACCGGGCCCTGGTGGTGCAGAACGGCCAACTGGAGGGAATCGTCACCACCTTTGACCTTCTCAAGGCCTTCGTATACGGGTGATGGCGCGCAAAGGCCCGGACGATCTGTCCATGGCGTTTGTAACAGTGGACGCTGCCCGGAGGCTCGGATGGTCCGTTCAGGGCTTTCCAGAAGGCCTTTCCAGGCGGATGACGATCTAGGTGTGGCAACGGATTGGCTGAGGACCGAGGGATTGCAGGTAGCATGATGGGAGAGAGAGAGAACGTGACGCCAGGCTCGGAGAAGGGCCGCCCGGAGGGGGCGGGGACGGCCGCAGCCATGGAGGCGCTGGAGCGATCTTGCGGCGCACTCCTCCTCCTGGGGGGAGAAGGAGAAATCCTCTTCGTGAACGCGGCGGCCCAGAGAGCCTTGAATAGCCTCGGGGTGTCCACGCCCTCCAGTGTGGAGGATCTTCCGCCCCAGCTCCAGGCGGCGGTTCGGGCCTCGGCTCAGGACGCGGGGAGCCGGCCCCCGAAACAGCTGAGGGAACTG
>PXFI01000229.1 GCA_003564295.1 Gemmatimonadota bacterium | reverse complement strand
TAGGTCCTTTCGGCCCCGTCCGCCTCAACTCTCTGGCTCCGCTCGCCGCCGGAGGTCTCTGCTTGGCCTCGCCCATCAAGCGCGGGCTCTTCGTTTCGTTCCCCCCCAATGAATGCGGTCTCTCGGGTCCCCCGGTGCGTTGGCCGGTTCAGGTGCCTTCCCAGAGGGTCCGGATCGGGAAGTGGTAGAACCCAATGTGGTCCTCATGCCAGCTCGCATGACGGCGTAGCTCCTGATACACGAAGGTTTCCAGCAGAGGGCCCAGGGCAGTTCGGTCCTCCCAAAGCCTCTTCGCATCGAGCCCGAGCAGCCCGCAGGCGAGGCCTGTGTCCCCGAGGTGGGGTTTCGGCGTCTTCACCAGGCGCTTCAGCCGGTTGTTATGCCAGGACGGCAACTCCTCAAGAGGGAAGAGCCGCTTGAGGACCGTAAACTAACTCTCGGCTGATTGCAGGTTGTTTGTTCGGCCAAATGAAAGATGAAGGTCCGGCCATCCGGAAGCGCGGCTCCTGCGCAGACACCATGCGCAGCTGTTTCGGGGGCCTCGGAGCCCGGCTGGAGGGCGTGTTCCACCCAGGCGAGCCTCCCCCGGTGTTCGTTCATCTGCTGCACAAGGGCGACCAGCTGAACTGGCTCAACCCCGGCGTGCTGGCGGCTCCGTGGTGGCGGGTCATCTGAAGCGGTGTGCGCTTCGGCCTGCAGCCGTTCTTGACATTATGCCAGCTTGCATTATGTTGCACAGCATAATGAAGTTCATTGATCGAAAGGACGAGCTTGCGCGGCTGATGCGCGCTTCAGGGAGTGAGCAGGGAGGTCTGCTGGTGGTGTACGGTCGCCGGCGGGTCGGCAAGACCCGGCTCCTGGTGGAATGGTCGCGCCGAGTGGGCGGCCTGTACACGGTTGCGGATCAGTCGGCACCGTATGTACAGCGCCGCTACTTCGCAGAGGCGGTTGCGACGCGGTTCCCGGGGTTCGCCGACGTGGAGTACCGGGACTGGGCCGGGCTCCTTGGCCGACTCGCTCGTGAGGCGGGTGCCTCCGGCTGGCGGGGACCTGTGATCCTGGATGAGTTGCCGTATCTGGTTGCGACATCATCGGAGTTGCCGAGCGTGCTGCAGCGCTGGGTAGACCATGAGACTCCGGAGGCGGGCCTGCTGGTGGCTGTGGCCGGCTCGAGCCAGGGGATGATGCAGGGCCTGGTGCTGTCCGGGGACGCGCCGCTCTACGGCCGCGCCCGGGAGCTCCTGGACCTCCGTCCCCTTGATCCGTCCCATCTCGGGGAGGCCTTCGAGGGGAGGGGATGTCGGGAGCTGGTGGAGCTGTACGCGGCGTGGGGCGGGATACCGCGATACTGGGAGCTGGCCCGGGAGGTGTCGGACGACGTCGTGGCCCAGATCGATGCCCTGGTCCTGGACCCCCTCGGTCCCCTGCACCGTGAGCCGGACCGGCTCTTGGTTGAGGAACTGCCGCCGGCGGTAGAGACGCGACCGATCCTGGATGCCATCGGGATGGGGGCGCATCGCGTGTCGGAGATCGGCAGCCGTCTGGGCCGGCCGGCCACATCCATGTCGCGGCCGTTGAGCCGGCTGATATCCATGGGGCTGGTTCGTCGCGAGGTGCCGTTCGGCGAATCGGAGAAGGCGTCCCGCCGCGGTCTCTACCGGATCGATGACCCGTTCTTCCGGATGTGGTTCCGGGTCGTGGCGCCGAATCGGGCACTGCTGGCGGCGGGATCGGGGGCCAGTCGGCAACGATTGCTGGAGCGGCAGTGGTCTGGGCTGGTGGGGCAGGCATGGGAAGAGCTGTGCCGCCATCGCCTACCGAAGGTAAGTGAATCCACGCCACTCGGCGGGCTCGGACCTTGGGAACCTGCCTCGCGGTGGTGGCACGGCGCCCAACCGGAGTGGGATGTGGTGAGTCGTTCTCACGACGGTGCCCGCATTCTGGCCGGCGAGGCGAAGTGGAGCCGGCAGGCCTTCGGTGCCGCAGATCTCGACAACGCGGCGGCACAACTCGCTGCCCGGCCGCTGCCGCCGCCGGTGGAGCAAGCCGTCCGGCACGGCACCGAACTCGTCAGGGCTCTGTTCGTGCCGGCGTGCGCGCCAGGTGCGGGGGCCAGGTTGCGCCGCCATACCGGGATCATGGTCGTCACGGCCGACGATCTGCTCGCATAGGGCGGTTCTGGGCCGGATGACCCGATTGCGTATTCTGTCGCGCCCGACGCCTCCAGCACCTTGGTAGCCAGCGGTCGGCACGAAGCCGTCACCAGTCAGTGGCGAAGGCGATCCCCCACCGCTCCTTCGGGTTATCGAAACGCACCTTATGGCAGGAGAACGCCTCCGCATCGAACGCGCCACCCAGCCATTGCAACGTGCTCTCGTACTCTTCATCGGTGGGATCAGCGATGGTCTCGAGCAATCGTGCATAACCGTAGGGACCTCCGCAGTCTTCTGGCGGGCACGCCCGCTCACCACCGAGGCAACGTGGATACTTCGTGCCGGCCTGCCGGCCCCCAACCGCCTCGAGCTCAACGTCGTGCACCCAGCTATCGCCGAAATCGTACTCGTACGTTGCCTGAGTCCCCACCGCCTCGAAATACGAGGCAACAGGTACCTCCCAACTTGCCAAGCAAACCGGGTCGCCCTCCAAGGCGTCCTCGTCCGGAATCCCGATCTCGTCCGTCCCACCGGTAACCGGGTTCAGCACGCGAAACAAGTGGAGATGGTAGTCCAGCCAGCCCATGGCGTCCTGTATGGCCACGTGGAAGTCCCAGAACGTGTAATTCGCGGGGACTTCGATGCGGCGCCATACCGGTGGCTCAACCTCCGTGAGGGTCACCCTGAACTGCAACGTGGCACGATTGGTGTCCATGTAGCCTCTTCCTCTCACCGCTAGTTAACGCCAAGCGCGTCGCCTCCGGGCAAAGCGGGACAGGTATGCGCGCCTGTTGAACCCCGCCCACCCAGACTTCCAGCACATCCGGATCGGATCTCCGGAGGCAATTACCATCGACTCGCGTTTGCTCCGCTGACGGCCGCTTCATAACGGCGATTGCAGGCGGGGCTCAGCCGGGCTGATGGATGAGCCAGGGAGGCTCGATCTTCGACGGCGTCAGGATACCGCTCGTCGAGCATGCCCCTGATCCACACAGCCCAGCCCTCGGCAGTGCTGCGCTCCGTCACGGTCCCATGCTTCCGCCCCGCCAGCGGCTCGACTTCAATGAAGATCTATGCTATCCCGCTACCCCGTTTCGCAAACATTCGTGGTCCACGCGGGCCGGACCTCCGGGTGCCGTCGGGATCGGATCGTGCACCTCGCCAATGACCCAGCTCAGGGGTGAAACACGACCCTGATGTGGATATGTGTCTTGTAGCCTTCATCCCGGTAGGAGGCCATGTCATCCCCCCCCTCCCCAATTGTGAGGAAGGCTTCATCGCCGTCGTCGAACTCAAAGGACAGCTCGAAGCCCCCATCACGACGATCGAAGCCGCCGGCGAAGTGATCGAGATCCTCGTAGAAGGACCTGACCTCGGTGATCTCATCCCTGCTCACCAGAGCGATGATGATATATCTCTCCGCGTCGATAATTTCGCGTGTATGGGCGCTTATGACGGTCGATGGCTCGTATATGGGCAACAACTCATGCGGGTAATCATCGGGGATGTCTGAACCTGGAACTACGTTAGCTAGACCGCAACCCGCTGGTCCCACTGCGGCAAGCATCATCAAGGGCATCAGGCAGAGAGTCGTGATCCGTACCTTTTTCATAGTCATCTCCCTTTAATTTCCTACAGTGTTGAGGAGGTGGTGGGTGGGGGTCTGACAGTGGGCAAGGGTGGAGAGGCTCATCAGGGCATTCCGGCGCCCCTGACCTGGGCCAGTGTTATGGATGGGGTCGAGGGAGCGCCGCGGGCAAGGCCTTGCCGGAACATGGTAGAAATACCATAATGCAGGACACGGGAGAGAGGGGCGTCCAATGGATGGGGGAGAGCCTGGAGGTGTTGCGGGACCTCCCAGCGGACGTGCGTTGGACGGTTGGGCGGGCGCTCTTCAAAGCCCAGAAGGGAATACGGCACAAGGACGCCTTCCCTCTCCGGGGGCGACTCCGAGGCATCTTCGAGATCGCACGGGATCACATGGGCGACACCTACCGCGTTTTCTACACACTCCGGTGCCCCGGATGGGTGTATGTGCTGTTCTGCCACAGGAAGAAGTCCAAGCGGGGAACCGCCATCCCCAAACATGAGGCGGACTTGATCCTGCGGCGATTCAGAGATTGCATGGCCGAGTGTTCAGAGAGGGGGGAGCGATGACCGTGGGGTCGAGTCGGGCTGGAGAAAGGGGCCCCGCCTCCCTGGCGGGTTCCGGGAACGTGTTTGCCGATCTCGGACTTCCGGAGCCCGAGGAGACTTTGGCCAAAGCGCGGCTCGCCGACCTGATCGATGCGACGCTCCAGGATCGGGGGCTGACCCAGAACCAGGCCGGGGAGATCCTCGGCATCGATCAGGGTACGGTCTCCAAGCTCGTCAACGGACGCCTCGACGGGTTTTCGCAGGAGCGTCTCATCCGGTACCTCACGGCTCTCGGACTGGATGTGGAGATCGTGGTTCGGCCCAGCCCCCGTCCCGGGGATCGGGGACGGCTGAGGGTTGCCGCAGGGTAGGTCTTTTCGGCCCCGTCCGCCTCAACTCTCTGGCTCCGCTCGCCGCCGGAGGTCTCTGCTTGACCCCGCCCGTTGGCCGGTTCAGGTGCCTTCCCAGAGGGTCCGGATCGGGACGGCATACAAGCCAAACCCGAAGCTGACTCTCGTTTCGCCGTCGTAGACGACTACGCCTCCAGCGAACCGCTTGCCTGACGCCTCCTTCAACTTCTTCAGGCCGCGGAAGTCGGCGGCGGTCACTGTGGC
>PXFI01000107.1 GCA_003564295.1 Gemmatimonadota bacterium | reverse complement strand
GTGGCGCGCAATGAAATCATACCTCCAGAACCCGCAGGGGGCCCCCGGGTTCCCCTTGTCTTCCGCACACTCCGAGAGTCTCCCTGCGGGCCCGGTAGGAGAAGAGAAAGGGAGGGGGAGGTCAGTTCAAGCGCACCACCACCACCCGGCCCCCCGGCCGGTCCAGGTGGAGCTGGATGTCCAGGCCCAGGCCGGTGCCATCGGAGGGGAGGTCGAACACCCGGATCCCGGATCGGCCCACGGCCCCCACATCCGAATCGCTGGCGAAGGGGGCGGTGGGCGTGTCACCCGAGACGTTCACGGGCCAGGGATACCTTCCCGGGGGTTGCTCCACCAGGAGCCCCGTAGTGATGTCGGGGAGGTCGTAGGTAGTGAACGCCCGGGGGGGAGGGGGCGCCCCCGTGCCGTTGAGCATGAGGGCCGCGCCGTACTCCTCCAGGAGGGGGCGCCAGGCGCCTCTTCCCGTCACCTCCAGGATCCCCTGGACGCCGGGGGGAGCGATGGAGTCGTTCAGGGCTCTGAAGAGAGCTGAATCGGCCATAGGGGCGGAAGCGTTCCCGTAGGCGTCACCCAGCCAGCGATGGTAATGCCACCCGGCGCCGTAGATGTCGAAATAGCCGGCAGCCCCCACGGGAGACACCACCACGGCGTTGGGCTGGCTGCTGAGGTACAGGATGGTCCGGGCCAGGCGCAGGAGGACGCCGTAGCTCTCCTTCGTGATGACCTTGTCCGAGCGCCGGATCATAGCCCCCACCGGCGGCCCCCCGGCAGCCTCCCAAGCCAGGCGGGAGGACATCTCGGCGGCGATCTCGGCCCTCCCCTCCTCCACCCAGAGGGGGTGGAAACCCCACTCGCCATCGGTACGATACCACCGGACGATACCCTTGTAGAGGGAGGAGACGTGCTTCACCTCGTGGACCAGGGTGGCCAGGGCCTGGTAGTTGCCGTCAGCAATACGCTTGATGACGTCGTGGTTGAAGTAGACCAGCTCCATCTCGTTGGAGGCGGCACAGCCGTCCCATCCGCCCTGGCGGGTCTTGGGAAAGAAATCCCCGCTCCAGACGAAGGCGGCCACCCCCTCTCTCAGTTCTTCCACGATGGGGGTCACGAAGACCACCACCCTCCCGTCGTTGTTGATGTCCGAGACCCCGTCGAAGTAGTGATCGATGACCGGCTTCCCGTAGTCCCGGTAGTAGTCCAGGAGCATCCAGGCGTGGTCCAGGCGGAGTGGGTCCGAGGCGTTCTGGGTCGAGTCCTGGTAGATGGCCAGGTGATCGTTCTCGGCGATCTTAAAGGCTGTCACCGTGGATCCCACCGCGCACTTGCTGAAATCCTCGGGGTGGGTGAAGGACCTCCTTTCCGGAGAGGAGGCGGGGGCGGAGGGGGCGGCCATGAGTTCCGTCCGGCCCCGGTCCGGGAGGGGTCGGACTCGGGGTCCCAGCTCCCGCAGGAGGGCCTTCTCCGCCTCCCGGATCTGGTGGTGGTAGGCTGCGGTGGCCTCCTCGATCCGTAGGGCCTCCTGGAAGGACGGGGGGAGCTCCCGGAGCCATTCCTGGGGACTTTCCGTCAGGCCGTAGGCCTCCAGGAAGGGAAGGGGGGGAGCCACGGCCGGCTCCTCCCAGGGGGAGAGATCCGGGGCTACGACTCGGGCGGCGGTGAAGGTGGCGGTGGCCACATCGGTCGAGTCTGCCGAGGAGGATTCGGGATAGAGGATCCCGACCCGGTAGCGGTCCCCGAAGCTCCCGGACGGGAGGAAGAAGCCGCACGCTCCTGCGGGCGTAGCGTCGAAGAACGTCCTTTCACCCCGGGCCAGGGCCAGGGGTTCCTCGCACACCCGCAATGAGAGGCTCCGGAGGGTGGAGTTCCCCTCATCGTCCTCCACCCGAAGCTGGAAGGGGAAGCTCCCGGGCGTGGTGGGAGTGCCCGCCAGGAGCCCGCCGGGGTCCAGCACGACCCCCGGGGGTAGGCTTCCCTCCGCCACGCTCCAGGCGTAGCCGCTCTCGCTGCCTCCCACGGCCAGGAGAGAAGCGCGGTAGGGCAGAGTCGCTCGACCATCGTCCAGCTCCCCCGTGAGAATCACGAGAGCGCTGGGGTCGGCCGTGGCGGTGAACTGGACGGTGACCTCCCCGGCCTTGGCCTCCAGGACGTTCGGTACGGTGGAGGAGCTTCCCAGCGTCCAGGTGGTGGAGGCTTTTCCATCGGCTCCGGTCGCGACGCTGACGGGGGAGACGGATCCGCCCCCCGAGACCACAATGAAGTGGACCTGGAATCCTTCCACCGGGTTCTCCCGGGAGTCCCGAACCTCCACTGTGGGCTTGATGGGGAGGGGCTGAAGGAGCCCTCCCGTTTGCTCGTCTCCCGCCACCTTGGTCATGGCGGCGGGCCGTGGCTCCACCTGGAGGGTGGCCACACCGGACACCCCTTCCGTGGTGGCCCGGATCGTGGCGTTACCCGCCTTTACCGCCGTGGCCAGTCCCGTCTCGTCCACAACAGCCACTTCGGCCCGAGAGCTGCTCCAGGTCACCGCTGCCCCGGGGATGGTCCTACCTCTGCCGTCCTCCACCCGAGCGGAGAACTGCTTCGTCTCCCCCAGGGCCTCCACGGTCGCCGTGCCGGGAGTCACCACCACCCGGGCGGGTGTGGGCGGGCCGGTGGCGTCACCGCACGCCTGAATCAGGAGGGCCAGGAACCCGAGAACGACAAACCGTGTCTTCATCGCCTCAACCGGTTGCCGGGATGAATCAGGCGGCGACGCAACGCCAATCAGATCCATACTTACGAGAAACAAGCCCGAGGCGGCCCCATGCTTCTTCTCATTCCTCCGACCCAAGGGCCGGTGGCCGGGCTGCCACGGGCCTGATACCTCAAAGACCCTGCAATCCCCCTCAGGTTCCGGAGCTTTCCGGCCAATCCAGGAGCTGCGGCAGGATCTCCCCGGAGGGGCCCCGGAGGGAGACACGTGCCATGTGGGTAAGGGGGGTATCGGTGGGATTCACCTCCACCATGCTCCCACCGGCCTCCACGGTGGCCATGGGCACGGACGCCGCCGGATGCACCAGGGCGCTGGTACCGGCCACCAGGCAAAGATCGGCCTCCCGTGCAACCCTGAACGCCTCCGAGAGAATCTCGGGATCCAGCGCCTCCCCGAACCATACCACGTCTGGACGCAGAAGGGCCGAGCACACCGGACAGCGGGGCAGGTCCTCCCGGGTCTCGGTCTGCAGCGGGTGGCGATGAGACACCCGGTACGCACAGGAGGTGCACCGTACCCGGAAGATGGATCCGTGGAGCTCCAGCGGCAGGGCAGGGGAGGGATCCCCCGAGCCCGCGGCCGTCCGGGCAGCTTCCTCGTGAAGCCCATCCACGTTCTGGGTCACGATCCTGGCCCGTCGGGGGCCAAGGGCCAATCGGGCGAGGGCCTCGTGGCCCGGGTTCGGCCGACATTCCCTGATCTTTTGCCTGCGCCATTCATACCACTCCCACACCAGGCGCGGGTCCCGCCGGAAGGCATGGGGCGTGGCCAGCTCTTCAGGGGAATGGGATTTCCATAGGCCCGATTCCCCTCGGAAAGTGGGCACCCCCGACTCGGCGCTCACTCCCGCCCCTGTGAGAACACAGATGGTGCCGGCTTCGGCCAGGAGGCCCCGGGCCCGTTCCAGGTCTCCTACGTCAGGTCCAGTCATGGCAGGTCTCCAAAGGTAAGTGATTACATTGCAAGGTCTTAAGACTTCTCATCTCATCTGGCCAAGTACCCGGATCCGCACTCTGCATGATGACGCTTGCGGCGGGTTTTCGCCAGGTCCGGGGAATCCTCTGCCAGCTCCGGGCGCGGGCTTCGCCCCACCCAGGGGCGAGGGCCGGCAGACATTTCCCCGGCAAGAACATGGGGACGAGGGCCACGGGCACTGGCTCCATCAGCGAGGGGCTGCTATGCTCTCCTCGTTCTCCAGCAGCATAGGGAAAGCCACCGCTTCATCCAGGGAGCCCGTCATGCCCCTGCGAATGGTCCCCGGGAGGGATCGGAAGCTCAATCGCCTGGTCAAACGCGGAACGACTCAGGATCTCAGGCGGGGAGAGGTCCTCTACTCCGCCGGTGATCCAGCCAGGGAGGCCTACCTGGTAGAGTCGGGCGTTTTGCGGCTCACCCTGCAGATCGGAGAAGGGCCCGAGCGCACCGTGGATCTGGTGGGACCGGGAGAGCTGGGGGGGGAGGAGGGGATCGTCCCCGGGACTCCCCGCAGGACCGGGGCCCGGGCCCACGGCCCCACTCGTCTCACTGTTCTGGAGGGGGACGAGGTGAACCAGGCCCTTCGGACAGCAATCAGGACCTTTCAAGCCTTTCTCCAGGCCAGGGAGGAGGCCCTGGCATTGGCGCGAATTCCGGGAACCCCCCGGCCCGCCGGAGGAGCGGGCAGCAGGCTGGCCGCCGTCCTCCTCCATCTTTCGTCCCGATTCGGCCGAAAGGAGGGGAGTGAGGAGGGAAGTGCCGTCCGAATCGGCGTCCGTCTCACCCACCAGGTCCTGGCGGACCTTTCGGGATCTCATCGGTCCACCGTCACCACGCTCCTGAACGAATGGATCTACGATGGCGTTCTGGAAAGGCGGGAGGGTGAGCTCTGGGTCCTCCGGCCCCAGACCGTGGCGGATCACGCTCGGGGGGGCGGCGGTCAGAGAGAGACGGAAGGGGCCTCGGTCCGTTGACCGAGAACCGGGGGAAGGCTAGCTTTTGCAGGTATTTTCCGACTTTCTCGGAGTTTCCAGACCCGTCCAACGAGCAGAGAATGGCCCAATCCCGCCGTCCTTCCTCCCGTCGTCCTTCCTCCAGCCGCCGGCCGGAAGAGAAGAAACACGCCGAAGACGCCTTTGCGGAGCAGACCCTCAAGCTCGTGCGCTGGGCCAAGGCCAACACGCAGATC
>PXFI01000031.1 GCA_003564295.1 Gemmatimonadota bacterium | reverse complement strand
TGCGGCCGGACGGCGGCGAGGCCCGGCGCATCACCAACGCCCGGGAGGGGGTGTCCAACTTTGCGTTCAGCAGGGACGGCCGGTGGCTGGTATTCCGGAGCGGGAAGTCCGGGGAAGAGCAGCTCTTTCGGCTTCCGGTGCAGGGGATCGGCTCCGCCGAAGCGGAGCAGATCACCGAACACCCCACAGGGGTCAGGCAGTGGGAGATGGGGCCGGACTCCCGGCGCATCTACTTCACCTCTCCCGACACCCTGGATCCGGACGAGAGGCTCCGGCTGGAGAAGCGGTTCACGGTGCAGATCTGGAACCAGGAGACTCCCCTGTCCAGCCTCTGGGCTTTGGAGATGGAGAGCTTGGAGACAGTGCGCCTCACCAACGACTCCAGCTACGACGTCACGGCCTTCACCGTATCTCCCGATGGAAGGTGGGTGGGGTTCACCGGGGGCTCCACCCAGCGGTACGAGCGGAACATCACCCAGGCCGGCCTCTACGCCGACCTCTACCTCCTGGAGACCGCAACCGGTCAGGTGGAGCGCCTCACCAACACCTACGAAGTGGGCGTGGGGGGGCTCACCTTCTCTCCCGACGGCCGTTGGGTGGCCTTCTCGGGGCCCGACGACATGACCCGCTACACCATGACCAACTACCGGGTGTACATCCGGGAGGTGGGGGCCCGCGGCGGTCCCTTCCGCAAGATCGGCGACGCCTTCGACGGGGACGTGCGGGTGGCCTTCTGGTCCGAGGACGGCAACACCATCTACTTCAACGCTGGTGTGTGGGCCACCACCCAGCTCTTCGCACTGGACGTTGTGGGGAACACGGTCCGGCAGCTCACCAGCGAGGCGGCGGCCCTCTCGGTGACCCGGGACGATGACTCGGGTGTGGTTCTGGTGAGCTACACGGATCCGGTGACTCCCCAGACCGCCTTTGCGGTGCCGGGAGGACTGGCGGAAGTGGGAGACCGTTCCCGGTGGGTTCAGCTCGTGGACGTGACCCCGGAGGTGCGGGGCTTCGCCCTGGGTGAGACGAGGACGGTGACCTGGACCAGCACCGACGGGAAGGAGGTGGAAGGGGTCCTTACCCTGCCGGTGGGCTACGAGCCCGGGGAGCAGTATCCCCTCATCGTGGCCATCCACGGGGGACCGGCGTCGGCGGACGTCCTTCGTTTCAACGGCGGGTACGGCGCCCAGGTCTATGCGGGGGCCGGCTACGCGGTCCTGAAGCCCAACTATCGGGGGAGCACCAACTACGGAGAGGCCTTCAAGACCGACATCGTGGGGAACTACTTCCCCCCGGGCTACGAGGATATCATGACGGGGGTGGACCACCTCATCGCCCAGGGAATCGTGGACGGGGACCGCATGGGTGCCCTGGGGTGGAGCGCCGGGGGGCACTGGTCCAATTGGATCCTGGTCCAGACGGATCGCTTCAAGGCCATCAGCTCCGGTGCCGGTACCTCCAACTGGATCTCCATGTACGCCCAGAGCGATGTGCAGCGGAACCGGCAGTTCTATTTGGGAGACGAGCTCCCTTATCACAACTACGACGCCTATTGGGACCAGTCCCCCCTGAAGTACATCACCAACGCCAGGACGCCCACCATGATCCACGTGGTGGAGGGGGATCCCCGGGTGCCCAGCCCACAGTCGGTGGAGCTTCACATGGCCCTGAAGATGCTGGGGGTGGAGACGGAGCTCTTCATGTACCCGGGCCGGAGCCACGGCATACCCGATACGCGAAACAGGCTGGTCAAGTCCGTGAGCGAGATGGCCTGGATGGACTACTACGTCCGGGGCATGGGGGAGAAGTTCTCCTGGCGGCAGGTCCTGGAGACGCTGGAGAGGTAGGGAGGGATGCCGCTCCCCTCTACCACTGGAAGGCGATGAAGCGTTCGTAGAGGGGGGCGGTGCGGTACCTCCGCTCCGGCAGCCATGGGTCCCGGCCGGGGCGCTCCTCCATCTCCAGCAGGCCAAACCCTTCGAGAACGTCCAGTACGCGGGTTTCGAGGATGAGGTCGGGCCTCCGTGAGCCGGGCATAGGGACCATGGCTTCCAGGACGTAAGGCAGGAGAAGGGGCTCCACCAGCTCCTCGGGGGTGCGCCAGTCTCGTGCCGCCTCCCTCAGGTGGAAGAGGGTGTACGCCATGCCGTGCTGGAGCTCGGGCCCTGCGGGACGGCGGTCCAGATAGGCCAGGTTCATCTTCCTGAACTGGGTCTCGAAAAGAAGGGCGAAGAGCTCTCCCGCCCGCTCGTCGTCCAGGAGCTTCTTCCCCTTCTTCGTTATGACGAAGCGCCCTTTGAACTTCCGGATGAGGCCCGCAAGGTCTGCGAGGACCCGGAGCTTGTGGAGGGAAAAGAAATCCCCCTCGTTCCAGACCTGCCGCATCTCCTCCGGGGCCATCCCCCGGAACCAGACCCAGTTTCCCTCATCCATCATCCTCCGGACGAAGGCCCGGTTCAGGTTGCCAGAGGTGGTGAGCTTGGCGCCGTCCTCCTCCACCAGGAGTTGAAGGAAGGTCCGGGTGTTTCGGAGGTCACGGGACGGGGCCAGCTCTTCCAGGGAGAGCCCCCGGTTGAGACCCAGGGGGCCTTCCTCCTGGCCCCACTCCTGCTGGAGGAGGCGCTCCACCTGGTTGGGGGAGAGACCGCCCATGGCGTCGGCGGGCCGCTGGTTGAAGCGGTCCATGATGCTCCCGATCCGGGTGTTCACCTCCTCCAAGGAAAGGGATTCAAGCTCCGGAAGGAGAGCTTCCACCTCTGCCCTGGCATCGTCGTCCAGGAAGTCGGCCAGCGGAAAATCGTCGTCCCAGTCGTCGTCGTCCGGGGGGACGTCGTCGATCCAGGCGCCGCCGGCGGCGAACACATCGTCTGCCAGCTCCTCCTCGGAGTCCCGGAGCTCCCGAACCAGGAGGTGAGCCCCCGTCGCCGGGTCTGTCCAAGCCAACGGCCATCCCCGGGTGCTCACCAGCTCCGTCTCTGCCACCAGATGCGTGATGGCCCGGAGGATGAGGATGAGGTCCCCCGTGTCCTGGAGAGAGATCCCTCCCCCGGGGGTGTTGATGGACGTGAGGATGGGAAGTGCGGCGGGGGCGGCCACAGGCCAGCCCCTTCTGGCGATCTCCTTGCGCATGGGGCGGGAAAGGTCGTCCGGGCTTCGGAATAGAAGGGAGTAATGCCGTCCTCGCGTGTCCTCCAGGATGTCCTCGAAGGAGGGAGCCGAGTGGGAAAGAACGGCATCCACCACCTCTTCGAAGAGCAGGCATCCGGGAGGTGCCGGGGGTCCACCGGTCACGGCGACGAACCATGAGCGGCCGCCGGGGATCCGGACCTCCGTCAGGTGCCTGTCCTGGAGACGTGTCCACGGCTCGGCCATGAAGAACTGGGCCGCCGTCTGGAAGACCTCCACGACGGCTGTGTCCGGGAGCCCCCACCCACTCCAGGTAAGGGGGGAGGCGGCGACGGACCGCACCAGGGGACCCTCCCCGTCCGCAAGCATGTGGGCCGTCATGTCGTCCACATGGTCCAGGAAGGGGTTGACCTCCATCCCGATTCCGTGCCTGGAGAGGAAGGGCATGAGCTCCCTTCCCACGCTCATGTGACGGACCAGCACCTCCTCTGGGTATCGTCCCAAGACCTTGAAGACCTCCTCCATCCCGCGCTGGAGTTCTCGGGCCAGCTCGAAGCTTTCACCCGGAGGGCGGCTCAGGAGGTCCAGGAACACCACCACTTCCCCCGCCATGACCACGAGGGCGCCCGGACGGGCGCTAGAGTCGTTTTCGAAGGAGAAGGGAAGTGGGGCGATGTCCACCTCCCACACGGGCTCTCCCCGGGCCTGGTATAGAGCCTCGGGAGGGAGGTGGCGTGGCAGCGGGCCCAGAAGTGAATCACCTTCGGTGCCGGAAGGCTCCTCCTTCCCCAGGCAGCAATGCTTGTACTTTCGACCGGATCCGCAGGGACAGGGGTCGTTTCGTCTCGGGCTCATGCCTCTCTACTCGCAAGATGGGTGATCATTCGCCTTGGCCCGCAGGGCCCGGTCACACGCCATTACTCCTTCCTCGCCGCAGGAGTGGGTCGGCGCCCCTGGCCTCTATCGCTACCGGCTTTCGCCTCCTTCCAGATCCAGACCCGATGTCCGTCGGAAGACGTCGAACCCGGCCACCTCCAGGAAAGGGATCCGTCCCCGCTCGTCCAGGGAGAAGGTCACGAAGGCCCTCCCCGCCCCAGGGCGGCGCCAGACGGCCCGGAAGGTGTCATGGTGCCAGTGCTGGAGGTCGGCCACGTACTCCGGGGAGTAGTGGAGGACGAGCCCGGTCCCTTCTCTGGTCACCCGCATCTCTCCAAAGAGGGGACTGCTGAAGGTACCGGCGTAGCGCTCCAGTTCCCGGGACGGTTGGGTGCCCTGCAAGCGGGCCGCTTCAAGCTCCCGGGCTGATGCGGCGGAGCGGTCCTGCGCCCGGCGGGCCACCTCCAGGTACTCGGCGCTCCAGTCCCTTGGCTCAAACCCCATAAGGGCATCCAGGACCCTGAATGCCAGGGCGAGCTGCAGGTTGCTGCTGCTCAGGTTGGCCATGGCCACCACACCGATGCCTTCTTCCGGGATCATGCTCACCTGGGTGCGGGTGTAGTTGATGGATCCCGAGTGGTTCACCACCCTTCTGCCCCGGTAATCATGGACCCTCCATCCCAGGGCGTAGGCCCAGAAGTGGCTGTCGGGAAACATGCGGTCCGTCACGCTATCGGACCGGATGACGGTGTGGGGGGTGTACATCTCCGCCACCACGGAGTCGCTGAGGAGCCGCCTGCCTTCGTAGGTGCCCCCGCCCAGGTGCAGGCGGATCCACTGTGCCATGTCCCAGGCGCTGGAAAAGATGGCCCCGGCGCCCCCGATGTTGTCATAGTTCCTCCGGGGGACCGCCCG
>PXFI01000081.1 GCA_003564295.1 Gemmatimonadota bacterium | reverse complement strand
TCCCTGGTGCTGGAGATCCGCTTCGGCTCCTTCGCGGCTCTCCTGACGGGGGACGCTCCGGCGTCCTCCGAAGCTCTCTTCCTGTCCCGGCTCATCTCTCCCAACGCCCAGGTCCTGAAGGTGGGGCACCACGGGAGCCACACCTCCACCTCCCTGGAGCTGGTGGAGAGGGTCCGGCCCGAGATGGCCCTGGTCTCGGTGGGGGCCAGGAACCGCTACGGGCATCCCCACCCGGAGGTGCTGGAGCGCCTTGAGGAGGCCGGTGTCAGGGTCTTGCGCACGGACCGTGACGGCACTGTGGTCGTCCGTGCCCGACGGGACGGGAGCTACCGTGTCTCGGGCCGGCGGCCCTGACGCCGGCGTGTTGCCCGAGCATGCCCCGGCGGAAAGCGTCCGCCCCCCTTTAACGGCTCACCCACTCTCCCCTGTTGCCTCCCCACACCGGGGGCGGTATAGGTTCCCATGTACATGCCGGGTCTCATGTTCCATTCAAGGGGAGGTTCGGATCATGGCCGAGAGTGCTGTCATTACCATCGATCGGCACATCATGGAGGAGGAGCGGAAGCACCCCGAAGCCACGGGGCGTCTCAGCAACATCCTCACGGATCTGGGTCTGGCGGCCAAGCTGATCCAGAGGGAGGTGGCGAAGGCGGGGCTGGTGGACATCCTGGGGCGGGCGGGGAGGGAGAACGTCCAGGGGGAGGATGTGCAGAAGCTGGACGTGTTCGCCCAGGAGGTCATCTACAACGCCATGGACCACGGTGGTAACCTCTGCTGCATGGTCTCGGAGGAGCACGAGGACGTCATTCCCATCCCGGAGGAGTTCCCCGCCGGCGACTATGTCCTGGTCTTCGATCCTCTGGACGGCTCCTCCAACATTGACGTGAACGTCTCCATCGGCACCATCTTCTCCATCTACCGGAAGCTCTCCAGTGGGGGGCGGGGCACCCGGGAGGATTGCCTGCAGCCCGGTCGGGCCCTGGTGGTGGGGGGGTATGTGGTCTACGGGTCCTCCACCATGCTGGTCTACTCCAGCGGGGCAGGGGTCCACGGCTTCACCCTGGATCCCTCCATCGGGGAGTTTCTCCTGAGCCATCCCAACATCCGACTGCCCGAGCCTCCCCAGAGGTACTACTCGGTGAACGAGGCCTACTACCAGCGCTGGTCCCTGGGCCAACGCCGGCTGGTGGACACCCTCAAAGGGATGGGAGATAAGGGGACGAAGCCCTTCCGGTCCCGCTACATCGGATCCCTGGTGGCGGACTTCCACCGGACCCTGCTGAAGGGCGGGATCTTCATGTACCCCCGGGACACCGCCAGTCCCCGGGGCAAGCTTCGCCTCCTCTACGAGGCGGTGCCCATGGCCCTCATCTGCGAACAGGCCGGGGGAAGGGCCTCCGACGGGGAAGGGGACATCCTGGACATCGTCCCCACGGATCTCCACCAGAGGACCCCCCTCTATCTGGGCTCCAGGGAGTTCGTGGACATGGCGGAGGAGTTCCTCCGGGAGGCCCCGGATCTTCCTGGCTGAGGCGGGGCATTCGACCGGATGGCGGGTCTTTCCTCAGAATTCTGAGGGGGTTCTTCAGAAAACCGTCTGAAAGCGGGTGGGCCAGGCTCGGGCCGTTGTGCTGTAAGTAGCTGCTGTACAATGCCTTAAGTATTTCACTCCCCTGGCACCGATCTTGCCATAGATTCCCTGCGGTATACCCGTGTCCCTGCGGGACCCCCGGCACAAGCCGGGGCTGGCAGATCGAGGCTCGAGAGAGATCGGCGGCCAGCGGGCACCTCGGAACCTCCAGCAATGGACGGGAAAACACTATGAAGCACCTCAAGTACCTCCTCATGGCCGCGTTGGTGGCGATGCCCCTGACAGCGTGTGACGAGGACGAGCTCGTCATCGAGCCCACTCCGGTCGGGACCATTACTGGTTCCGTCACGGCTGAGGGCACGGGGCTCGCCGGCGTCTCGGTGACGCTGGTCGGCGCCACTAGTCAGTCTGCCACCACCGGGGCCAACGGCGCCTACACGTTTACGAACGTGGAGGCGGGCAGCTACGGGGTGACCATCGACGCCTCGACTCACCCCGAAGTGTCATTCGCCGTCACCTCCAGAACCACCTCCATTACCACCCAGGGTCAGACGGCCACGGTGGACTTCAGCGGCAGCTATGTGCGTACCGCTTCCATCACGGGTGTCGTCTCTGCCAGCGGGCATCCCCTCGCCGGCGTCTCGGTGACGGTAACGGGCGGCCCTGACAACGTCTCGGTCAGCTCCGTGACCAACGCCGGTGGTGAGTTCAGCGCCACGGGTCTGCGGGCCGGTACCTTTACGGTCACCATCTCCAACATCCCGACGGGCGTCACCTTCACCACGACCACCCAGTCCGTGACCGTGGCCACCGGTGAGAGCAAGACTGCCCACTTCCCGGGCGAGGCCGTTCAGCTGGCCACCATCTCCGGGGCGGTGACGGTGGACGACGTCGGCAGGGCCGGTGTCCCAGTGGCCCTTTCTGGCGGAGCTACTGCCGCCACCGAGACGGGTCCCGGTGGGGTGTTCTCCTTCACCAACCTGACCCCCGGCGCTTACACCGTTACCATCACTCCCCCTGCCAACACCGAGTTCGAAGTCGTCTCCAGAGACCTCACGGTGGAAGCCGGAGAGACCGGTGTCGTGAACTTCGCCGGTAAGGGTCCGACAGTTCCGGCCACCATCTCTATCCAGTCCGTCACCAAGGGTGGAACCACCCAGCCCGTGGACCTGAACAACGTGTTCGGGCAGATCGACGTGACCCTGAACCTGCGGGCCAACGACGAAGACGTCACGCGGGTGGACGTGCTCGTGGACGACCATGTCGCCGCGTCCCAGGTGTTCACCGCCGCGGAGCTGGCCCAGATGGCCGAGGAGGACCCCGAGGTCGCTGGCGATGTCCAGGTCATCACCCTGTCCTTCAACACCGCCCGTTATGATGTGGACGCGGACACCTACACCGCCACGGCGCGCTACGAGAACGGCGATCGCGTCATCGGCGCCCAGGTCCACGTCGAGGAGCGGGAAGACCCCCGGGACGCCGCCAACGTCATCGAGGTGTTCTTCAACAACGCCAACACCTTCCACGTTCTGGCGGATCGGGAAGGCATTCTCACTGCCCTGGATCCCGATGGACGTCGTTGGTACGGCGGTCCTGACTTCGAGATCACTGTCTTCCCCATCCCGGTCATGTACAACGGCCAGACGGTTGTCAGCATGACCTCCGGCCTCAGGAACGAAGCCGGTGATGCCCTCGGTAACTGCGGTGTCCAGACGGAGGACGAGGCGCCCTTCGGCTTCACCTGGACCTGCGTCGGTCGTGAGGCCACAGGGTTCCTTCCGGTGGTGACCTCCACCGTTACCGATGCGGGCGAGGACGGCCCGATCACCGGCTTCGGCGATGATCTTAACATCGCCAACGTGGCCATCACCGCCGATCACCCCTTCCCCATGCGGATCGACGTCCGGGCCCCGCAGGGTGGCGCCATCATCATCGTTACCCAGGATGGCCTGCTCAACATGGGCAACTGGGTGAACGATGAGTACAGCTTCGCTCAGAGTGGTGCCTACACACCTGCCACCGACGGCGGCGTCAGGGGTGTCACACGCGAGACTCTCATCCGCGATCTGGAGGCTACCGGTGTGGTGGTGGCGCCTGAGGACCTGGAAGAGTCCGTGACCAACAAGCGCTATCGGCTGCGGGTAAGGGTCCAGGATGCCCTTGGAAACGCCCGCAACATCGATCAGTCGGCCAACGAGCCGAACCACCCCCTGACCACCTTCGGGTACGATGTGACGCCCCCGAGCTTCGTGGTAGCCGAGGGTGACGACGCTCTCGGTCAGATCGAAGGTCCCTACAACATCATCAACCAGTTCACCGACGCTGATGGCATCTACATCCGGGCCACCGACAACCTGGCCGGGTTCAGCCAGGCCACGGCGGCGGAGCATGCTCTCATCTCCATCCGGGGCCTGTTCAACGGCGAGGGTGCCACCGAGAAGGCGGCCATCGTCGCAGGGACTCCGGCCAACATCGCCGCAGCTCCGTTTGAGGCTGCCCGGAACCAGGATCCCATTGCCACGCTCGCGGCGGTGGGCACCGACTTCCTCAACTACATCGACCAGACGGCCTTCGAGCTGAGGATTCCGCAACTGCGTGCGGTCATCGAGGACGAGGCTGCCCGGTACTACCTCTACCAGCTCCGGATGCGTGACCAGGCCGGCAACATCGGCAAAGCCTACCGCGCCGTGTACCTGAACAACAACTCGGTGCCGGTGGTGCAGAACCTCTCCAACCCGGCCACCTTTGACGCGGCCACGACCTTCACCGCTTCGCTGGCCCGTGACTCCGTCGAGCTGCTGGAAGGCTCCCTGGAGCTCCGCTACCCCAACACCTTGGGAACCATCGTTTGGGAGCGGCCCACGGCCGACATCGTCTCGGTGCTTCGGATGGACGCCTGGCTGCCCGACGGTGAGCTCTTCAGCGACGTCATCTACCGTCCCGTCAACAACGTCTCCTTCCCGCTGGGCTTCGACGCCCTGGGCCTGCCGTTCCTGAAGAGCGTGCAGGCTATGGACCCGGCGTCGGTGGCCACCTCCAAGCCCGACAGCGTACGCGTCCGGGTCTTCAGCGGATTCGGAGCCGACGACGAAGATCTGAACCATTCTTCGGTTCCTTGGACCGGAGGCTCCGGGTTCTCTGCCCTCATCTCGAACTCCATCGTGGATGAGGAAATCCCGGATGCGACCCGCATCTTCGGCGAGCTGTTCGAAGATGAGGGTGGCTGGACCTTCGAGGTCGTCCGCGGTGACGACCCGGCCGTGGAGGACTGCAACGCTCAGTACTGCGTGCGGGCCATCGGTCCCCTGTCCGTCTTCACCAACCCGTTCCGGGGCGGCCCCGTCCTGATCGCGTGGGC
>PXFI01000088.1 GCA_003564295.1 Gemmatimonadota bacterium | reverse complement strand
AAGGGTGCTCTGGGCGGGAAGGGCTCGGATGCCCACAAGGCAGCCATCGTCGGTGACACGGTGGGGGATCCTTTCAAGGACACCTCGGGCCCGTCCATGAACATCCTCATCAAGCTTATGAGCGTGGTCTCTCTGGTCCTGGCGCCCTGGTTCATCCGGGTGCACGGGATTGCTGAGGGAGAAGCGGGCAACTGGCTCATGGAGATGATCCGGAATCTATTTGGATAGGCTCGGCTTCCCGGGGCCCGGCATGGGCCCGCGGTCTCGGGATCCTGCGGGCCCGGTTCCTCCCGGATTCGGGCCTGTTGAAGGTCGGAGCCATCTCCCCGGGCACGGCGTTTCCTTCGAAGTCGGGCCCGCCTACCTTCAATCGGTCGCAAGAGGTCACCCCGCCTCTGCAGAGTGAGGAAGCCCGTTGCAAAAAGAGCCCACTTTCGAGAACGCCCTCTCCTTCGCCCAGGACCTCATCAGGATCCCGTCCCTGTCCGGTGAAGAGGGAGAGGTGGCCAAGCGGATACTCCTGGAAATGGAGGCCCTCGGCTACGATGAGACGCACATCGACGAAGTCGGAAACGTCATTGGAACGGTGCGGGGAGGGCAGGGTGGCCCTCCCGTAATGTTGAATTGCCATATGGACGTGGTGGCGGAAGGCGATTCCGGGGCGTGGGACCATTCGCCTTTCGCTGCGGAGGTGGCCGGTGGTTTCCTGCACGGGAGGGGGGCTATGGACATCAAGGGTCCCCTTGCCCTCCAAACCTATGCCGCAGCGAGCCTCCGTGGATCGGCGCCAGGCGACGTGGTGGTGGCCCATACGGTATTCGAGGAGAGGGCGGGGTGGGGCATGGAGCACCTGATGGCCTCCGGAAGGGTCAAGGCCGTCGCCGTGGTCATCGGAGAAGCCACGGGGGGTGACATCGCCACCGGCCACCGGGGCAGAGGAGAGTTGGAGGTGATCCTCCAGGGCGTTGCGGGGCATGCCAGCGCTCCGGAGCGAGCCAGAAATGCCCTGGACCTGGTTCCCCCGGTGCTGAAGTCACTGGCGGAGTTGGCAACCCGGCAGGGGGAGGACCCGGTCCTGGGCGAGGCTTCCCTGGTGGCCACACAGCTTGACGTCTCTCCGGAGAGCCGGAACGTCATACCGGATCGCGTGGTGGTCGTGGTGGACTGGAGGGTTCTGCCGGGGAGCACGTATGACGAGCTGGAGGACCAGATTCGGATGGCCCTGCGCCCGAATCTCCGGGATCTCCCGGAGGGAATGGCCGTTGAGGTGCGAACGGCCCGGGAATGGCAGGAAACCTATACCGGGATTGCCGAGCTCCGAAGTCTGTTCACCCCCGGATTCCTCATGGATGCCGGCGATCCTCTCGTGGTGGCGGCGGCCCGGGCGGTGGGCAGGCGGAAGGAAGATGGACCCGCGAAGATTCGGCCCTGGACCTTCGCCACCGACGGAGGTTGGAGTTGCGGGGTGTTCGGCGTCCCAACCCTGGGCTTCGCTCCGGGAGAGGAGCGCTTCGCCCACACCAACAGGGAACGGCTGGATCTGGAGGAGGCCCGGTGGGCCTTCGCTCGTCACTCCGAGCTGATCCTTGCTCTCCAGAAGACCTTGGGTTGATGGGGATGTCGGGCGCGTGAGCCTTCGGTCCGGTCCGGTTGGCGCGTACCGAAGGCCTCCCCACGACGAAAGAAAGGGGACCGGCTGTTTGGCCCGGTCCCCTCCCCATGTGCTCCGCACCGCAGACCTAGGACATTGGAACGGGTTGGTACAGCTCTCCCTCCACCCGCTGGAAGATGTCGTCCATGGACCGCCCCACAATGGTGAGTCCGTGGTTCTTGAGTCCCACCACCGCTTCCGCCGGGACGGTGGACTCCCGCACGATGTCCGCCACCGCGACCCCGAGCTCGTAGGTCCCACACGGGTAGTTGAACTCGGTGGAAGGTGCCCCGTCCATCCAGGCGTGAACGTGGAGGATAGCTCCCACGTCGGGATGCTCCCGGTAGATCATCCAGTGCTCGATGGCGTCCACGGAAACCCGGCGTGGCTCCACGTTGGGTGGAACGCTCATGACCATGGCATTCTGTTCCGCGTCGTAGTCCTTGACCAGGAGGATGTCCCGGCCGATCTCCCGGAGGTTGGACTTGTCCACACCGGAGGCGCTCATCCAGAATCGGGTCTCATCGAGACGCGCCGAGAGATTACCATAACTCAAGCCTCCGATCCCGTAGAGCAGCTTGAGATGCCGCTGGTCCCGGGCGGTGAGGTATTTCTCCATGGGAAAGGGTGTCGGCAACAGATTCAGCTCGTCGAGCTTCTTTCCAGCCCGGGAGATGGAATCGGTGATGGCATCACCGTTCCAGAATTCTTCCGGGAGGTCGGTGTGGAAGATGTTGTTCAGCACCAGGCGGCTGGTGGCCAGTGGGCGGATCCGCTCGTACACCGCCCGGAAGTACTCGTCGGTGCCTACGGATCCGGCAATCACGTAGTGCCCCTGCTCCGGAGTGACGAAGTGGGCATTGGGCAGGGGCTCTCCCTCCCGCACCAGCCCTATGAGGAGATTGCAGAGGGACCGCACCAGGAGGGGGTATCCCTTTTCCATGGGACCCCCGAAAGGCGGATCCACCTCCGTGACACTGACGACGAACACGGCCTGGGCCTTCCGCCGGAAGGGCTTGGGATGCGACGGGTCCACGAAGTTGATGATCAGGGAAGCCTGGTCCGGATCGGACACGAAGAGGTGATCGTTGCTGTCCAGAACCTTCCGGAGCCCGGTGTAGAACCAGGCGAGCCGTTCGTCTTCGTGTTGCCCAACGATTGAGTAGTCCATGAAAAATCCTAATCGTGGTGGCCGGGCCCCGGAGGGCCAGAGAATGAATACGGTTGACCTTCACCCGGTCAAGGTGCCGAAAGTTCAAGCCGGAGCGCAAGTCCCATGAGGTTATTCTTTCACCCTTCCCCTTTGACCCTCCGGACGCCCTGACGCTACCTTCCCTTCCGTCTTTCGGACGGCCCCCCTCCAGGTCAGAGGCGCCGTTTGCCCCCATCAGGCTCCATCCGGACACCCCGGGGCGGGAGGGACATGCTCCAGGTAGGAATTGTCGGTTTGCCCAACGTGGGGAAGTCCTCGCTCTTCAATGCTCTCACCGCGGCGGGTGCGCCTGCCGAGAATTTCCCCTTTTGCACGGTGGAGCCCAACGTGGGCACCGTGGCGGTCCCCGATCCCAGGCTCCCGCGGATACATGCGTTGGCCGGATCCAGGGAGATGGTGCCCGCCTTCATAAGGTTCGTAGATATCGCGGGCCTGGTGAAGGGCGCCTCCCGGGGTGAGGGACTTGGAAATCAATTCCTCGGTCAGATCAGGGAGGTGGACGCCATCGCCCACGTGATCCGGTGTTTCGAGGGCCCTGACGTTGTGCACGTCATGGGCTCCGTGAATCCGGTGCGGGACCTGGAGATCGTGGAGATGGAGCTGGCCCTGGCGGACCTGGACACGCTGGAGAAGAGGATCGAGAAGGTTGCAAAGAAGGCCCGCTTGGGCGAGAAGGAAGCCGCACGGGAACAGGAAGTCCTGGAGAGCCTCGTGGAGGTCCTGTCACGGGGGGGATCCCCCGGGGACGTTCACCTCTCGACCCAAGAGCTCCTGATCGCTCGATCCCTGAACCTCCTGACCCTGAAGCCTGTTGTCCATATCGCGAACATCGCCGAAGAGGAGGTGGTGGACGGGACAAATCCGTTCCTCCGCGACCAGGAGGGAGGGGCGCCCGGCTTTGAAGGCAGGAGGCGGGTGGTTCCCCTTTCCGCCGCTATAGAAGCCGAGTTGGCACTCCTGGAGCCTGACGACCGCCAGGCGTTCATGGCGGACCTCGGCCTGCAGGAATCCGGGCTGGAACGGGTCATCCGCGCCGCCTACGAGGAACTGCGCCTGATCACGTTCTTCTCTACGGGAGACAAACAGACCCGGGCGTGGACCGTGCCTCAAGGAACCCGTGCCCCGGACGCGGCAGGGCTGATTCACACCGATTTTCAGCGAGGCTTCATCCGAGCCGAGGCCATCGGCTACCACGAGTTTGAGCGTCTGGGAAGCATGAAGGCTGCCCGCGACCAGGGAGCGATCCGCTCGGAAGGGAAGGAATACGAGGTGAGAGATGGGGACATCCTCTTCTTTCGCTTCAATGTGTAGGTAGGGGCTGTCGATCACCCCTTATCTGGCCCCACCTCGCGCTTTGGGAGAAAGTTGTGTCCTCGCCGGCGTTGTCGGTGCCAAAGGGATGGGCTACAATTATGAGTTCATCCCGCTCCGCGAAAACGGCGGGGCCCGTCAGAACTGCGGTCCGAGGGAGCCCACGTGAGACTCTACGAAGCAGTCTATATCTTCGACGCCGTCCTGGACGAGGCGGCCATTAACCAGAAGCTCGAACGGTACCATAGCCTGGCGACCGAAACAGGTGGTGAGGTTACGGCCGTGGACCACTGGGGGATCCGCCAGCTGGCCTACCCCGTCCAGAAGAAGAAATCCGGCTATTACGTCGTTTCGCAGTTCAACGCTGACCCCGAAGGGTTACCGGAATTCGAGCGGGCCCTCAAGCTAGATGAGAGCCTTCTCCGTTACCTGCTGGTCCTGAACGAGGGGCAGCCCACGTCCGGTATGTCCATCCTTGCACCTCGACCCTTCTCGGCGGTTATCCCTCCCGATGATGACGATGACGAGGATGACGATCTCCCGGAGGACAACGGAGACCTGGAGGAGGATGACCGGACTAGCCCGCCGGAGTTTGCTGGTGGTCGAGGGCGTCGGCGGCGGGTGGAAGGCCCCCGCATCGAGTTGCTGAATTACAAGGACGTCTCGACCCTTTCCCGGTTTCTCACCGAGTCGGGGAAGATCCTGCCCCGGAGGACGACCAAGGTCACAGCGGCATTCCAGCGTCAGCTCGGAAGAGCCATCAAGAAGGCCCGCTACCTTGCGTT
>PXFI01000305.1 GCA_003564295.1 Gemmatimonadota bacterium | reverse complement strand
CGGACGCCCCCACCGAAATCCCCTTCTTCGACCCACGCCGTCCCCGGGAGTACCAGCAAGAGGCCCTGGACCGCTGGGTCGCCGCAGGGGGTCGCGGATCCGTGGTCCTCCCCACCGGGGCCGGAAAGAGCTTCGTGGCCATCCTGGCCATGGCCCGGGCGAGGGCCGACAACGACGCAGAGACGATCGGTTCCGGCCCCCCCCACGGTGCCGGCCCCATCCAGGGCGCCTGCGTGGTGGCCCCCACCCGGGCCCTCCTTGGCCAGTGGTTCGCCCAGCTGGCCGACGCCTTCGGAGCACACCGGGTGGGAGCCTTCTACGGAGACGAGAAGGACCCACGGGCCATCACCGTCACCACCTACCACTCGGCTTTCACCCTCATGGAACGGTGGGGTGAGCGTTTCCAGCTACTGGTCCTGGACGAGGCCCACCACCTGGCCGACACGGTCCGGGGGGAGGCACGGGGGTGGCATGACGCCCTCCGCATCGCCCCGGCCCCCTTCCGCCTGGGACTCACCGCCACCTACCCCGACGGCCGGGACACGGAGCTGACCAAGCTGGTGGGTCCACCCGTCTACCGGCGCCGCATCGGTGAGATGGTGGACGCGGAGCTGGCGGACTTCGCCGTGGAGCGGCGGTTCGTGGCCCTGACGCCCCCCGAGGAGGAGCGCTACCGCAGAGCCTACGAGACCTACGAGGAGTTCATGACCCGGAGGGGATACCGGGACGAAGGACGGGAGGCCGAGGTGGTGTGGAAAGCATTCATGGCTGAGACGCACCGTTCCCCCGAAGCTCGCCGGGCCTTCCGGGCATATCGTGAGCGGGAGCGCATCGTGGCCCTGGCCCAGGGCAAGCTACGGGAGACGGGCCGCATCCTTCGCCTCTTTCCCGCCGAGCGAGCCATCCTCTTCTGCGGGAGCACCGAAGCGGCCGAGGAGCTCTCCCGCCACTTCGCCCTCCCCCTCATCACAGCCTCCACCCCCGTCTCGGAGCGCAAGCGCGTCCTGGACTGGGTGGAAGACGGGACCGTTAGGGGCGTGGTGAGCGTCCGGGTCCTGGACGAGGGATGGGACGTGCCGGCAGCCAAGGTGGGAATCGTTTTGGGAGACACCACCCGGGGCGGACGGCGGCAGCACGTACAGCGGCTGGGACGCCTGCTCAGGCGCCAGGGGGATCAGGTGGCCTCCCTCTTCGAGATCGTGGCGGCGGGGACCCACGAGTTCTTCGCCTCCCAGAAGCGGGGGGCAGGGCTCCGGCAGGTCCGGGATCGCCAGCTGGGGCTGGGGCTGTGAGGCCGGCCCTCTGATGCTCCGCCGAACCCACGTGGAGCCCTTTCTCCGGGAGGAGAACGGGACGCTGGAGGTCTCCTTTCTCCAGGATCCCGGGGGGCGGGTGGCCCCCTTCCTGGATCGCCTCTGTCGGCTCGTGAGACGGCTGGAGGGCTGCCCCCGCCGCACCGTCCTGGAGGCGCTGCGACGGCAGGAGAGAAGGGTCCGGGACGCACGCCGGTTGTCCGGGGTCGCCAAGAGCCTCATGGACGCCTGCTCCTTCCGGGCACCCGGGGGCGCCGAAAGGGCCCCGGAGGTCCGGGAAACCCTCTTTCGGGCCAGGGGAGAGTACTGGCCCCCTACCCCGGGGGACCTTCGCCTCCCCTATCGAATGGCGGCAGAGACCCTCGGCATCCCCGAGGCCGACGTGGACCGCCTCCTCTACGCCGACGATCCCCTGGCCCGGGTTCTGGTCCGGGCCCCTCGCATGACGGGAGCCGCTCTCCTGGACCGCTACAACCTGGACCTGGCCCGGGGGGTCCTCCTGAACGCCGTGGAGATGACCCTCACGGCCCGGGGCGGCTGGAAGAGGATCTTCCGGGCCGTGAAGCTGGCCCGCCTCATGTACCGCATCGAGGTGGCGGGCAAAGGCCGCTACCGGGTTCACCTCACGGGCCCGGCTGCCCCTTACCTGGTCCGCCCCCAGCGCTACGGCTCCCGCTTCGTCCGGGTCGTGCCGGCCCTGGTCCAAGCCTCGGGCTGGCGGCTGGACGCCCTTGTGGAGCACCAGGGGAAACGTCTCCCCTACGCCCTGGGCAGCCGGGCCCAACCCATCCCCACCACGGCCCCTTCCCGCCGGGGTCGGCGCCCAGGCTACGACTCCTCCTGGGAGGAGGCCCTGGCCACAGACTTCGCCGCCAAGCTAGGAGAGGAAAGGGGGGGCTGGACCCTCGTCCGGGAGGAGACCCCCGTGGCCCTGGGCCAGGAGCTCTTTCTACCGGACTTCACCCTCCGGCACCGGGACGGCCGGGAGGCCCTGGTGGAGATCGTGGGGTTCTGGACCCCCGAGTACCTGGAGCGGAAGGTGCGCCAGGTGGCCGCCGCCGGGATGGAGCATCTGGTTCTGGTGGTCTTCCGGGGGCTGGCGGCGGGAAAGGGTGACCCGGATCCCTTCGAAGGAGTGGCCCCCGGGCGGGTCCTCTGGTTCACCAACAAGCCCCGGATCGGCCCGGTCTTGGAAGCGGCGGAGCGGGTGGGTAGGGCGTGAAAATGAAGAGGTCAAGGGGAACAGCCCATGCCTGACCACGACGTGCGCATGAGGGGATTCAGGGAAAGGACCGATCTCGAATCGGCCCTGGAGGTGCTGCGGTCCTGCGTCGGACCGCTGGAGGAGGAGTCCGTGCCCTTGCTCCAGGCCATGGGCCGCACCCTGGCCCGGGACATCATCTCCACCCGGGATGTACCCTCTTTCGACAAGAGCGCCATGGACGGCTACGCCCTGCGGGCCGCCGAGACCTTCGGCGCAAGCCCCACGGACTCCATCCCCTTCAGGCTGATGGGGGAGATCTTTCCGGGTGATGCGGGTGACCTGGAGGGGAGACCGGGTGAGTTGGGCGCCCCGGAGGCGGAGCCCGGTGAGGTGGGCGCCCTGGAGGTGGGACCCGGTGAGGCGGTGCGCATCATGACGGGCGGAGCCTTGCCAGGGGGGGCCGACGCGGTGCTCATGGCCGAGTACGCCACCGATGACGGCCATGTGGTCCTGGCCCACGCTCCGGTGGTGCCTGGGCGCAACGTAGCCAGAGCCGGAGAGGACATCAGGAAGGGCGAGAAGGTGCTGGAGCGAGGAAGGGTCCTGAGGCCTCAGGACCTGGGCGTCCTCGCCTCCATCGGCATGATGGAGCCGAAGGTGACCCGACGGCCCGTGGTGGGGATCATCTCCACGGGCAGCGAGCTGGTGGAACCCGAATCGCCCCTGGTCGGCCGCCGGGGCCGGGTGGTCAACTCGAACCGCTATCTCCTGGAGGGACTCGTCACCCAGACCGGTGGCGAGGCCCTCTGGCTGGGCATCATCCCCGACGACCGTGAGGCCCTTCACACGGCCCTGGAGGCTTTCCACGGCGACATCCTCCTGACCACCGGCGCCACCTCCGTCGGCAAGGAGGATTATCTGCCCGGACTCCTGGCGGAGCTTGGCGAGCTTCTGGTCCACGGCGTCAACATCCGTCCGGCCTCGCCCCTGGCCTTCGGTCGGCTGGGGAAGGCCCTGGTGGTGCTCTTGCCCGGCAATCCCGTGGCCACCATGGTGGGCTTCGACGTCTTCGTCCGCCCTGCCTTGCAGCTCCAGCTCGGCCAGCGTGAAGAGCGATGGAACCGGCGCGTCCGGGGACGCCTCCGGCGCAAGCTCGCCTCGGCTCTCAACCGCACCGACTTCGCCCGGGTGCGGCTCGTGGGGAACGGAGAAGTGGAGCCGCTGAGATCGGGCGGCGCCGGCGTCCTCACCTCGGTGACACGAGCCGACGGCTTCGTTATCGTGCCCCGGGATGTCGAGGGGTTCGAGGCAGGCACGGAGGTCGAGGTCTACCTGTACTGATACCGAGGTCGATGTGCGCCGAAGGGACGACATGAAACACAAGGGTATCCATTTCCTCAAGACGGTGAGCAAGCCGGAGGCGGAGCGGATCTGGCACGAAGCCTTGTCCCTCGGTCCCCTGGACGGCCAGGAGGTGCCTCTGGGCGAGGCCCGGGGCCGCGTCCTTGACGACGACGTCCTGGTGCCCATGGACGTTCCCCCCTTCGACCGTGCCCTGGTGGATGGCTACGCTGTGAGGGCATCCGACACCTTTCACGCCGATGAGGACGCGCCCGTCAGCCTGGAGCTGGCTCCCGAGACCGTACCAGCCGGCGCCGTTCCCAGAACCGAAGTGAGGGAAGGCACCGCCCTGGAGGTGGCCACGGGAGGGGTAATCCCCCGGGGCGCCAATGCGGTGCAGATGGTAGAGCACAGCGAGGTCGAAGGAACGACGCTTTGTCTGTACAAGCCGGTGGCGCCGGGAGCGAACATCCAGGTCGCCGGGGCCGATATGCGCATGGGCGAGACGGTGCTGCGAGCAGGCCAGGTGCTCACCACCCGCGAGCTCGGCGTCCTGGCCGCCCTGGGCATCGCCCGTGTCCGGGTCTCCAGGCGGCCCCGGGTCGCCATCATCTCCACCGGCGATGAGCTCGTACCTCCCGGCCTGCCCCTGGAACCCGGCAAGATCTACGACTCCAACGCCACCACCGTGGAGTCGGCCGTCCGGGACAACGGAGGGGAGGCGGAGTTCCTGGGTGTCATACCGGACGACGAAGAGGCGCTGCGTGCCGCCTGCGAGAGAGCCCTTGAGGGCTTCGACCTGGTCATCCTTTCGGGGGGCACCTCCAAGGGGGCGGGGGACCTGACTTTCACCATCATCGACGGCATGGCGCCCCCGGGCATTCTCGTCCACGGCGTCGGGATCAAGCCGGGTAAACCCATCGTCCTGGCCGCCTGGGACCGCCGGCCGGTGGTGGTGCTGCCAGGGTTCCCCACCTCCGCCATCATCACCTTCAACCTCTTCGTGGCTCCCGTCCTCCGGCGCCTGGCCAACCTGCCGGTGGAGACGGAGGCCGAGTCGGTGGATGCCCGCCTGGCCGTCCCATACCACTCGGCCGAGGGGAGGCACGAATATGTGCTCGTCCACCTGG
>PXFI01000264.1 GCA_003564295.1 Gemmatimonadota bacterium | reverse complement strand
GCCCAAAGGCCCACCCCGGAGAAGGGACGGAAGTCTCCAGGGCCGAAGTATTGCTTGACCATCACCGAAACCGCCAGATCCCGCAAGGACCAGGTGCCGATGTTGACCTCCACGCTCCGGTGGCCCCAGCGATATTCCATGATGAACCCGGTGAAGCTGATGCCGCCGAAGCTGACCCCTATCCGGAGATCCTCCGGCCCTGAGGACGCGTTCAGGTCAGAGATTTCGATCCTCTCGAAAGCCGGCAGGCCGGAGCCGAGTGCCACGCCGGGAATGAAGCGGTCGGAGCCTTCTCCCCTGCCTGGGGCCAGGGCCAGGAGTGTCAGCCCCGCCAGAGCGATTCGAATGAAGAAGCACATGATGAATGAACTATACGCTGGGACCCTCCACCGGGTCCATCCCCCGGGGGGCCTCCTGTCCAGTCTGCTGGCGGTGGCGCTCCTCCTTCTCTCGGCCTGTGCTCCCCCGGACCCCTTGCCGCAGACCCCACCGGATCTCCCCGCCGGATTCCTTCCGGCTCTGGGGGCGACCCAGGCCCGGGTCCTCTCCGCTGGTCCCGGTATAGCCTACTTCGAGCTTCACGTCCGGGAACACCCCTGGGCCATCCATCTGCTACGGGTGGAGTTGAGCCGTTGTGAACTGGGCTTCCAGGTGCTGCGAGGGACGGCCCAGGAAGGGGTGGTGTGGGGGCGGAGCCGGATTACGGAGATGGCAGCCATGGGAGAGGAGGGGGTGCTGGCGGCCGTGAACGGGGATTTCTTCACGCCGGAAGGCTTACCCCTGGGAACCGAAGTGGTGGCGGGGGAGGTCTTCCGCACCGCCAGCCGTCCCGCTTTCGCCTGGCGCCCCGGGCAGGCCCCCTGGATGGGCCTTCCTCATGCGGTCGGGGATTCGTTGCTGGTGTTGGGTTGGACGCTCTCAGCCTCCAGTGCGGACGGGTACACCGAGGTATTGGGGGGCTTTCCCCTCCTGCTCCAGGGAGGAGAACGGGTGGGAGACCTGGAGGTGACGGAGCGCCCGGCCTTTGCCGCTGCCCGGCATCCCCGGACGGCCCTGGGATACGACCCGGAACGGGAGCTACTCTGGGTGGTGGTGGTGGACGGCCGACAGCCGGGCTACTCCGAAGGAATGACCTTGCCGGAGCTAACGGAGCTCATGGAGGCCCTGGAAGTGACCGAGGCCCTGAACCTGGACGGCGGCGGATCCTCCGTCATGGTCCTGGGAGGTGACCCGGTGAGCCGTCCTTCGGACCCGGATGGCGAGCGCCCGGTGGCGAACGGCCTGGGAATCAAGCGGGACATGGCCTTTTGCCGGCGGCCGTCCTGACGGAGCTCAGGGACTCCAGGACTCACCCTTCCAGCACATCTCCCAGAAGAGCCACTCGTAGCGGCTGGAGAGGACGAAGATCTCCTGGAGGCGGGCCTTCTTCTGTTCCGAGATCCCTTCTGCCAGGCGGTCCATCTCGTCACGGAGCCAGTCGCTGGCCTCTGCGAACTCGTCCGAGGCATACTGGGCGATCCAATCGGCATAACGTTGATCATCGGGCGGATGGGCCTTGGCCAACTCCCTGGCCACGTAGACGTAGCCCCAGGCGCAGGGAAGGAGGGCCGCCAGGAGGTCCAGCATGTCCCCGTCGGCGGCCATGCGCACCAGGAAATCGGTGTACGCCCGGGTGGTAGGCCACATGGCCTCGCCTTCCAGGTCCAAGGGGGTAAGGTCGAACCTGGCGGCGTACTGCCGGTGGAGGTCCATCTCGGTGTTGAGAGTCAGGTCCAGCACGGAGGCGTACCAGGCCATGGACTCCAGGCGCTCGGCCTTGGCCACCGCCCACGCGAACACCCGGGCATATTCCTTCAGGTAGCGGTAATCTTGTAGAACCCACCGCTTGAACCGTTCCTCTTCCAGCGTGCCGTCACCCAGTCCTTTCACGAAGGGATGCCGGAGCTGGGCGGCCCAGATGGGCTCAGCGAAGATGTAGAGCTCGTCCGTCAGCTTCATGGTCGTATCCCATGGGGGACCTGGTCGGCGCATGAGCCATGATCACACGTCGCTGGTCATGATGAAGAGAGGCTTCCGTTCGAAGGTGGTGTACCTGGGGCGGAGCCTCTCCGGGTTGTAGAACTTATGGATGTCCACCGCCTTCTTCCGGCCCGTGACGACGTCGATGGGCACCGAATCATACACCCCGTTACGAAGACTCACCAGGCGTCCCGAGCTTCCGTCCAGGATGAGATCCAACGCCAGATTCCCGAAGGCCATGGGGACGATGGAGTCCAAGGCGTCCGGATCCCCGGACCGGACCAGATACCCCAGCCTCTGGTTCACCACGTTTACCCGCCTGCCCTGGTTGTAGGCCGGAGAGAGCTCCTTCAGGCTGGCCGAGACCAGGTCGCCGATCCCACCCAGCTTCCGATGCCCGTACTGGTCCCTTTCCCCGCCCTCGAACACCATCTCGTCCAGGCCCTGGATCCTGGCTCCTTCGGAGACGAGGACCACCGAGTAGCGGCTGGGGTGTCGATTCCGGTCGTAGGAGAGGAGCTCCGTCAGCTTCTCCATCTCGAAGGGATACTCTGGAATGACGCAACGGTCCGCTGCCCCGGCCATGGTGGGAAGAGTGGCCGTGAAGCCGGCGTACCGGCCGAAGACCTCCAGGACGAGGAAACGCTCGTGAGACCCGGCGCTGGTCCTGAGGCGATGGGCCAGCTCGATGGTTCGAGTCACGCAGGTGCTGAAGCCGATACAGTAGTCCGTGCCGGGTACGTCGTTGTCCATGGTCTTTGGGATCGCCACGACCCGTATACCCTTCCGGTGGAGATGTTCGGCGTAGCTCAGGGTATCGTCGCCACCGATGGGTATGAGGTGTTCCACCCCCAGAAAGGCCAGGTTCTCCAGGACCGCCGGGGTAACGTCATTCACCTCTCGGCTGAAGCGGTCCTGGAGGTGGGAGGGGACCTCCCTCAGGGGAAGGTGGCTGGGGCGGGTTCGGGAGGTGTGGAGGAAGGTGCCTCCCGTGCGTCCAGCTCGGTTCACCAGATCCTCTGTGAGTACCTGCACGTTCTCACGGTTGTCGGCATCCTTGTCCGGGATCAGATCCACCAGCCCCGCCCAGCCCCTTCGGATTCCCAGGACTCCATAGCCCTCCCTGAGGGCCCGGATGGTGATGGCGCGGATGGCGGGGTTGAGGCCTGGAACGTCGCCTCCGCCCGTGAGAATCCCGATGGTCCCTTTCTTACCTGGCATCCGTCTTCCTTTTCTCTTCATTGGCGCTCCCACCAGGCTCGGTCACGCGTCTCCGCGGCTCTCCGGACCCTGGGCACTCCAGCGCCGTTGTAACGGCGTCTTCCAAAGAAGTTCGGCACATAAGCGAATGTGGACAACACCGTCCTCCGCCTTTCCTGGTATCCTGGGCCGTTCCTCGGGTCCAGGAAGACTTGGGCGCCGACTTCCCAGGTGACCGGGAGGTGCGTGGCGAATCGCCCTTCCTTGAGCGGGAGGGAGAGTGGCCCATAGATTCCAGACATCACGAGATGCCAATTCGGCAAGAGCGGAGCAACGGGAGCATCCCATGGCCAGCCCTTCGACCCCCTGTGGCCCTTCAGCGTCACAAGCCCATGGCCAACTCTGAAGACCCATGGGACCATGGTGCACCGGGGCCTGACGCCAGGCCCTCATCCGAGGACGTGCCCGTTCCCGGGGTCCGGGGGCTGGAGCACACGGCGGATGTGGGACTGGAGGTGGAGGCTCCCGATCTTCCCGAGCTCTTCCGCAGGGCCGCCCTGGGGACCATCTGGTTGGTGCTGGAAAGAGAGGTCGGGGAAGGTGATGGGGAGGTCAGGACTCTGGAGATGACGGAGGAGGATCTTCCCTCCCTCCTCAGGTCCTGGCTCCGTACTCTCCTCTTCTGGCAGGAGGCGGATGGCTTTTCGGTTGCGGAGGCGACCCTCTCCTTCACACCCGTGCCCAAGGGCTCTTCTCCCCATGGGCACGCGGTGGGGCTACGGGCCCGGGTGGAGGGGCGGATGGACCCGGGGCCCTGGGTCCGGGAGATCAAAGGCGTGACCCTCCACGGCCTGGAGGCGGAGAAGCGGGAGGACGGTTGGTACGGTAGGGTGATCTTCGACGTGTGAGCACGGTACCGGTCTGGGGAGCCGAAGACCGGGGGGCCGCACGATCAGCGTTCTGTTTGGCCTCGGACTGCCGGCCCCCGGGGCCGGGGACGAGGGAGGGAGGTTGGAGCATGGAGCTGGTTCGACTCGATCCCCATCGCTGGCTTATTCCCCGGCAGGGGAAGATGCGGGTGGACGGCCTTATCTTCGCCGATGATACCCTGATGAGGGACATCCGCGGAGACGAGGCGTTGAAGCAGGTGGCCAATGTGGCGGAGCTCCCGGGAATCGTGGGCAGGTCCATCGGAATGCCGGACATCCACTGGGGCTATGGCTTCGCCATAGGGGGTGTGGCGGCCTTTGATCCCGACGAGGGTGGAGTGGTCTCTCCCGGGGGGGTGGGCTACGACATCAACTGCGGCGTTCGTTTGATGCGGACCAGGCTCAAGGGATCCGACTTTCGGCCAAGGCTGGCCCGGGTCATGGATGAGCTCTTTCAGTCCATTCCCGCCGGGGTGGGGAAGGGCTACAAGAAGTTCGTTCTTCAGTCCAGGGACATCCGGGCCATCCTCACCCGGGGGGCCGCCTGGGCGGTGGAGGAAGGGTTCGGTACCTCCGCCGACCTGGATCACATGGAAGATCGGGGAATCATCGCCGGGGCGGACCCGGACCAGGTCAGTGACCGGGCCATTCAGCGCGGCAGGGACCAGGTGGGGACTGTGGGGAGCGGGAATCACTTCATCGAAGTGGGGGAGGTGGATGAAGTCTACGAACCCGAGGTGGCTCAACGCCTGGGCCTCGAGGCGGGGACGGTGACGGTGTTCATCCACTCCGGATCCCGAGGGTTGGGGTACCAGGTGTGCGACGACTACCTGGAGGTGATGCTCCGGGCTTCCCGGCGGTACGGGATCGATCTGCCGGACAGGCAGCTCGTGTGCGCGCCCCTGGGCTCGCCGGAAGGCAAGCGCTACCTGGGTGCCATGGCGGCCGCCGCGAATTTCGCCTTCGCCAACCGGCAGATGATGAGCCACCGGGTCCGGGAGGCCTTCGGAAAGGTACTGGGACAGAGCCCCCAGGAGCTTGGGATGGGGCTGGTCTACGACGTGGCCCATAACATCGCGAAGTTCGAGAAGCACAGTGTGGCCGGCCGGGAGAAGACACTTTGCGTGCACCGAAAAGGGGCTACCCGGGCATTCCCGCCGGGGCATCCCGACCTGGGGGATGCGTACCGGGACCTGGGGCAACCCGTGTTCATACCCGGTGACATGGGCCGCTACTCCTTCGTTCTCCTGGGCACGGAGGGTGCCTACAACGAAACGTTTGGCTCCACCTGCCACGGTGCCGGCCGCAAGATGAGCCGGAAGCAAGCCAAGAAATCGGCCCGCGGCCGGGATCTCAGGCGCGAGTTCGACGAGCTGGGCATCCAGGTCCGGGCTTCTTCCTTTGCCACGGTGGCAGAGGAGATCCCCGAAGCCTACAAGGACGTGGCCGACGTGGTGCGCGTGGTGGACCGGGCAGGCATCGGAAAGCTGGTGGCCCGCCTGAAGCCCATGGGGGTGCTCAAGGGATGATGCCTCCCCGAGAGACCTCCCTGCAAAGGGCGCTTTCATGACCCCTCCGCTGCTCGGCTTCTCCCCCGAAACATTCTCCCGGAGGAGGGAGACGGTCACGGAGGGACTCCGGGGAGGAGCCCTCCTCCTCCCCTCCGCGCCCCTCCTTCACCGGTCTCGTGACACGGAGCACCGGTACCGGCCCGACAGTGAGCTCTTCTACCTCACGGGATCCACGGAGCCAGGCGTGGTGGCCCTTCTCCGGGATCACGGGGAGGGGGACCGATTCGTCCTTTTCGTTCCCGAAAGGGACCCGGCGGCCGAGCTCTGGTCCGGACCCCGCATGGGGCCCCAGGAGCTGAGGGAGCGCCTTGGCGCCGACTCGGCCTGCCCAACAGAGGAGCTGAAGCGTCGGCTGCCGGAGTTGCTGAAAGGTGCCCGGAGGCTCTTCTTCCGCCTGGGGATGCAGCCGGTTCTGGACGTTCGGGTGGTGGAGATCCTGAAAGAGGCCCGCCGGAAGGGGGCCCGGAAAGGTGAGGGGCCCAGGGCCGTGGTCGATCCTGGGGAGGTGCTGGACGATCTACGGCTCCGGAAGGAGCCGGGGGAGGTGGCCAGGATCCGCCGAGCCGCAGACCTCACCGTGGCCTCCTTCCGAGAGGCCCTGGCCGAGGCCCGTCCCGGAATGGGGGAGTGGGAGGTGGAGAGCGTGTTGGAGTCGGGCTTTCGCCGAGCCGGTGCCCTTGGTCCGGCTTTCCCCACCATCGTGGGATCCGGGAGGAACGCCTGCGTCCTCCATTATTCCTGTAACGGGGGAGTCCTGTCGGCCGGCGACATGGTCCTCCTGGACGGAGGTGCGGAAGTCGATCTCTACTCGGCGGACGTGACCCGGACCTTTCCGTCGGAGGGACGTTTCACTGGTCCCCAGCGGGACGTCTACCAGGTGGTCCTGGGGGCCCACCGAGCCGCCCTGGCCGCCATCCGCCCCGGCGTCAGGATGGACGACGTGCACCGTCATGCGCTGGTGGAGCTGACCCGGGGATTGGTCAACCTGGGAGTCCTCTCGGGAGAGGTGGATGATCTGGTGGAACGGAAGGCCTTCGAGAGATACTTCCCGCACCAGACCTCCCACTGGCTGGGGCTGGATGTCCACGACGTGGGGGACTACGTGGTGGATGGGGCCTCCCGGGTCCTGGAGCCGGGCATGGTCCTCACGGTGGAGCCGGGGCTCTATTTCGCCCAGGACCCCGTCTCCGAGCCCATGGCCTATTCGGGGATGGGAGTCCGGATCGAGGACGATGTCCTGGTCACCACGGAGGGTGGGGACAACCTCACCCGGGCCCTTCCGGTGGACCCGGGTGAGTTGGAAGGCCTGGTGGCTGGCTAGGACCGGCTCCTCAGGGAGAGATCCAGTAGCTCACCTTCAGCATCAGCACGTTTTCGGCATCCTGCCGGAAGAGGTCTCCCAGGCTCTCGGTCACCTGGAAGCGGCCATCCCGGGAGAAGTGGTTCCTTCCCTGGGACCACACCAGGTAGAGGAGGGATCCGGGCCGGTACTCCCACCGCAGGACCGCGGTGGAGCGGAACTGCCGGACGTTGAAGTCCGGGTTCCGGAACCGCTCCGCTGTCCCATCCCCGTTCAGGTCGGCCCTGTACTCCCCGTTCACCAGGGCGACTTCCACGGGGCTGAAACGATCGTGGTACGACCGGGCCCGGGGGTCTGCCACCTGCTGGAAGGCTGAGTACTCGCCAGCGCTCACGAAGGGCTGGGCGTAGAGTTGCAGGGTCAGATCCGGCGAGAAGGTGAGGTCCATGCGGCCCGTGAGTCCAAGGGTCTTCTGGTCCATGCGGCCAAGAACGTAATGGTTCTCCTGGGCTTGCACCCGCTGGACCCATTGGGCGTCGTTCACGTTCCGGCTCAGGAAGGGCCCCACGCTGACGCTGGTACGCCCGGAGGGCCGCCACCGGACGTTCAGGGAGGTGCTGGCCGACCAGGAGTCGCTCTCGGAGGCCCGGGACATGTTGTTGTTCCAACTACCTCGGATGGCCTTGCGCTCGTCGGAGGATATTCCGAACCAGCCATTGGTCCTGGCCTCCGTGCGGAGGAGGGGGCCACCCCGGAGAGCTGCGTCCGAGAACGAACTGAATTCCCGGTTGACCCCGGCGTGGCCGCCCCAGTAGTTCGGCAGAGTGAATGAGCCGTTCAGATTGCTCCCCAGGACCAGGTTTTCGCCCCCGAAGCTCCATCCATGGAACGCGTTCACGCCCACGTTCCAACGCCGGAGGCGGTCGGTGGGGTTGTGGCGGTTGTACCCCAGGTACGCTGCGTGGAGGACAAGGTCGGCGTCCCGCTGATACCCCAGGTCGTTGGCTTCGAATCCAGGGGATTTCACGACGGCTGCGGTGGCCCACTTCCAGTAGCCTCCACCCATCTTGAAGAGCTCCAGGTTCCCTGCCCACCCGCTCATGGAGGTCTTGCCCGGGTCGTACTCCAGGTGGTTCGCATCCGGGCGGTGGAAATACCGGGAGGGGGCACGCTGGGTGAGCTCCAGGGCCTCCGGTGATCCCCTGACGTGGGATCCCAGGAGGTAACCGTTTACCTCGAAGCGATTGTCCCTACCGAAGCGGTGGCGGACGTCAAGACCTCCGGTGTAGGCTCCGGAGCGGAGCAGGAGATCGTCTGCCACATCCTTGTGGCGGTTCGTGGCCGTTCCAATGAAACCCACAGCGCTTCGGCCTTCCCGGAAATCCCTCTGGAAGCGGGCGACGCCGTAGTTGGTGAGAGGCTCCACGGGCTCCTCCAGGCGAGCTCCGTCGCCGGTGGCGATCCGTGCCGTCTCCTCTGCGGTGACGGCGTGGAGGAGGCCGATGGACCAGCCCCCCTGGGTCTTTCCCGAGACCTTCCAGGCACCCAGAATCGTGGTGAGGTCCGGGCTCTCGGCATGGCCTCCCCTTGGATCGGCCGATCCCTGGGGAGGCCGCCCGATACGGCGCGAATAGAAGAGGGACTCGCTTCCCATATCTCCGTTGCCTATCCCGATTCCGAAATTGAAGATCCCTGCCCCCTCTATGAAGAAGGGCCTGCGCTCCGGATAGAAGGTCTCGAAGGCCGTGAGGTTCACCTGGGCCGGGTCCGCCTCCACCTGCCCGAAGTCCGGGTTCACCGTGAGGTCCAGCGTCAGGTCGTTGGTGAGGCCGTATTTCAGATCTAGCCCGCCGGAGGCGAAGACGTCGTTGGATCGGTAGAAGGGGTTGCTGTCATCGCCCGGGGCCCGGGACAGGCGGGCCAGGGAGAAGGGACGGAGCTCGACTCTCCTGGGCGAGCCCAGCCCGGTCAGGCCCCTGAGCTCCCCGGACCTGGATACCACGGCGGCGTCGCTCTGGCGGATGGGTGCCCACAGCGACATCTCGTTCCTGCGGGCGATGTCACGGCCGAAGTTGATGCCCCAGGTCTGGGGATCCTGGTTTCCGAACCGGAGCTGGGAGTAGGGGATCCGGATCTCGGCCGTCCAGCCCTGGTCGTCGATGCGGGTGGCTGCCTCCCAGACGGCGTCCCAGCTGGAATCCTCATGGATGTCGTCGTACCGATAGAAGTCCTGCTTCACACCCAGGGGGTTCACGGCGAAGTGAAATGCGGTGCGGCGATCGAAGTAGCTGTCGATGAGGACGTGCACCCTGTCGGAGTAGGAGTTCTGGTCTCGGCGGGTGAGCTGGGCGGCGATGCTGTCGGGGGAGGAATCGAAAGCGCGAAAGGCCACATACAGGGCATCGTCCCCGTAGAGCACTCGTACCTCCGTCCTCTCGGTGGCAGGCTGGCCCTCATTTGGTTCGAGCTGGATGAAGTCCGTGGCAACCGGGGCGAGCTTCCAGGCCTCGTCGTCCAGGATGCCGTCGATGCGTGGGGCCTCGCCGTGGATCCGCACCGCCGGGAGAACCAGGGGGGCCCGGGACGACCCCTTCGGATCGCCCCCGTCCGCCTGGTTCGAGTCGGGTGGGGCCGTCTGCTGGGCTCCCACCGGCACGGTCAGGAGGAGCAAGGTCAGGAGACCGGGGATGGCTGCTTGTCTCATGGTGTCCTATCCTTATTCCCGGTGTCGGATCCTGTCGCTTCGATGGAGGGTGCGACACCGGGAAGATTGTTGCCTTATCTCTCGTGTTCATTGGACGTGGAGACCGCGCCCGAAGTTGCTAACCATCCCCACCTACGAGTCCCCGTGACGGGGAGTTTCAGGAGGCGTCTCGTGGATCGTCCACTGGTGCTGGGCCGTAGCTTCTTCAAAGCCCACGGACACGGAAACGACTATCTGGTGTTCGAAGAGGGCGGATCCTGGGCCGTGACCCCGCAAACGACACAGGTGGTGTGCCACCGCCAGCGCGGGGTGGGCTCCGATGGGATCGTTGTGTTGTTGTCGCCGGGGGCCGTCCACACCCCGCCTTTCCGCCTCAGGATGTTCAACCCCGACGGCTCCGAGTTCGAAAGGAGCGGAAACGGGCTTCGGGTCCTGGGAGCGTACCTCTTCCACCGGGGATGGGTTGGGGAGAGGGATCCCTTTCCCGTGGAGGTGGGGGGGGACCTTCTGGGCATGGAGATCCTGGGCCGGAAAGGGGGGGGGCTCCTGGACGTTGGTGTGGACATGGGCGAGGCCAGGTTCGGGCTGGCTGCGACGGGGGGTGGGGAGGAGGTCCCGGTGGCCCCTGGCGTCTTCTCGGGACCCGACGGGGCACCCCTGGACATCCAACCTATCTCCGTGGGGAACCCCCATTGCGTCGTGTTCCGGGACGACCTGAGGGAAGGCGACCTCCTGGCACTGGGACCGTATTTGACCGTTCACCCGGCCTTTCCCCGGGGGGTGAACGTCCAGTTGGCCCGAAAGGCCGGGGACAGGGAGGTCCAGATCCTTATCTGGGAGAGGGGGGTGGGGCGCACCACCGCCTCGGGAACCAGCGCCTGCGCCGTTGCTTGCGCCTTCGTCCACAGGGGGCTCATCTCCCCGGGTAGGGTGGTGGTGCGAATGGAGGGAGGGGAGTTCTCGGTCAGGGTATCGCCCCATGGTTCCGTTCGGCTGGAAGGTCCCGTCCAGCCCGTCCTCACCGGCGCCCTGGCCGACGAGTTGTTGGAAGCCTTGAGGGCTGGGCTAGGTTCGGACCCGGATCAGAAAGAAGAGACCGGTCCCCAGGAAGAGGAAGTTGGGGATCCAGGCCGCCATGAAGGGAGAGATGGAACCTGTGTCTCCCACCGCCTCCGTGACTCGAAAGAGTAGGAGGTAGAAGATGGTGGAGATGAGGGCCACGCCGATCCCGTAGGCCGTTCCTCCCCTCTTGGAGCTGGTGGCAAGGGGGGCTCCGAAAAGGATGATGATCAGGGTGGCCGCAGGGATGGCCAGCTTCTTCTGCCGGTCCACAAGGAGCTCATGGGGTGTGCCGCCGGAGCGTATCATGATGTCCGCCAGGCGGCCCATCTCGCGGTAGGTCATCTCTTCGGGCTTCCGGGGCTGTTGCAGGAAATCCTCGGGGTGCTCCTTGAAGCCGCGCAGCTGGGCCGAGCCGAACTGAGAGGTGATCTCTTCCCCGTTATCTCCAAGAATCCGGTAGTAGCCGGTGTGGAAGGTCCAACCAACCTCCTGGTCGTACCGGGCCATCTCGGCCGTGAGGTGATCGACGGGCCGGTTGGTTCCGGGCTCCACCGTTTCCATGACGATCCCCGACATCATTCCCGACGAGACGTTCAGGCTCCGGATGGCGAAGTTTCGGTCTCCTTCGCCCTGGAAGACGAAATTCGACCGGAAGTCCCGGCGCGTGTCCCTCCGTTCGAGGATGTCACCTGCGACGCGGTTGGCCCGGGGCACGACTTCCTCCAGGCCCAGGGCCAGCCCCGTGAGAAGGACGCCCAGGACGATCATGGGGAGGATGAGACGGTGGAAGGAGACCCCTCCAGCCTTGGCCGCCACGATCTCCCGGTGCTGTGTCATGGTCTGGATGGTGAAGACCGCGGCCACCAGGCCCGCGATGGGAAAGGACCACTGGATGAAAAGGGGAAGCTGGTAGAGATAGGCCTTGGCCACCGCCCCCCAGGTCAGACCCCGGTCCAGGTACTTGTCGAGGTTCTCGGTGACGTCCCCCAGGATGAAGAGGATGGGGGCCCCCACGATGAAGGCCAGGAACACCTTCAGGAAGGAGCGAGCCACCAGACCATCCAGGATGCGAATCATGAACGCCCCCTCATTCCTCGGCCTTGTTCAGCAGCTTCTGGAACGGTCTCTTGAGTCCGCTGGACAAGGTGAAGAGGAGATCGTCCCATCCTCCCCCCCGGGCCGTGGCCACCTCCCTGGAAATCCGGGCCACGAGCAGAATACCCAGGGGGAGAAGGAGGAGGTTGGAGAGCCACATGGCAAGGGCCGGGTGCACGTGTCCATTGTCGGCCAGGGTTTCCCCTCCTATGAGGGAAACCCAGAAGAGGGCGAAGATGGTGACGGAGACGGTGATGACCATTCCCACGCCCCCCCGAGGGAACCGAACCGCAATGGGGGCCCCGATGAGGACGAACACGATGCAGGCGAAGGCGATGGAATACTTCTTGTGGATCTCCACACGCTTCTCGATGGCCCTCAGCCCCAACGCCTCCGCCTGGAGGGCATTGGCCCGGGTCGTCATGAGCAGGCTCTCGGAGAGCTCGTCGGGGCCCATCAGCATCTCCTCCAAATGAGGTGCGTCCCCCTCAGCAGCCCCCACGGCCGCCTCCGGGTCGGGCGGTACGAGGCTGGCTCCGTCATATCTCCAGCCCAGTGCCCTCTGCACCGCGTGGAGGGATTCCCTCCTGGTGCTCTCCACGTACCTTGCTCGAGCCCGCTCATGGGCTCGGGCCGAGTCCGCCAGCATCTGGGTGGACATCTCCCGGTCACCCCGGTAGTCCGAGGCCACCCCTCGCTCCAGGAGATTGGAGACCCCCTTGATGGGAAGGAACTGCTCCCGAAACTCCGCCCGCTGGAAGGCACCGGGCCGGTTGGAGGGGACCTCCAGGACGATGCCGTCGTACAGAGTAAGGTAGAGGTCGGTCTGGGTTTCGCTGAAGGCCATGTTCCCGCGCTTGGCGTAGGTGGTTCGGCGGGCCTGGGGATCGCTGAGATCGTAGATTACCACGTCCTCCAGCACCGACGAGGCGGGATCGATGCGGACGGCCTCGAGGAAATAGACCCTGCGCCGGTCACCGGCGTCGGCCACGACCTCGTTCACCACCTGCTCCCTGAGCTGGAAGGTAGGGCTCTTGAGGTTCACCTCCACCAGGAGTTTCCTTAAAGCATGGTTCGCCTCCGGGAGGACTCGATCGTTGAACAGAAACATGACCCCCGCCAGAATGATCCCGATTCCCACCAGGGGCAGGAGAATACGGACGGGGTTCACTCCTCCACTGGTCATGGCGGTGATCTCGTTCTCCGCCGTCAGGTCGCTAAAGGCGAAGAGCACTGCCACCAGGACCGACATGGGAAGGGTCAGAGCCACTGTGTGGGGTAGAGCCAGGACAGCAAACTCGGCCAGGACCGACAAGGGGAGTCCCTTGCCCATGAGCTGATCCAGCCTCTGGGCGATGGTGTTGAGGAAGAGAAGACCCGTGAGAAGGGTAAAAGAGAACACGAAGGGGCCCACATGGCTCCGAATCACGTAGCGGACCAGAATGGACATGGAGATCCTGTGTGCGCCTCGTCTCTTGGGTTCCCGGATCGATCCTACCTGCCGCAGGATGCCACCCGGTGTGTCGCCCGTCCTCTGACTCGTTTCTTATACCCTCAACCGGAAGAAATACCCTCCAGAAGCTCTTCCGATCCCCGGTCTGATTCTTGATGCCTCCACTGCCTCTTCTCCTGATCCTGGTCCTCCTGTTTGGGGGGGGATACGTGCCGGGGACCCGGGGAGATTCCCCCGGGGAGGCGGGGCCAGCTCCGGGTTCGGCTCCGGTACCAGGATCGCTACCGGAACTCCGGGGCGTACCGCGGGCCCCCACGGCGGCGCCCGGTGTCCGCCTGGGGCTCCAGCGCAGACCGCTCCCGTTCCCGGTGGAGATCACCAGAGCACCCCCACTCCTCCGGGTGCTTGCTGGACGCGGCGAGCTCTCCGAGCCTCCCTCCACGCTCCGGTCGTGGCTCCCCCAACTGCCCCGGGTGGTGGGGACGGGGGCCGGCCTCCCGGGGATGCCGGCGCCGGTCGGGTCTCCCGAAGTTCCGCCGGGGGCCAGGTCTGTTGCGGTGTCGGCAGGGGATTCAGTGCGACAGGACCCGCCCTCTTTCTTCGATTCGGAGTTTGCCGACCTCTCCGTCCACCTTCGGGGGCGTGGGGAGTTCGGGGGAGATTGGACCCGTTTCCGGCCTTGTGAGGTGGGGCTGCAGACCACCTGCGATCCAGGGCTGGTTCCCGAGTTGAAGCCCGAAGTACAGTTCGGGATCCAGGTGGCGGGAACCATCGCCCAACGCATCCACGTGGATGTGGATTACGATGAGGCCAGGGAGTTCTCCGCCGCCAACAACGTGAACATCCACTACCAGGGATTGGAGGGAGAGCTGGTCCAGAGGGTGGAGGTGGGCGACGTGACCTTGAGCTTCCCCGAGTCCCGTTTTCTTACCCGGGGGATTCCCGCCGGCAACTTCGGCTTCCGAACCCTGAGCGCCATGGGCCCTCTGGATGTCCAGACCGTATGGGCCCAGCAGAGCGGAGATGTGACCTTCAGGGAGTTCCAGCTCTCGGGGGTGGGCGACCGACAGGCCTTCATTCAGGAAGACACCTTGGTCTTGGACGACGCGGACTACCTCCGGGGGCAGTTCTTCTTCCTCCTCGATCCGGCGAGCCTTAGGGGCTATCCCCACGTGGACGTTCTCTCCCTGGATCCGGGGGCGGCGCCTCCATCGCTAGCGCCCGGGGCCGGGCTCATCCAACTCTATCGGTTCGAGAACGAACCTGTGACCCGGCAGCAGGTGGAGGGCTACATCCAGGCGGAAGCGGTGGCCGAAGCGGGGGGTGTGAGGGTGGCGGAGTCGGGGTGGTTCCGGAACCTCCAGCCTGAGGTGGACTACCTCCTCCATCCCAGCGGGCTCTGGGTAGCCCTGCGCCGTCCCCTCCGCCACGACGAGATGCTGGCCGTCACCTACGTCACCGCCACCGGGGACACGGTGGGGGACTACAATCCCGAACGGATCCACAACGCCGGGGGCCGACCCAGCCTTCGCCTCCTGAAGGCATCGGGTCCCAGGCACCAACCCAGTAGCCCGACCTGGGAGATGGAGATGCACCAGGTCTATCGCATATCCGGCTCCGATGACGTGGAGCCGGCCTCCGTGAGCCTGACCATTTCTCTGGGCGAACTCTCTGGGGGACGGACGTTCAAGAGGCGGCCTACGGGAGAGGAGATGACGCTCCTGAAGCTCATGGGCCTGGATGAGGAGTCACCCGCGGACGAGCTGGATCCATCGTTCGTGTACCGGCCGGCACAGGACTTCTTCATGGAACGCCCCCCGGTGTCGGGGACCTTTCTGGTCTTCTCCACGTTGCGTCCCTTCGCCGACCCTCCTCCAGTCCCCTCCCTGGGTCTCTCCGCCCATGAGACCCGGGAGATCCTGGGGGCCGACGCCAATGCCGTCATCTACGAGTCGCCGGATCCCGTGCGGCGGGATAACGGGGGGCTCTTTCGCCTCACCATCGGCTTCCGCATCCGGAGCGAGGACCTCATCTCCACGTTTTCCCTGGGCGCCCTGGGGATCCGCGACGGCAGCGAACGGATCCACTTCGAAGGGCGCCTGCTTAGACGGGGGGAGGATTACCTCATCGACTACGATGTGGGGCAGGTGACCCTCCTGGCCCCGGAGGCCCTTTTCGGGGCGGACCCCAGGGGCAGGATCCGGGCCCAGTGGGAGCAGAAAGCCCTCTTCCAGATCGCCCCCACTTCCATCTTCGGCTTGAATGCCCGCTACGCGGTGGGGGAGCGGGGGGCCGTCCATCTTCTGGGGCTCCATCAGCGGGAGGGGACCTTGCAGAACCGTCCCCAGCTGGGCATGGAGCCATCTTCCATCCTCCACGGGGGCTTGAACGCCGACCTGAACTTCGATGCCACCTGGCTGGACCGGTTCGCCGGGCGTCTGCCGGGGACGGGATCCGACACACCGGCCACCCTGAGCTTGAAGGGAGAGCTGGCCCTCTCGGTCCCGAACCCCAACACGGGCCGACACGTATACCTGGACGATTTCGACGCCACCGACGAGCTCTCCCTCTCCCTCCTCGCCCGGGATTGGTACCTGGGGAGCGCTCCCCAGGAGCTGGGAGGGACGGAGGATGTCCTCCCGCCGGTTCTGGCCCCGGAGAATGCCGCCGGTCTGGTCTGGCAGCACACGTGGATCCTCCAGGGCCCCACGGGCGACAGCCTGGGCGTTTTCGAGGGTTTCTTCCCTCGGAGGGATATTGACAGGGAGATCGCCATCGCCGGCACGGAGATCCGGCAGACGGGCCTGCGTCTCACCTTCGGTGAAGGTCCTGTGGCCGTGCCGGGCCCGGACGCCCCGGGGTGGAGGTCCATCACCACGGTTCTCTCCAACACGGGCACCGATCTGACCCGGAGCGATTACCTGGAGTTCTATGCCGCCGGGGGAGAGGATCTTACCCTCATTCTGGATCTGGGCCGGGTGAGCGAGGACGCTTTCTTCATGGACCGCGAAGGAAGGACCTCCGGAATCCACCCGGAGACGGGAGAGCCCTGGGGCCTGGGCATCCTTGACCAGGAGGCGGATCCACGACGGGGAGAGATCTGGAACGATGCCCTGGACCGTCGGGGAATGTGGCCCGAGGAGTGCCTGGTGAGGCGTGGCCAGATCTTCACCCTGGCTCATCCGGACGCAAACTGCACCCGGGGCAACGGGAGAAGCGACACTGAGGACCTGGATGGTGACGGTATTCTCACCACGGAGGACCGGGTCTACCGGTACGTGGTAAGGCTGGACGGGAGCTCACCCTATCTGGTCAGGACCACCCAGGAAACGGGAACCCCCTTCCAGCTCTATCGGATCCCCCTCCGGGGTCCTCTGGCTTTGAACGTGGGTGGGCGAGTCACGGAGGCGGACTGGCGCGCCGTGAGGCACCTCAGGCTCACGGTGGCGGGGACCGCCAGCCAGGGGGTATCCCTGACTCGTCTCCGGCTTCTGGGCTCCCGGTGGGTGAAGCGGGGAGAGGAGGGCGTGCTGACAGGACTGGCGGGAGAGATCCAGGGCGTCGGCGGTGGGGTGGAGGTGGTCTCCGTGAGCGCTCTCTCCGAGGGTGCAGGCTACCAATCGCCCCCCGGAGTCCTGGAACAGCTGGACGATCCCACCCAGGCTTTCGGCGCCAGAGGGGTGGAGTTCAACGAGAAGTCCCTGGCCATCCAGGTGCGGGATCTGGGTCCCGGAGAGCGGGCGGAGGTCTATCACCGCTTCCCCCAGCGTCCCCGGAACTTCCTCACCTACCGGCAGGCCCGGATCTGGGGGTTGGGCCGGGAGGGCGACTGGGGCCCTGGCGGAGCGGAGTTCTTCGTGAAGGTGGGGAGCGACCCGGAGAACTTCTACCTTTATCGCACCGACCGGCCCACGGCGCCCCCGGGAGAGGGCGTGGCGTCGTCCGACTGGCTTCCGGAGGTGGTGGTGGACTTCGAGGAGTGGCTGTCCCTTCGGAGGCGGGCGGAGGAGAAACTGATTCTCAACCCACCCCCTGCCGGCGCGCCTCCCGTGGAGGTGTGGAGCTCCGATTCCACCCACGCCGTCTTCCTGAGGGACCGGGCACGGGCGCCGAACCTGGCAGCGGTGCGGGAGCTCTCCATGGGGATCCGGAATCCCACCGACGCCCCCCTCCACGCCACTACCGTATGGGTGAACGAGTTCCGCCTTTCCAGGGCCCAGAGGGACGTGGGGTACGCTGGGTATGTGGACCTGGAGCTGGAGGCATCTCGTTTCCTCAGGACCTCCGTGAGCTACTCCGGCCAGGGTCCCTTCTTCCGGCAGCTCTCAGGGGAGCCCACCTACCAGGACGACGCAACCCTTTCCGTCCACTCGACCCTGGATGTGGGAAGGGCCATGCCGGAAGAGTGGGGGATAGACCTCCCTGTGACCGTGGCCCACACCCGCATGTCCCAGGACCCCACCTTCCTGAGCCAGAGCGACGTCAGGGCCGGCGGCCTCACTGGCCTCCGGGAGACGGGCATGAGGGAGACCCGGGTGGAGGTGGGTTTACGAAAGCTCACACCCGTGGGGAACCGGGCCCTGGATCCGGTCCTGGACGGACTGAGTCTCCGGGCGGGGTACTCCCGGAATCAGGTCTCCACCACCACCCTGGAATCGGCGAGCTCGGGGATGGACGCCCGGGCAGACTACGTCCGGGAGCTGGATGTCAGGGAACTCCCCCTGATTCCGGAGGCCCTGGAGGGAGTCGTCCGGACTCTGCTTCCCAGGGGAATGGAGGAGGCCCTTCTGGGAACGCGGCTCAGGTGGGCGCCGGAGCGGATCCGGCTCGGAACCTTCTACTCGAGGCGGGAGCGGGAGGCCTATCGCTTCGAGCAGATTCTCGCCATGCCCGGAGACAACCTCGTGACGCCCACCCTCTCCCCCCGGGAGGCCCTGGAGACCACGGCCCACGTGAGCTTCCGGCCCCTGACTCCCCTGACGGCCGAGGTGAGCTTCTTCTCGATTCGGGATCTCCTGGATCCCCGGGATGTCATCCGCAACCCCGGGGTCCAGCGCCTCCTGGAGGAGGAGCGTTGGAGGGCAGGCTTTCTGGACATGGGCTGGGAGACGAACCGGAACCTGCACACCCGGTTCGGTTTCCGGCCGACGCTGGCGGCCTGGCTCCGGACGGACTTCACCATGGGCACGGAGTACCTCACCGACCGTAACCCCGCATTGGTGGAGGAGATGATCCTCGGACCCGACACGCTCTTCCTGCTCCAGCGCAACGCCAGCGGCAGCCGAAACACCCGTGGCACCGTTTCCGTCGAGCTGGAGGGTCTGGCCCGAGCCCTCTCCGGGAGGGGTGTGGAAGGGGAAGGGGAGAGATCCGCACTCCTCTTCCGGTTCCTGGGAGCGGTGGATCCACTGTTCGTGTCCCGGCAGGGAGGGATCGCCGCCAGGTTCTTCAGGGATACGGTGAACCCCGGAGCCGGCTTCCAGCTCGGTTGGGGGGACCGGGATGCCTTCCGATTCCTCGGAGGCGACACGGCCTCGGTCCTGACGGGACGGATGACCTGGACGGCGGCAAGCGGGGCCAGGTTGCCGATGAATCTCAGGCTGACGGCCAACTATTCGGATTCCAGGACCGAGATCCTGCACCTTCGAAGCGACCGGGACGTGCGAAACCGGGTCTGGCCCGACCTCCGGTTGACGGTTCCTCAGGTATCCCTGCCCCAGGCGGCGGAGGGCTTTCTCGAGTCCCTCTCCCTCTCCTCCGGCTACCGCAGGACCTTCATGGAGACGGACTACGGGGGTCTGAGCCTGCAACGGAGGACCGGGGAGGAACGCCAGATCCCCCTGGACGTGAGCATCACCTGGGTGGGACAGGTCACCACCCGCTACCGGGGGAGCTACACGGAAGGGGAGGGGAAGGACCCCACCGGGGACACGCGGACCAGGAGGCAGAGTCATTCCTTCCTCCTTTCCTCCGTGGTTCCCGATCCGCCCCTGGTGGGCGGGCGCCTGGACGCTCCCCTACGAGTCTCTGTCGGCTATCAGTATTCCAGCCAGCTCACCTGCAGAACCCCACAGGGGTTGATGGACTGCACGCCCTTTGTGGACTTCTTGAGTCGGAGCCTCAACCTGACGCTCGATAGCGTCATCTCCCCCATGGCAGTGGGGCTCCACCTCACCTACACGGACCGCCGGTCGTTTGTGGGGCGACACGATGGCATCGCCCAGTTCCAGTTCGGCCTCTTCGGTCAATTCCTCTTCGATTCGGGGATCTTCGTGCCGCCGGTGGGGACGGTCCGGAACGGGGGGCTCTGACGGCGGCGGAGCAGCCCCGGGGTCCGGCGCCGCCCACGTACCGATTTCTGGTCCCGCCGCCCAGCCAGCCATTCTCCCGCCCATCGAGCCGGCCATCTTCCCGCCATGACTCCCATGGAAGGAAGAAGCCTGCTGAAGGGTGGGATCCTCCTCCTGGCCCTGTCTCTCGTCCGCTTTGGAGCGGATCATTGGAGATACCACGCCTCGGCACCGGAGGAGGGGAGCAGCGACTTGGAGTGGCTCCTGGACGAAACCAGACAGGCCCGTGACGACCGCATAAGGAGGACCAGGCCTCTGGCGCCGGGGGAGACACTGGACCCAAATCGGAGTCCCGAGGAGGAGCTCAACCGGCT
>PXFI01000028.1 GCA_003564295.1 Gemmatimonadota bacterium | reverse complement strand
CGCTCCGGACGGATCTCGAAGAACCCCTGCATGCGGACCTTTGGGAGGTCCCGCAGGATCCTGGCGTGATGGAAGCCCAAGCTCCCGGTTCCCGCTACCCCCATCCTCAGGGGGATACCCGGTTCCGGCATCAGGTGGTCACCCCCCGTTGGCTGTTTCGGATGAAGGAGAGGAAATGGCGGACCTCGGGCAAGTCCTCGGCCTCCGCTTCGGCCTTCAGCAGGGCTTGTGTCAAAGGAAGGCTTGCATGGAACACCGTCCGATAGGCCATCTTCAGGGCGTGGCGAACTTCCTGGGAAAACCCTCTCCGTTCAAGTCCTACGCTGTTGAGACCGTAGAGCTTCATGGGACTCCCGGCCGCCTTGGTATAGGGCGGGATGTCCTGGGAAGTCCGGGAGGCCCCGCCCACGAAGGCGTGGGCCCCGATACGGACGAATTGGTGGATGGCCGTGAGGCCGCCGATGATCCCCCAGTCCTCGATGAGGACATGCCCTCCCATGTTCACGGCGTTGGCGATGACCACGTTGTTGCCGATCTGGCAGTCGTGGGCGATGTGGGAGTAAGCCATGAGAAGGCAGTCGTCTCCCACCACTGTTTTCCCCGAGCTCTGGGTGCCGCGGTTGAGGGTGGCGTACTCCCTGATGACCGTCCTGTCCCCCACCATGAGAACCGCCTTCTCTCCCCGGTATTTCAGATCCTGGGGATCCGTACCCAGCACCGCTCCCTTGTGGAGGTGACAGCCGGCGCCCACGATGGTGTCCTTCTCGATGAGCACCTGGGAGTCGATCCGCGTCCCATCCTTGACCTGCACCCCGGGGCCGATGATGGACCAGGGGCCGATCACGACCCCCTGGCCGAGCTCGGCGTTGGGGTCCACGATTGCCGTGGGGTGGATCTGCGTCTCCAGGCTCTCTCCAGCCTCAACCGCCGTGTCACTCATCGTTTTACGATCCGGGCCATGAGGTCCGCTTCCGCCACGACTTGTCCGTCCACTAGCCCTCTTCCTCTCATCCGGCACACATGTCTCTTGAACTGGAGCATCTCCAGCTCGAAGACCAGCTGGTCACCGGGAACCACGGGCCGGCGCCACTTCACGTTGTCCAGGGCCATGAAGTAGACCACGTAGTCCTCCGGCTTTTCCACCGCGTCCATGAGGAGAAGGCCCCCCACCTGGCCCATGGCCTCGATGATGAGGACGCCCGGCATGATGGGGTGCCCGGGAAAGTGGCCCTGGAAGAAGGGCTCGTTGATGGTGACGTTCTTGAGCCCAACGATCCGCTTCCCCGTCTCCACCTCCACGATCCGATCCACAAGGAGCATGGGAAAGCGGTGCGGGAGGTACTCCATGATCTTCTGGGCATCCACGATGGGAGCTCCTGCTCCCGCTTTCGCTGTCTTCCTCAACGCCTTGGCCAGGACCACGTTTCCCTTGTGGCTGGGACGCTCGGCCACCACGTGAAGGTCCTTGCCTCCACCCAGGAGGTAGAGATCCCCAACCAGGTCGCCCACCTTGTGTCTCAGGAACTCATCGGTGAAGCGCAGAGGGCCATTGACCACAGCGTCGACGCCCAGGACCACGGTGTTCTCCAGGGACGCTCCCAGTGCCAGGCCACGGGCGTGCAGCGACTGCACGTCGGCTTCGAACCCGAAGGTTCGGGCGGGTCCGATCTCCTGTTCGAAGGCCTCTTCGCTGAACAGGAAGGTCCCGAACTGGCGTCCGATGGCGGGGTGCTGGAACTCGATAGTGGCGGAGATCCGCAGCTCCTTGCCTGGAGCGGCCACATAGAACTCGCCCGAATCCAATCGAACCGTCACGGGTTCAGTGATCTGGAGGACCGGGCGCGCTACCCTTTGCTCTTCGGTCCCTGCCTCGGCAAGGACCTCCAGGTATCCCCGAAAGGAGCCATCCAGGATGGGAGGCTCCGGACCGGAAAGCTCCAGGACGGAATTGTCGATGCCGCGGGCTGCCAACGCCGCCATGACGTGTTCCACCGTCTGCACCCTGACGTCCCCCGCCCCCAAGGTGGTCCCCAGATCGGTGCCGACGACGTGGTCCAGGTCGGCGGGAACCTCCGGCTCCCCCTTGAGGTCTGTCCTCCGAAACCGGATGCCGTGATCGGGCCCCGCCGGGAGAAAAGTGATCCTTGAGGTGGCTCCCGAGTGGACACCGATCCCTTCCAGGGACACGGACCTCTTGATGGTGCGCTGGTTGTTGTGGCTCATTCGCCTGATGCCTCTGCGGGGGCAAGGGTGGAACCACGGTTCCCGGGAGCGGCCCACCTGCCCGGGTAGGCCGGGGGATAACCGGAATAATCTAATACCTTGGCCCGGTTTCGGGGACCTGGGATCACCTTCCTTCCGTCTCCTCCGGTGCCTGTACTGTCCGTTCCGGATTCTCCAGCGCACCGAGCCGCCGCTCGAGATCCTCCAGGCGGCGAAAGGCATCGGGAAGCCTGAAGGCCAACCCCATGGCCCGAAGGTACTCCCGGTTGTTCCTGGCTGGATACCCCGAGACCGCCTCCCCCGGCCCGATGTCGCCGATGACCCCGGCCTGGGCTCCGATCCTGGCGCCGGCTCCGATCTCCGTATGGCCGATGATTCCGGCCTGTCCCCCGAGCATGGCTCCGTCCCCGACCCGGGTGGAGCCGGAGATCCCAACCATGGCGGCCATCAGAACGCCCTTCCCCACCCGAACGTTGTGGGCGAGGTGGATGAGATTGTCCAGTTTGGTCCCGGGGCCCACCACGGTGTGACCGATGGATCCCCGGTCGATGCACGTGTTGGCGCCAATCTCCACATCGTCCTCCACCAAGCAAACTCCCACCTGAGGGATCTTGCGGTGCTTTCCCTGCTCCGTGAAGTATCCGAAGCCGTCCACACCCAGGCGGACGCCGGCGTGGAGGATGACACGGGCCCCGACCCGGGTGTCGGGGTAGAGGACCACGTGGGGATGGAGGACCGATTCCTCCCCGATCACAGAGCCGGCCCCCAGGACTGCGTGGGAGCCGACCTGGACCCGGTCACCCAGGGTGACGCCATCCTGGAGTACGGCGTAGGGGCCGATGACGACCTGATCTCCCAACTCCACTCCCCTTCCCAACACTGCCGTGGGGTGTATTCCCGGTTCCACCGGCTTTTCGGGATGGAAGTGGGCGAGGAGGCTCGGGAGAGCTCCGTGAGGGTCCTTCACCACCACCCGGCCGGGAAGGTCCTTCACGTGTTCTGCCAGCGCTTCGCTCACCAGCACCGACAGAGCCCGGGCCTCCGGCAGGAATCTCAGGTACCGTCGCTGCGCCAGGAAGCCCAACTCCTCCTGGCGTGCCTGGTCGAGAGGGGCCAAGCCCGTCACTCGGAGGGAGGGATCCCCCTCCACCCGGCCTCCCACCATCTCGGCAACTTCTCCCAGGGTGAGGGAGGGTTCAGTCTGAGGCATGTCTTCTTGTCTGGCCATGATTCTCTTCGTCTCACTGGTAGGACACCGGAGGGGGCCAAATAACAATGAGGCCCGCGGGCCTCTCCATGGGGAAGAGGTCCGCGGGCCCGGGCCTGGGGGGCCAAGTTCGGAGTGGTTACCAGCCGGATCCGCCAGAAGTGCCCTGTTCGGCAGCAGCAGCTTGGAGGCGCCGAATGACTTCGGCGGTGAGATCCAGCGCCGGGTCTGCCGAGATGATTCCCTGGGCCGCGACGTCGAAGATCATGGAATACCCGCCTTCGACCCGCAACGCATCAATAATGGTCGTGATCCGCTCCATCACCGGCTCTACCAGTTCGACCTGGCGCAGTGTGGCTTGCTGCTCGAGCTCCTGGATCCGCTGCTGGTATTGAGTCTGCTTGAGGCGGATCTGCTCCTGCCGGTTGGCCCTGGCTTCCTCCGAGAGCATGGCCTGCTGCTGCTCGTATTGTTCGATGAGTTGCTGCAACTCCTCGCCCATCTGCTGGACCTCGGATTGGTAGGTCGCCAGCGATGCCTCGAATTGCCGCTGTGCTTGCCGGGCAGCCGGATCCTGGTCAAGGATCGTCTGTGAATCAATGTACGCGATCTTGACGTTGTTCTGGGCTTCCACGGATGAAGCGAAGGCCAGAACCATAAGAGCCGCCAGCACCACCTTGTTGACACGCATCAAGTCTTCTCCACGTTTAGCCCGGGGTTGTCTCGGAGTGAGTCAGGGTCCCCAAGGCCTCCCTTAGAATCCAGGCCCCATTCGGAAGTGGAGCTGCCATCCCGGTACCGTCTTATCGAAGCCGTAGGCATAGTCCAATCCGATGGGACCGAACGGGGTAACCAATTGTACGCCTATACCGGCACCGCGGTAGAGGCGGGTGGGATCGATACTTCTCGGGTCCTTCCAGACGTTTCCGGCATCCAGGAAGGCCGAAACAGAGATGTTGTCGCTGATCCGGATCGCATATTCCCCCGTCATGGAGAGGTAGGCATTCCCGAGCCGCTGGATGTCGGTGATGCTTCTGGACCTCTCTGGAAAAAACCCCAACGGAGTGATGCTTGTTTCGTCATAACCCCTGAGCTGCTGGCCGAATTGGACGCCCCCCATCCAGAATCGGTCGAAGGGGAAGTTCGTGACGTCACCGAATACGGCTCCCCCACGGAGGGTAAGACCAAGCGTCAATCGGATGGGTCGCGACCCCGGATCCCCACCCCCCAGCTCGCCTGCGGGCACGTACCAGGAAGCCTCCGCAAGGTGACGAATGAAGTCTCCGTCTCCCCCAAGGATCCCGCCGCTGAACTCCGTAGTCCAGCTTTGCCGGGATCCCATGGTGGGAAATAGGGGATGGTTGAGGTTGTTGCGGGTGACTCCCACGGAGAACGTGCTCTGGGTGCCGGGCGGCAGGCCGAACAAAGACGTGTCGTCCACGTCTTGGAAGAGCCTGTACTCCGTTCGTGCCAGGGAATACCCGAAGAACACCTGGGTCCTGAAGGACCACGGCACGGGCAGACCGATCCGGGTGGAGAACCCTGCCCTCCTCCTGCGCCCGGTGG
>PXFI01000209.1 GCA_003564295.1 Gemmatimonadota bacterium | reverse complement strand
CTACGGCCCCAGCACCCCCGACCAGCTCCCTCATTCGTCCACCAAAAGCACCTCACACTCACTTCCTCTCTACCTAAGGCGCTCTCCCTCTCAACCCGGATTGTCAAAAAGCTCGGTCCACCCTTCCTCTGTCTCACCCTTCCTCTGTGGAGAGGGCGAGAAGTGGCCGGATCGGCCGGTCGGGTGAAGCATTCAAATGTACATCCCTCCGGGGTGGGGCGTCAATGTCACGACGCCTCGCAGAAATCACGCAGCTTACACAGCGGACGGTGGCCTCCCGGTGGCCCTGGCTCCCCTGCGCTCTGGTGTACCGGGGGGGGGAGCCCCCGCCCCGGGGGCCCCGCCTCCCCCTCCCCGTCTCACATCCCGCCTTCCTCCAGGAGCCCCGCCACCTCTTCGGCCGTGACGTAGAAGTCCCCCAGGTCGACCTTCTCGGACCCGTGCCAGTCGGACCCTCCCGAGCAGAGGAGCTTCCAGGCCAGGCAGAGCGCCTCCAGCCTCAGGATATACTCGGGGTCGTGCCGGGGTCGATAGACCTCCAGGCCCCGGAGGCCTGCCTGTGTAAGTCGGGGAATGAGGCTCTCCACACGATCCGCCGGTGGGTGAGCCCAGACCGGAATCCCCCCCGAGTCGCGAATCAACCGGACGGCCTCTTCCGGAGAGAGGAGGGAAGTGGGCAGGAAAGCGGGATGGTCATCCCCAATGAAGCGATCGAAGGCCTCGGGCACCGACGACACGTAACCGGCACCCATGAGGGCCCGGGCCAGATGGGGGCGGCTGAGGGCGTGCCCGTCCGGTCCCGCCGCCGTCACCACCGCCTCGAACTCCACGTGGATCTCGGCTTCTCCGAGCCGTTCGATCATCCCGCGCATGCGCTTCTCCCTGAGGCGGGCCGCCCGTTCCTCGTGGAGCCGGATGGGTTCCGCCCAGGGGTCCACGAAGTAGCCGAGAAAATGGAACTCCCGTCGATCCAGAGTGCTGCTGACCTCCAGCGCCGGAATGACCTGAATCTGGCCCTGGACTCCGCTCTCGAGAAGACGCCGGACCCCCGCCGTGGTGTCGTGATCTGCCAGGGCCATGACGTCCAGGCGTCCCGCCTCCGCCGCCTTGAAAACCTGAAGGGGGGAGAGGGCTCCGTCGGAGGCGGTGGAATGGATGTGGAGATCGAGACGCATAAGATCGTCCGGGCCCCGGGGTAAGCGCATCGGTGGAGGGGGCTTCCGAACTCCACCCGCGTCTATTTGCAGATGCTGAGAACCGGGCAAGATCCTTGCCCTGGACCCTGCAGGTCACTCGGTGGAACGCTGTGTCGGCGCCTCCTTCACAGGCTTCTTGCCTTTCGCTGCTGCCTTCTCTTCCGCCTCGAGCTCCTCCGGGTCGAAGTCCGCTTCCACGGGAAGCTTCTCCGGGGGCTTGTCACCCGCGTATTCCGCCAGGACGATGATCCGATTCTCTTCCACCTTCATGACGCCGCCGGCCACAAAGATCCATTGGGGCCAACCTCCCGGAAGGTCGATCCTCAGCTTCCCCACCCCCAACAGGGTGATGAAGGGAGCATGGTCGGGAAAGATGCCCACCAGCCCGTCCCAGGCCGGTGCCACCACCGCGGTGGCCGCCCCCCGGAAGACCTCCCGTTCGGGAGAAACCACTCGAACCGTGAGATTCGATGCCATGTCGCCCTAAGTACCCATGAGCCTGGCGGCGTCCACGACTTCTTCGATATCGCCCTTCATGTAGAAGGCTTGTTCCGGCAGATGATCGAACTCGCCGGCAGCCACCTTCTCGAAGGATTCCACGGTGTCCTGAAGCCTTACGTACCGCCCCCCCGTGCCCGTGAACGCCTCCGCAACGAAGAAGGGCTGGGAGAGGAACCGCTGTATTCTCCGGGCCCGTCCAACGATGACCCTGTCTTCCTCCGACAGCTCGTCCATCCCCAGGATGGCAATGATGTCCTGGAGGTCTTTGTAGCGCTGGAGGATCTCCAGGACCTGGGCAGCAACCTTGTAGTGCCGCTCCCCGATGAACCGGGGGTCCATTATGCGGGAGGTGGAGTCCAGGGGATCCACCGCCGGGTAGATGCCCAACTCCACGATGGCCCGGGAGAGCACGGTGGTGGCATCAAGGTGGGCGAAGGCCGCCGCCGGCGCCGGGTCCGTGAGGTCGTCGGCGGGTACGTAGATGGCCTGCACCGAAGTGATGGAGCCGTGGCGGGTGGAGGTGATGCGCTCCTGGAGCTCGCCCATCTCCGTGGCCAGCGTGGGCTGGTACCCCACCGCCGAAGGCATCCGCCCCAGGAGGGCCGACACCTCCGAGCCCGCCTGGCTGAAACGGAAGATGTTGTCGACGAAGTAGAGAACATCCTGCTTCTCCACGTCCCGGAAGTACTCGGCCACTGTGAGGCCTGACAGGCCCACCCTGAGTCGGGCTCCCGGAGGCTCGTTCATCTGGCCGTAGACCAGGACCGTGGATGCCAGCACCCCCGACTCCTTCATCTCCAGCCAGAGATCGTTTCCCTCACGGGTCCGCTCACCCACCCCCGAGAATACGGACCGGCCTCCGTGCTCCGAGGCGATGTTTTTGATTAGCTCCATGATTATGATGGTCTTTCCCACGCCGGCCCCGCCGAAGAGGCCCGTCTTTCCTCCCTTCACGTAGGGAGCCAACAGGTCCACTACTTTGATCCCCGTCTCGAAGATCTCGGTCTTGGGCTCCAGGTCCGGGAAGGCAGGCGGGTCCCGGTGGATGGGCCACCGTTCGATCTCTCCGTCCTCAGCTCCCTTGAGGGGTCCCCCTTCGTCCACCGGATTCCCCAGGACGTTGAGGATGCGGCCCAGGGCGGGCTCTCCCACCGGCATGGTGATGTAGGTGCCTGTATCCACCACACTCATGCCCCTGACCACGCCATCGGTGGAGGACATGGCCACGGCCCGAACACGGCCGCGCCCGATGTGCTGCTGCACTTCCGCCGTGAGATCGATCTCCCAGCCCGAATCCGTGGTGGCCTGCAGACGGAGGGCGTTGTAGATGTCGGGCATGTGTTCCGGATCGAACTCCACGTCCAGGACGGGGCCGATCACCTGCACCACCCTGCCAACTCTCTCTTCAGCCATGCTCTCTCTTCTTTGCTCACTCTTGGAGGACCGCAGAACCGGAGCCCCGGGAGTGACGGGGACCCTAAGCGAGCCCCTCGGCGCCTCCCACGATCTCGGAGATCTGCTGGGTGATCTGGCCCTGCCGGGCCCGGTTGTAGTTTCGGGTCAGGGTCTCCAGCATGTCGCCGGCGTTGTCCGTGGCGCTCTTCATGGCGGTCCGCCGGGCACCCTGTTCTGCCGCCGCGTTTTCCACCAGGGCCCTGTAGACGATGTTTCTCAAATAGGCCGGCAGGAGCCGGTTCACGAGGACATGCAGCCCCGGTGAAAGGATGTAGTGGTCCGCCGGCTGAACCTTCTTCGGGGGACGGACCGGAAGTACCTCAAAGACCCTGGGGGGGGTGGAGAGGGCCGAGCGAAACTCGGCACTCACCAGGAGCAGCTGGTCCAGCTCCCTGGCTTCGAACCGGTCCAGGAAGGGCCGGATGATGTCCTCCGCGTCCTCCACCGTGGGCGCATCCCCCAGGTCCACCTTCTGGAGGGCCAGGGGAATCTCCCGGAAACTGAAGAAGGCTATCCCCTTCTTGCCCACTACGTGCAGCTCCGGCTCCAGGTCCTTCTCCAGCAAATCCTCCCTCAGCAGGCGAGCTTCACGGATGATGCCCGCGTTGAATCCCCCACACAGACCCCGATTCGCCGTGACCACCAGGACGGCCACCCTCCTGATCTCTTCGGGCTGGTGGAGCAGGGGAAAAGCCTCCGCGAGCTTCCGCAGATACAGGCTCCGCACGATGGCGCCCAGGGCATCGCCATAGGGCTCCGCCGCACGGACCCGGTCGGTGGCCCTCTTCAGCTTCGAAGTGGCCACCATCTCCATGGTCCTGGTGATCTGCCGCGTGTTCTCGACGGACCTGATCCGCCGCTTGACCTCTTTGGTGCTCTGCACTGACCCCTACCCTCTTCTCATGGGTGCCGATGAGCCCGGCTCAGGAAACGGGACTCCGGACAGACCCCTCCTCTCCCTCCACCCTGAATCTCTGGTGGTACGTCTTGATGGCCTCCACCAGCCGGTCCGCAAGCTCCTCGGAGAGGGCCTGCTTCTCCCGGATGTCCTTTAGAACGTCCCGGGCTTCCTCCTCCAGGAAACGGTGGAAGCCCGACTCCCAGGCCTTCAGGTGCTCCACGGGAAGGTGGTCCAGGTACCCGTTGGTCACGGCGTAGATGACAGCCACCTGGCTCTCCACGGCCATGGGATGGTACTGGCCCTGGTTCAGGATCTCCACGGTCCGCTCGCCTCTGGCCAGCTGCTTCTGGGTGGTGGCGTCCAGGTCCGATGCGAACCGGGCGAAGGCTTCCATCTCCCGGTACTGGGCCAGGTCCAGTCGGAGACGGCCCGCCACCTGCTTCATGGCAGTTATCTGGGCCGCTCCTCCCACCCGGGATACGGAGATGCCCACGTTCACCGCAGGCCGCACACCCGCATAGAAGAGGTCCGGCTCCAGGAAGATCTGGCCATCGGTGATGGAGATGACGTTGGTGGGAATGTAGGCCGACACGTCCCCGGCCTGGGTCTCGATGACAGGCAGGGCCGTGAGGGATCCACCCCCGCACTCGTCGGACAGCTTCGCAGCCCGCTCCAGGAGGCGGGAGTGAAGGTAGAACACGTCCCCGGGGAAGGCCTCCCGGCCCGGAGGCCGGCGAAGGATCAGGGAGATCTGGCGGTACGCCTGGGCCTGCTTCGTCAGGTCGTCATAGATGACCAGTGTGTGCTTGCCCTCCCACATGAAATGCTCCGCCAGGGCGCAGGCCGCATAGGGAGCGATGTACTGCAGGGGGGTCGGATCCGAAGCGTTGGCCGCCACCACGGTGGTGTGGCCCATGGCTCCGTGCTCCCGGAGCACTTCCACCACACCCGCCACCTTCCCGGCCCGCTGCCCTATGGCGCAGTAGATGCAGATGACCCCCGTCTCCTTCTGGTTGATAATGGTGTCCACGGCGATGGCCGTCTTGCCCGTGCCCCGGTCACCGATGATGAGCTCCCGCTGGCCGCGTCCGATGGGAATCATGGAGTCGATGGGCTTCAACCCCGTCTGGAGCGGCTCCTTCACCGGTTGCCGCTTCACGATCCCGGGAGCCACCACCTCGATCTGCCGGCCTCCCTCTATGGGCTCGACCGGCCCGAGTCCGTCCAAGGGCTGTCCCAGGGGATCCACGACCCTGCCCAGGAACCCGGATCCGGTCGGAACCTCCAACACCTTGCCCGTCAGGCGGACCTGGTCACCTTCCTGGAGGTGGGTCCACTTTCCCAGGACCACGGCCCCGATGTTGTCCTCCTCCAGGTTCAGGGCCAGGGCCATCTGGGTGTCCCCGGTCTTGGTGGAGGTAACCTCCAGCATCTCACTGGCCATGGCCTTGGTGAGGCCATAGATCCTAACCACCCCGTCCCTTACCTCCAGGATCTCCCCCACCTCCTCGGCCTGGAGCCCCTCCTCGTAGCGCTCGATCTCCGCAAGGAGGATCTCCTTGACCTCGCCGGGCCGAAACTGAGACTCCTTGGCCATTTCCTATTCGATCCTCATGAAGTGGTTCCTTGCTCGTCACCGGCATCCCCCTCCACCGAAAGGTCGGTGGAAGGAAGGGGAGCGTTCAACAGTTGCCTGCGGATCTGCCTCAGCCTCCTTCGGAGGGTCCCATCCAGAACCGTGTCCCCCACCCTCACGTGCACGCCCCCGAGAATGGCCGGGTTCACCCGAATACGGGGAACGGCCTCCCGTCCCAGGAGGGCCGAGAGCCTTTCCACCAACTCCTCCACCCCGGAAGGATCCCACTTCCGGGCCACGGTCACCACCACCGGGACCCGGCCCCGGTACCTGTCCAGCAGCGCCCGGAACTCCCGGCCCATGAGTCCCAGGAGGCGCTGGCGCCGCTTCCTGATCGTGACCTTGAGGAAGCTCAGGAGCAGATCTGGGATCCGGCCCCTGAACACCTTCTCGAGCACAGCCTCCTTCTCACTGTCGGGGATGCGGGGGGTTTCCAGGAAGAGCCCGAAGCTCGGATGCTTGTCCAGGAGCTCAGCCACCGTGTCCATGCCCCCGGCGAAGGACTCCAGGCTGTCATGCCTCCGAGCCAGCTCGAAGAGGGTGGCGGCGTAGTCCCTGGCAATGGTTTGGCTGATCACGCCCGAGCTCCGGGTTTCGGGTTCAGGGTCGAGAGACCGCCCAAATACTCCATGACGAACCTCCTGTCCTGGCCGTCGTCCAGCTCCTGGCGGAGGAGCTTGGAGGCGGTGGCCAGGGCCAGGTCCACGGACTCTCTACGGAGAGCTTCGACGGCATCTTCCCTTTCTTGCCGGATCGCCTCCCGAGCCCGGACGAGGAGCTCCTCGCTCTCCTCACGGGTTCTCGTTTCCATCTCTTTACGGAAACGGTCCACCGCCTCCCGGTTCTTGGCCAGGGTCTGGCGGGCCTGACTCCGGGCTTCCGCCAACTCCTCTTCTTGCCGTCTCATGAGCTCCTGGGCCTCGGCCTGTCTACGCCGTGCTTCATCCAGGGCGACCCGGATCGTGCTCTCCCTCTCCTCCGCCACCGAGAGAATGGGCTTCCATGCAAAGCGTCGCAGCACCAGGAAGAGAGAGTTGAAGATCACCAGCGTCCAGATGAGCAGACCCGGGTTGATGACCAGAAGCTCCACCTCCCCCTCCGCAGCCGCAGCCAGCGCGGTCGTGGGGGTCAGGAGAAACGCCGCCGGCAGGGTCAGCAGGATCCGTGGATGTCTCATGAGTCTCTTTCTCGACACTTTCGCGTCAGGCATGATAACCGGTCTGCTCGGAGACCGAGTCTTCGAGGCCCGCGTCCAGCTTCGAGAGACCCTCCAGGTATTCCATGGCGAACCTCCTGTCCCGGTCACCGTCCAGCTTCCGGCGCAGGAACTCGGAAGTGGCGGCCAGGGCCAGCTCCACCGACTCCCTCCGGAGAGCGTCGAGGGCGCCTTCCTTCTCCCGCCTGATCACCGCCCGGGCCATGGCCAGAGTGGCCTCCCGCTCCTCCCGGGCTTTCGCTTCCATCTCATTCCGGAAGCGCTCCGCGGCCTCCCGACTCTCGGCCAGGATCTCCCGGGCCTGATTACTGGTTTCCACAACCAGCTCCCTTTGCCGTGCCAGGAGTCTCTCGGCCTCCATCCGTCTCCTGGGGGCTTCAGCCAGGGCATCCCGGATCATGCTTTCCCTCTCACTCAACGCCAGGCGGATGGGCTTCCATGCGAAGAGTCGGAGGACGAGGAGGACCGAGATGAAGACCACCAGCTTCCAGATCTTCAGCCCCAGATCCACGCCGAAGAGCCCACCCCCTCCGTCCGCCGCCGCAGCCATTGCGGTGGCGGGGGCCAGGAGGAGCGCCGCCGTCAGGGCCAGTATGGTCAGTCGAACTCTCATGTTTCTCGTTCTCGGGTCGTCGGGTCATCCCTCAGGACCGGTCTTCTCGGCAGCCGGGCCCCGGGTGTCTCCCCATAACGCTTCCGGCCGGGGAGCCCCCGGCCGACCGGAGTCTCCCCACCTCTTTCGAAGCCGGAGCTCCCGGATTCCTACATGATCCTGAACAGCAGGAAGATGACCAGGGCGAAGAGGGAGACCCCTTCCACCAGGGCCGCCAGGACGATGCCTGTCGTCTGGAGTCCGCCGGCGACTTCGGGCTGGCGGGCGGCCATCTGGCTGATATTGATGCCGATTCGGCTGATCCCCCATGCGGCGCCCCAGACGGTGGCGACCGTGCCGGCCGCAGCCGCCACTTGTTCAGGATCCCACGAAGAGTTGGCGTTCTGAAGGGCTAAGAGAGAGGCGTACAGCATGGTATCTCCGGCTCAAAGGTGAAGGGTTGGCACTACCAGCATTCACGTGTTGCGGCCCGCATCCCGCCCTCAGTGAGGATGTCGGATCAGGCCGATGAAGATCGAGGTGAGGGTGGCGAAGATGTATGCTTGCAAGACCGACACGACCAGCTTGAGCACCGTCAGGAACATGGACAATCCCACGGAGCCGGCTGCAACCCCCCAGCGAGCCACGGGCTGGTGTGCGAACACGAAGATCACCCCCAGTACGGAGAGCATGACCAGGTGGCCCGCCGTCATGTTGGCGAAGAGCCTCAGGGCCAAGGCCGAAGGCTTGGTGAGCTTCCCGATAATCTCCACAGGGGTCAGGATGGAGACCAACATAACACCGGCCACGGGCCCGAGCCCCTTGGGCATGTAGAAGATGGTCCGGGCATACCCCTTGGGACCCAGAGTCAGGAATCCGCTCACCTCGATGCCGATAAGACTACCCAGAGCCAGGCCGGCGGTGACCGACAGATTTCCTGTGGCCGTCTCGCCCCAGGGCACCAGGCCCAGGACGTTCGCTGTGAGAATGAAGAAGAAGAGGGTGAGGATGAAGGGTGTGTACGCATCGGCCCCATGGCCGATGTTCGGCCGGGCGATCCGGTCCCGGACGAAGAGGACCAGGGCCTCCATGGCGTTGGCCAGCCCCCGGGGCGCCCCCCCCCGATAGCTCCTTTCCATGGCCCTGGCCACGGGAATGAAGATGAAGAGGACCACCACGGCGGCGATGCAGAGAAAGACCATGTGCTTGGTGGGAGACAGGTCGATGCTCAGGGCCCCGATCTGGATGGGATCCCACTGGGGCAGCTCCCACTTCCATCCTGGAAGCTCCACCACCCTCTGGTCGCCCATATGATACATGAGCATCTCACCGAGACCCGATCCGCCACCCTCGCCCCCTTGGCCGACTGCCTCCCCAGGGGCCACGCCTGCCGGAGACGCCGCCTCCCCCCCCTGTCGCACAGCTTCCCGAAGCCCCTCCTCTTGCGCGGTCATGAGCCTCCGGAACCCCCGGCCTCCCGCCTCCTTATAAACAAGGGTTCCAGGAGGAGGAGTGCGAAGAGAAACCCGGCCAACGCCGGGAGCGTCGGAACCGGCGGCAGCCTTTCCACTCTAAGGAGGACCAGGCCCATGAAAAGAATCACCCCCAAGCGCATTAACGCCCCGCCCATCCAGGCCACCATGAACCGCTTTGGATCGTCCCAGTACCGGAGCATCGCGAAAAAAGCCAGAAGCTGTACCGGATAGGCCACCATGGCGGCCACCAGGACCCCGAGCCTGGCCGGAGGAGAGAGCCAGGGCCACAGGCCGCCCGTCACCAGGACCAGGACCCCCAGGGCCACAGCGCCGTACCGCCAGAATCGGCTCAAGACTCGGGATCCCCGTTTCGGCCCCGGTCCTGTTCCAGTTCCCGCGGCTCCACCACGATATGATAATACAGGCTGTAGAAGCCCGCTCCCGCTCCCAAAAGAGCCCCCAGGATCAGGAAAAGGGGCATGGTACCCGCCTTTCCGTCGAGCCACCACCCGCACAGCAGAAAGAGCAACGTCGAGAGAGCCAGAGTGAGGCCATGGCCCGTATAGCGACCCGCCGCGGTGAGGAGCTGCAACCGCAGGGATTCCTTCTGCTCTTGCCCGGCCATCCCGTGGAATCCTCAAGGCCGAATTGAAAACCGGCCGCAAGTTAGGCAATCGTCCTACTCATGGCAACCGCTCTCCGGGCAGGTGGACAAAGCAACGGAAAGGTCCGGAACACCTTGACCCCGGGCCGGTTTTATGACCATCTTGGGTTCAAGCGCACCATGGAGGAAGCCTCAATTTTCCAGGAGGCGAACTCCGCGGGGCAATGCCCTCTTCGGCCCGGAGCCATGGACCAGGACACCACCAGCGCCAACGCGGACCAACCGCCAAGTACCGGGAGTCGGCCGTGGCGATAGTGCTCCCGGCCGCACTGGCACTGGTCCTGCTTTCTGCGTTCTTCTCCGCATCCTCCACAGCCGTCTTCTCCGTGGGTGGCGCTCGCATCCGGACCCTCTTGGAGGAGGGCTTCAGGGGTGCCGAGGCCCTCTCGGACCTCCGGTCCCGGACCGGCTCGGTTCAGGGGCTTCTTCTCCTCTCTTCTTCCGTCACAGGCCTCGCGGCCGTGGGCCTGGTCACGGGGTGGTCCGCCCTGACCTGGGGTATCCCGGGGTTCGTCCGGGGAATGGCCATCTCGGTTCCGGCAACCCTCCTGCTTGCGGAGCTTCTGCCCCGGTCCCTGGCAGCCAGGCGTTCCGTTCGGATGGCCCTGGCGGCAGCTCCGGTCATCCTCTTCCTGGAACGGACCTTCGGGCTCGTCCTCTCCCCGGTGTTCCGGGTGGAGCAGTACCTGGCCGGGACCACAGGGGAGAACGGCACCACCCAGGAAGAGAGGGAGGTTCGGGAGATCACCATCCTGGGGCAGGAGGAAGGGGTGGTGGAGATGGAAGAACACCACCTGGTGGAACGGGCCTTCCGCCTGGACGAGCTCACGGCCTGGGAAGTCATGACCCCCCGGGTGGCGATCTTCGCCTGGAAGGACTCCCTCACCCTGGAAGAGATCGTGGAGGAGTTGGAGAAGGTGCCCTTCTCCAGGGTACCTATCTTCGGAGAGAACGTGGACGACATCACCGGCATCCTCCACGTCCGGGAAGCCTACCAGAGCTACATCTCGGGAAAGGGCGACACCCCCCTGAAAAGCCTCGCCCGGGAGCCGTTCTTCGTGCCGGGCTCCCTCTCCCTCACCCGCCTGCTAAAGGATTTCCAGACGAAGCGGATCCATCTGGGCATCGTGGCCGACGAGTTCGGAGGGACCGACGGGCTGGTGACGCTGGAGGACGTCCTGGAAGAGCTGGTGGGGGAGATCGTGGACGAGACGGATCTCCCGGAAGAGCCCCTGATCCGCATCTCCCGCAACGAGATCATCGCCTACGGAGCCGTGGACCTCCGGGAGATCAACTACGCCTTCAAGGTCGCACTCCCCCAGCTGGAGCACCGTTCCCTGAACGGGTTCATCATCGAGGAGCTCGGTTACGTTCCGGCAAAGGGAGAGTTCCTGGAGCGGGATGGGGTTCGCATCGACGTCATGGAAGCCACCGAGACGCAGGTACTTCGGGCACGCGTGAGAAAGATGGCTCCTCCCGATCACCAAGCGGAAGATTGAGCCTGGCCCTCCTTCCCCCCCTTACGGAGAGAGCCCCGGGAGTAGGCCGGGGAGGACGGGAAGAGTGATGGCCCGAGGCGCCGGCAACCCTCCCGGGCGATCCGGCAGCTTCACAGCGTCCTGCCGAGAAACTCGACGGCGTACCATGCCATGAGGCGTTCCCCCCACCCGTAGGTGAGGGCAGCCCCCGCCGCCAGGAAGATCCCGAAGGGCACCAGCTTCCCGGTCTTCCAGGAGATGGGCCCGAAGATCGCCGCCCCCAGCAGGGATCCGAGGAAGAGAGTCAGGAGGACCCCCGGCACTCCCAGAAAGGCTCCCACCATCCCCATCATCTTCAGGTCTCCTCCCCCCATGGCCTCCTTCCTGAAGAGCCAGGTGCCCACCTTCGCCACCACCCAGAGAGCCCCGAAACCCACCAGGGCCCCCAGGAAGGCTTGCACGAAGGTGACACCTCCCGGGAGAAAGGACATCCCCAGTCCCACGACCACGCCACCCAGGGAGAACTGGTCCGGAATGATGTAGAACCGGGCATCGGTGATGGCGATCCCCAGGAGGATGGAGAGGAAGACCGCCCCACGGGCCGCCTCCGGCGAGAAGCCCAACCTCCAGAAGGCGCCGGCCCAGATGAGCCCCGTGGCCAACTCCACCAGGGGGTACTGTGGAGAAATGAACACACCGCAGGAGCGGCACCGCCCTTGTAGGATCACATAGCTGAGGAGGGGTACGTTGTCGAACCAGCGTATGGAAGCTCCGCAGGCCGGACAGCGGGAGGGAGGATGCACCACGGAGCCGTCCGTGGGCCACCGGAAGGTGCAGACGTTCAGGAAGGACCCCAGCATCAGCCCGAAGAGCCCTGCGATGACGGCCACGGTCCAGGAATCGCCCACGGGAAACATCATCAGTCCTCCGCTTCCTCGCCCCCTGCGTCTCTGCAGGGTTGGCCACCCAGGGTGAACAGGAGAATCGCCCCCGCCATGCCGGCGTTCAGGGAGTCTACGCCCGGCGCCATGGGAATCGCCAGGACCCGCCCGGCCTTCTCCCTGAGCGCCGGCCTGGAGCCGGCCCCTTCGTTCCCCACCGCCAGGGCCCATGGAGCACGGGGAAGGAATCCACGCACGTCTTCGCCCGAGGGATCGGCCACGAAGAGGGAGGCCCCCCTCCGACCCAGCCAGCCGGCAGCTTCGGGCCATGTGAGGCGAGCCACGGGAATATGGGCCATGGACCCGGCGGCGGACCGGACCACCTTCGGGCTCCAGGGATCCACTGTCCCGTCCAGAGCCAGAACCCCGTCCATACCGAAGGCCCGGGCCGCCCGGATCAGCGTACCGGCGTTCCCCGGATCCTGGACTCCGTCCAGCAGGAGGATTCGCGTGTCAGGCCCACCTTCCATGAGGGTCAAGGGGTCCGCCGGCTCCGATACCACCAGCATCGCCCCCTGAGGCCGCTCCACATGGGAAACGGTTTCGAACTCGGCCTGCGAGAGCTCTTCCACCGGGAAGGGGGCAGCGACCAGCGAGCTCAGCAAGTCCCTCCCCTCCTGAGACTCACGGAGGGAGACGGAGACCAGAGCGAATCGCACCTTCAGCGGCTGGGTGGCCCTCAGGACCTCCCGGCAACCCCGGATCCCCTCCACAAGGAACGCCCCCTCCCGGGGTCTCTGCCTGGGGCTCCGGAGCCGTTCCAGGAGCTTCGTCTTTGTCTTGCTCAGGGCCATGGCCATGGCCTTCCTTCCGTTCGTGGACCGTTTCCGGGCGGAGGATAGCCCGCCGCCGGTGGCGGTTCCCCTCACCCCCGGGGCAACCTATACTTTCGGCGGCTGAATCTCACGTGCGGCCGAGAACACTTCGAGAGCCCAGTACCCAGAGACGCTCATGACCTCCGGCAAGCTCCCCATCGCCCTCACCATCGCCGGGTCCGACAGCGGCGGCGGCGCGGGCATCCAGGCCGATCTCAAGACCTTTCACGCCTTCGGTGTCTTCGGCACCTCCGCTCTCACGGCCATCACGGCCCAGAATACCCTGGGGGTCAGGGCCATCCATCCCATCCCCCTGGAGGTGGTCCGGGCCCAGATCGACGCGGTGGCCGAGGACCTCCGCCCCGGAGGCGCCAAGACCGGGATGCTGGCCACCGCCCCTCTCGTGGGAACGGTGGCCGGGGCCATCCGGGAACACGGCATCGGCAACTACGTCATGGACCCCGTCATGGTGGCCACGTCCGGGGACCGCCTCCTGGACGTGGACGCCCAGGAAGCCCTGGTCACCGAGCTCCTGCCCCTGGCCACCCTGGTCACCCCCAACCTCCACGAGGCGGAGATCCTCACCGGGCACCCTGTCTCCACCATCCAGGAGATGCGCCACGCCGCCCGCAAGCTCGTGGAGATGGGAGCGGGCGCGGCCCTGGTGAAGGGTGGCCACCTCCTGGAAGGTGAAGCTGTCGACCTGCTCTGGGACGGGACCCGGGAGCGAGTCTGGCGAAGGACCCGCCTGGACACTCCCCATACCCATGGGACCGGTTGCACCCTTTCTGCCGCCGCAGCCGCAGCCCTGGCCCGGGGCCTTCCCCTCCCCGAGGCGGTGGAGCTGGCCGTGGACTTCGTGACACGGGCCATCCGGACGGCACCGGGGTTGGGCCAAGGCCACGGACCCATCAATCATTTCGCCGGAACCAGATATCTGCCGGGTTTGGGCCATACCTGACCCCCGGCGCCCCTGCCCTCAACCCGGCCCAATGCCCCTCACCCGGAAGGGCCACTGGGGCGATCCCCCCCCGGCCACCCGGCAAGGATGGCCTGCACCAACGCCTGAAGGCGCCCCCCGGCCGCCTTTCCCACGTCCAATACCTCCTGGTGGTCCAGGAGGCCGACCCCCAACCCCGCTGCCCGGTTGGTGATGAGGGAGAAGGCCAGGACCCGCAGGCCCAGGGCCCGGGCCATGGTGACCTCGGGCACCGTGGACATGCCCACGGCGTGGGCTCCCGCCGCCCGGATGGCCCTGACCTCGGCCCGGGTCTCGTAGCTCGGCCCCGAGACTCCTGCGTAGATACCCCGGCTCAGGGGGATCCGCATCTCCAGTGCCACTTCCAACGCCAACTCCTGGAGCCGGAAGTCATAGGGCGCCCTCATGTTCGGAAACCGCTCTCCCCCACCCTGAACAGGGCCCGGGAGCGGATGGCGCCCCGCGCGGTTGAGATGATGGTGCGGATGGCGCCCCGGGAGGTTGAGGTCGTCGTGCGGATGGCGCCCCATGAAATCGAGATGATCGTCCAGGAGGAGAATCGAGCCTGGGCCCAACTCCGGAGTCAGACCCCCGGCGGCGTTGGTGAAGATGGCCCCACTCACGCCCAACTGGGCGGCCAGGCACACCGGCGCCGTCACTACCTCTGGAGGATGGCCCTCGTAGAAATGGAAGCGCCCTTGCTGCACCAGGACCCAACGCCCCCCTATCCTGCCGGCCACGAATCGCCCCTGGTGCCCGGCCACCCCCGCCTCGGGGAAGCCGGGGATCTCTCCGAACCCCACCGTCACGACGTCCCGCACCACCTCCACCATACCTCCCAGCCCCGAACCCAGAACCAGGAGGATCTCCGGGGGCTCCGGGATCCTTTCTCGGAGGGTGCGAAGGGCTGCCTCAAGGGGGAGGCCTCGGGCACAAACACCCCGGAGCGGCCCGTGGGGAGCCTCCCTCCCTTCGTCCACCCTCGTGGCAGCTCCGTCCTCGCCCCTGCTCACAGCAGCATCCCCGCTATGGTGGCAGTCATGAACGCCGCCAGCGACCCCGCCACCATGGCCCGGAGCCCCACCCGGGAGAGATCCTGCCGGCGGGACGGGGCGATGCTTCCGATTCCGCCGATCTGGATGGCGATGGACGCGAAGTTGGCAAAGCCCGAAAGGGCGTAGATGGAGATGACGACGGAGCGGGGCTCGAGGCCACCGGCGCCCTGCAACAGGCTGGAGAGTTGGAGGTAGGCCACGAACTCGTTCAGTACGGTCTTGACTCCCAGGAGGGACCCCACCGTCGCGGCGTCGGACCAGGGAACGCCCATGAACCAGGCCAGGGGCGCCAGGACCCACCCCAGGAGCATCTCCAGGGAGAGGTGGTCCATCCCGGCGAAGGCCCCGGCCCAGCCGATGAAGGCGTTCGCCAGGGCGATCAGGGCGATGAAGGCCAGGAGCATGGCCGCCACGTTCAGAGCCAGGCTCAGGCCCTCCGAGGCTCCCCGGGCCGCCGCGTCGATGACGTTCACGTCGGGGCGCTCCAGGTCGACACGCAGGCTCCCCCTGGTGACAGGCACCTCCTCCTCCGGATACATGAGCTTGGCCATGACCAGGGCCGCCGGGGCCGACATGACAGAAGCGGCAATGAGATGCCCGGCGATGTCGGGAAAGTAGGCCACGAGCATGCCCACGTAGGCCGCCATGACACCCCCGGCTACCGTGGCGAACCCTCCCGTCATGACGGCGTGCAGCTCCGACAGGGTCATTCTCTCGACGAAGGGCTTGATCATGAGGGGAGCCTCCGTCTGTCCCACGAAGATGTTGCCCGCCGCCGAAAGGGTCTCGGCCCCGGAGGTCCCCAGGGTCTTCTGCATCACCCACGCCACCCCCTTCACCACCCACTGCATGATGCCCAGGTGGTAGAGGACCGTCATGAGGGAGGAGAAGAAGATGATGGTAGGAAGGACGTTGAAGGCGAAGGACGCCCCCGTCCGGGCCACCTGCCCCGGCATCTCCTGGATGGGAGCGTTGGTCCCGGCCTCCCCGAATCCCAGGGGAACGTTGTTATAGACCAGGTCGCCGAAGATGAACCTGGCTCCCTCCACCGTGAAGCCCAGGAGGGCCACCACCACCGTGTTGAGCCAGGCGAAGAGAGCAGCGCCCGCGGGAGTCTTGAGGATGAAGACGGCAAAGATGAGCTGGAGGCCCACCCCCCAGAGGATCACCCGCCAGGCCAGCCTGGACCGGTTCACGGAGAAGGCCCAGGCCAGCAGCCCCAGGAGGAGCATGCCCACCAGGGAGCGGAGGCGTGCCGGGAGGGGGGTGTCCAATCCTTCCTCCATCCGGGAGCGGAGATGGGTCTGGGCCGCGGATGGGGGCTGGCCCGCGGATGGGGGCTGGGCCGCGGATGGGGGCTGGCCCGCGGATGGGGGCTGGGCCCCCTGGGCGAAGGCCGAGGCAAAGACCCCGGTGCCTAGGAGCACCGCCGCTACCACCCAGAGCGCCACAACCGGGCCTGAAGGTCGTTTCATGACGTCCGCCTCCGCCCATGGGATGAAGGAAGCCCCTGCACGGCATCCGGGCGTGGGCCGGCAAGCTGCCGCCCCGTCCCGGGAACGGGGATGGCAGGACCCGGCACCAGGGACGAAGGATCCCCTGCGCCGAACCCGGCCTCACCGGAAATGCCCGGGGAATATGAAAGGGTAGCGCTCTCTTCACCACCATCCCCGGCCCCGGAGATCCCCTCTCCTCCTACGACAGTCAAGACCATCCAACCCTGCCATTCCGGCGGAGGGCTTCCTGGGACCCGCCATTCTGGCGGGGGAGGGGGACTGATTTCCATCCATTCCCCGGCACGGAGGTTGCTCCCCTCTTTCTCGGTCAGGGTGCACGCCCCCGGTCGGGGACGTCTCCAACGGAAAGCAAGCCAGTCGTCAAGGAGCAATCATGGGCAAGGTAATCGGGATCGACCTGGGAACCACGAATTCCGCCGTGGCGGTCATGGAGGGCGGGGAGCCCGTCGTGATCCCCAACTCCGAGGGTGGCAGGACCACCCCTTCGGTGGTGGCCTTCACCAAGGACGGGGAGCGCCTGGTAGGCCAGGTGGCCCGGCGCCAAGCCATCACGAACCCCAAGAACACCGTGTTCTCCATCAAGCGTTTCATGGGCCGAAAGGCATCGGAGGTGGAACACGAGAAGCGTCTGGTGCCCTTCGAGGTGACGGCCGACGGCCAGGACAGGGTCCAGGTCAGCCTTCCCAACGCCAACAAGACGTTCACGCCCCCGGAAATCTCGGCCATGATCCTCCAGAAGATGAAGCAGACGGCGGAGGACTACCTGGGGCAGACCGTGACCCAGGCCGTCATCACCGTCCCAGCCTACTTCAACGACTCCCAGCGCCAGGCCACCAAGGACGCCGGTAAGGTGGCGGGGCTGGAGGTCCTGAGGATCATCAACGAGCCCACGGCCGCTTCCCTGGCCTATGGGCTGGAAAAGAAGAAGGACGAGAAGATCGCAGTCTTCGACCTGGGGGGCGGAACCTACGACATCTCCATCCTGGAGCTTGGCGAAGGGGTCTTCGAGGTGAAGTCCACCAACGGCGATACCCACCTGGGTGGGGATGACCTGGACCAGCGCATCATCGAGTGGCTCGTGGCGGAGTTCAAGAAGGACCAGGGTATCGATCTTTCACAGGACGCCATGGCCCTCCAGCGCCTGAAGGAGGCTGCAGAGAAGGCCAAGATGGAGTTGTCCTCCACCATGCAGACGGACATCAACCTCCCCTTCATCACCGCCACCCAGGAGGGCCCCAAGCATCTGAACTACACCCTGAGTCGCGCAAAATTCGAGCAGCTGGTGGATCCGGAGATGCAGAGGCTGGTTCCGCCCATGCAGAAGGCCCTGGCTGACGCCGGCCTCAAGAGCTCGGACATCGACGAGGTGGTGCTGGTGGGAGGCTCCACACGGATCCCCAAGGTCCAGCAGATCGTGAAGGACTTCTTCAAGAGAGAGCCCCATAAGGGTGTGAATCCCGATGAGGTTGTGGCCATCGGGGCGGCCATCCAGGGCGGCGTCCTGGCGGGTGACGTGAAGGACGTCCTCCTCCTGGATGTGACCCCCCTCTCCCTGGGGATCGAGACCCTGGGTGGGGTCATGACCACCCTGATCCATCGGAACACCACCATCCCCACCAAGAAGGCCGAGGTGTTCTCCACCGCCGAGGACAACCAGACGACGGTGGAGATCCACGTCCTCCAGGGGGAGCGGAAGATGGCCATGGACAACAAGACCATCGGCAAATTCCAGCTCACCGGCATTCCGCCGGCCCCCCGGGGCATGCCCCAGATCGAGGTCACCTTCGACATCGACGCCAACGGCATTCTCCACGTGTCCGCAAAGGACCGAGCCACCGGCAAGGAGCAGAAGATCCGGATCGAGGCCTCCAGCGGACTTTCCGAGAAGGAGATCGACCGGATGGTTATGGATGCCGAGGCCCACGCCTCCGAGGACGAGGAGCGCAGGGCCAAGGTGGAGGCCAGGAATCAGCTGGACTCCCTGGTCTACCAGGTGGAGAAGGATTCGGGTGAGTGGGGTGACAAGGTCTCGGAAGGTACCCGGGACCGTCTGAAAGAGGCCGCGGAAAAGGCCAAGGAGGCCCTGAAGGGAGACGACACCACCGCCATCAACCAAGCCAGGGACGAGCTCATGCAGGCCTTCAGTGCCGCCGGCCAGGAGATGTACCAGGCACAAGCCGCCGGGGCCGAGGGCCCGGGCCCGGAGATGGGAGACATGGAAGGCGCCGATGCCAGGGGCGGAGAGGAGGCACCGGGCTCCGAGGACGAGGAGGTGGTGGAGGCCGACTATGAGATTGTGGACGAGGACAAGTAGGCGGTCCGGTAGCCGCAGGCCTCCCGGACCTTCCCGCGAGTCCTGCGGGTAGGAAGTTCGAGGAACAGGTGAAGGACCCGCAGGACTCAGGGTGTGAGATATTCTATTGTCGTATGAGGGAGTGAATCCATGTTTGATCCGCTGAAGGCCAAGGCCCGGGTCATTGCGACCATAGCTCTAGGATTCCTGGGGGGACTCGCTCTTGCATCCGGTCTGGGGTGGACAGGCCCCACCTATGCCATGCCCTCCATCCTGCAGGTGCCCCAGCTCTCCGACGATGCCGTGCGGCCCGCCCTGGACCTGAGTGACGCCTTCGCCAACGTGGCCGAGTCGGTGACCCCGGCGGTGGTGCGGATCGAGGTGACGTCCACCAGGAGGGTCACCACCCCCAGGATCCCCGAGCCATTCCGCCCCTTCTTCGATATTCCGGAAGGCCGGGAACACCAGGAGATCCCCCGCATGGCCGGGGGCTCCGGGTTCCTGGTCTCCCACGACGGCTACATTCTCACCAACGATCACGTGGTGGCGGCGGCCGACGAGATCAGGGTCTATCTGAGGGACGGCCGGTACTTCATCGCTTCCGTGGTGGGGACGGACCCGACCACGGACGTGGCCGTCATCAAGATCGACCAGGAGGGCCTGCCCTTCCTGAGCCTGGGGAGTTCCGCCGACCTCCGGGTGGGCGAGTGGATTCTGGCCATCGGCAACCCCGGCGTCGGGGGAACCACCCAGCTCGACTACACCGTCACGGCCGGAATCGTCAGCGCCAAGGGCCGGCCCCTGGAGCTCATCCGGTCCGAGCTCGAACGGAACCCCGAGTTCGGCCAGGCCCTGGCGGGCTATGCCATCGAAGACTTCATCCAGACCGATGCCGTCATCAATCGGGGCAACTCGGGCGGGCCCATGGTGAACCTCCGGGGTCAGGTGGTGGGCATCAATTCCGCCATCCTCTCCCCTTCGGGCACCTTTGTCGGATACGGCTTCGCCATCCCCATGGACCTGGCAGCCAGGGTCATGGAAGACCTCATCGAGCACGGCCGGGTCCGGAGGGCATGGTTGGGCGTCTCCATCAACCAGATCTATCCCGAGGACCAGGAGTACTACAACCTGCCTCAGGTGGCGGGTGTCCTGGTTCAGGACGTCACCGATAGCGGGCCGGCGGCCCGGGCCGGCCTCCGGCAGGGGGACGTCATCTACTCGGTGGACGGCACGGTGGTGTACCGGCCCAACGGACTCCAGAACCTCATCGCCCAGCGGAGGCCCAGGGAGGAGGTGACGGTTCGCGTCTATCGGG
>PXFI01000256.1 GCA_003564295.1 Gemmatimonadota bacterium | reverse complement strand
GGGCCCGGGATGGCCCGCACTCGGTTGGCGGCGTACTGGTGGCTTCGGGTTTTGTTCGGCATGGCCTCAGTTTATTGAACTTCGCTGTCGATGGCAACCCCCTTGAGCGCCTGCCGGCGCTCGCGCTATCCCTCCCGGGGCTGAAGCCCCGGGCTTCTCGCGCATTGTTGGTGAACCCCGCTCGCTCGAACGGTGTAACCCCTTGTAGGTAGGTAGGCTTCGCCGGATGGCCGAGGAGAGCTACGCCGAATTTCATACCGCTGACGGATGTCCCCAACGGCTGGAACATCAGTATTCTTAGTGGTGATTGAAGGCGGCGGAGTGGACATTGGGCACGAAGCCGGTCATGATCTTCGCCGGATTGAACTCGTTCGACCCGGAACCATCATGAAGAAGAGATTCCTCACCCCAGCGGTGGCATTGGGCGTTGTAGCTCTGGCCCAAGCTTGCACGATCCGGGACATTACCGAGGTTCCGGTGGCGTCGGTGGAAGTGGAGCCATCCTTCCTCACCGTCCTGGAAGGAGACTCTCGGAATCTCACGGCCCGGGTAAGGGACGAGGTCGGGAAGACCCTGCCAAACGGGGCTGTGACCTGGTCCAGCGACAATCCCACCGTTCTTTCCATCGATGGATCGGGGAAGGTGACGGCCCTCGCCCCAGGGCAGGCGACGGTTTGGGCGACCCTGTCCGGGACTCGGGGCTCGGGGACCGTGTCGGTGGAGCCCGGCCCAAGGTTCGTGGTCAGCGAGCCATCTATCCTCTTCCAGAGGGCCGTGGGGGGGACGGATCCGGAGCCCATCACCCTCCGGATCACCAACGGAGGGGGGGGATCGCTGGGAGGGATCTCGGCGACGGTACAGTATCCAGAGGGCGGAGCGACCGGATGGTTATCCATGGCTCTGGAAGGGCTTTCTGCTCCTACCACCCTTATCGTCACGGGCCTGCTGGGGGCGCTGGGAGAGGGGGTCCACGATGCGACCCTTGTGCTGACGTCCCAGGATGACAGGATCGCACCCCTTTCCGTCCCGATCCAGGCGGTAGTCACGCTGGACAGGCCCATCATCGAGTTGAGCCCGACGGCGCTGGAATTCCAGGTGGACGCCGGCGACGCTCCCCCCGCCCCACAGACCGTTCAGATCACCAACCGGGGAGGCGGCGTCCTCTCAGACCTCAAGGCCATGCGCCTGTACCTCGGTGGCGGCGGCTGGCTCTCAGCCAACCTGACCGGGACCACGGCCCCAACCGAGCTGCTGGTGCAGCCTGATCCCTCCGGCCTGAGCCCCGGTATCTACATTGCGGAAGTCAGGCTCTCAGGGCCCGGAGCCCTCAACAACCCAGTGTCCGTGGACATAACCTTCACGGTCAAAGTGGGACCGGCGAGCCCGGTCCACTCTCGGGGCTCCGTGGCCGATGGCACCTCGGGCAGCGTCACGAACATCGTGGTCCAGGCCAGGGACAGGGGTGGGAATCCGTTGACCTCCGGGGGCGCAACGGTGGCCGTCACCGTGTCGGGGGCCAACAGCCCGGGAGCCCTCGCCGTCACGGACCAGGGCGACGGCACCTACACGGCCAGCTACACGCCCGCCGTAGCCGGCACCGACACCGTATCCATTACCATGGACGGCACCGCCATCAGCGGCAGCCCGTTCACCAGCATGGTGGGCGTCGGGGAGGTGAGCCCAGTCCGCTCCACGGCCACCGTGCCCCGCGGCGGGGTGGCGAGCCCCACCCGCATCGTGGTCCAGGCCAGGGACGGGAACGACAACCCCTTAAGCTCCGGGGGCGCAACGGTGGTCGTCACCGTGTCGGGGGCCAACAGCCCGGGAGCCCTCGCCGTCACGGACCAGGGCGACGGCACCTACACGGCCAGCTACACGCCCGCTTTAGCGGGCACCGACACCGTAGCCATCACCATGAACGGCACCTCCATCAGCGGCAGCCCGTTCACCAGCACGGTGGGCGCCGGTGCTGCGAGCCCTGCCCATTCCACGGCCACGGTGCCGGACGGCACCGCCGGACTCCCGACAGACATGTTGATCCAGGCGCGGGACGCCAGCGGCAACCCCTTGAGCTCCGGGGGCGCAACGGTGGTCGTCACCGTGTCGGGGGCCAACAGCCCGGGAGCCCTCGCCGTCACGGACCAGGGCGACGGCACCTACACCTCCAGCTACACGCCTACGGCCGTGGGCACAGACTCCGTGTTCATCACCATGAACGGCACCTCCATCAGCGGCAGCCCGTTCACCAGCACGGTAGGCGCCGGTGCGGCGAGCCCGGCCCATTCCACGGCCACGGTGCCGGACGGGAAACCGAAGGAGCCTACCCACATCGTGGTGCAGGCCAGGGACGCCTATGGAAACCCTGTGACCGTGGGCGGCGAGACCGTGGTGGTAACTGTGTCGGGAACGAATACCGCCGGGCCCATCACGGCTACCGATGTGGGTGACGGGACGTACACGGCCAGCTACACGCCCCATCCGGTGCGCACGGGCAAAGACTATGTAGAGATCACCATGAACGGCACGCCCATCAGCGGCAGCCCATACACCAGCACGGTCAGCCGTTAGCAGCCCGGCACGGCCCTCCCCGCGTCCGGCGTCACCACCAGCCATGCCGCCGCCGGGGTCCCTTCAGATCCAGGCCCATCCTGCCATCGCTTCGTCACCCGGCCTTGACGAGGTTGCGTCAAGATGTTGCGTCAGGCAACGCCGCGGACACGATAGGGGCTTTGATCCATCCATGAGTCCAACTCTCTTTAAGGAGAGGGGTCTGAGGTTCTTCTTCTTCTCGCGAGAAGAGGGGCGGATGCATGTCCACGTCCTGGGAGAGGAAGGGGAGGCGAAGATCTGGATCGATCCTCGAATGGCCCGCAACCACCGGCTCAGTCAACAGACTCTGGCAACCGCGCTGGAGTTGATCAGGAAACGGGAAGATGAGATCCGCAGAGCGTGGAACCAGCACTTCAGGGGTTGAGCTTTTGAACGTATCCCAGCACGGGCTGTGGCTTCTCATCGACGGTGGCGAGCACTATCTGCCGTTCGACGAGTTCCCCTGGTTTCGGGATGCGACGATCAGACAGCTGTCCCGCATCGATCGGCCCACGAAAGACCATTTCTACTGGCCCGAACTGGATGTGGACTTGAGCCTCGGCAACATCAAGCGCCCGGAGGACTACCCCCTCGCGAGCCGGGCCGGATGCTCGCGCTCCGCTCCGCCGCACATGGAGGGCGGCCCGTAATCACCCGTACCTGGCGGACGGCCTGTAGTCCCCCGCAGGTACTCGCTCGCAAGGACGGCGCGGATCTCCTGCGACAGAGGGCGGGAAGGGATCACCCAGTCCACCCAGGAGAGGAGGTCGTCGCCGGCCTTTCGGGCCTCATGGCGCGTGGCGGCTCGGACTTCCTCTCGCCGGAGGGCAGCCCGGACCTCGGCCTCCAGGAGGTTGGAGCTCAGGAGACGGTCGAACCCCGCCAGGCGCCTCTCCAACGCTGAGCCCCCCTGTCCGTCGATGGGTCGAATCTCCGCCACCGGCTCTCCCCGATAGGTGATGGCAACGGAGTGGCCCTGCCGGACCATCCGCAGCACCTCGGAGAACCGGGCCTTGGCTTCGTAGGTTGAGTAGGTGGTCATGCTAGAGACCAGTCAGACTGGTCATGACCTGCAAGGCCCGGGGGGGCCTTCCCTTCCTCAGAAGTTCGCCACCACGGCCACGCTGAAGACGCTGTCCACCTTGCCCAGGGGGGTCAGGACCGTCCCGTCCCCCAGGGGCACGCTCACCAGGGCCGGTCGGTTGTCGAAGAGGATCTGGTAGCTGGTCTTCAGCGCCAGGCGGGCGGAGATGGCCACGGTGAGGGAGTTGGTCCAGTTCACCCGAATGTCTTCCGTGTCCTGGAGGTTCTGGTCCGCCACCAGCACGCTGCCGTAGTTCGTGGTCTCGGTGAGGGTTCGGAAGTAGTCATACGAGGCCCGAAGACCCATGAAGCTGTCGGCCACATCCGGGTTCTTCACCACGTCGTCCTGGACGGTATAGGTAAGGCCCAGATCGGTCTTGAAGCGCCGGGCCTCCTCGTCGAACCAGGTGCGGCCGGCCCCCGCCACCAGGGTGTAGCGGTTGTCCACGCCGGCGAAGGTGTTCCGGTCCCACCCCACACTGCCGAACAGGAAGAGGGCGTCGGACACGGTCCGGTCCAGGCGACTCCTGAGGAAATAGTTCTCGGCCGTGGTGGTGGTCTCGGTGGACTTGGTGACCGTGAAGTCGTCGGGCGTGCCCGTGGCGGTGCGGGTCACGGTGCCTGCCCGGGCCCGGACCCCTCCGGCACTGAGCTGAAAGGCCGAGGCCGCCCAGCGGTAGTCGAAGGTGTTCTTGAAGCCCAAGGTGCTGGAGGTGGCGTTGCCCGCCGTATGGACCATGGTGAGCTCCGCCACGTTCTTCCAGCTGCCGTCACTCTCCTGGGCGGCGGCGGGGACAGGATGGAGGAGGGCCAGGAAAGGCGCCGAAAGAAGGAGGAATCCCACTGCCGTGCCATGTGCGTGCATGGTCATGCTCCGTGGTCGCGGTCGTTCAGGGAAGGGCTTGGCCCGGCATCGTAACTCGCTGGGCACCCCTTGCCGCATAGCGAGTGCCCGGGGGGTGTACCCCCCGCCGCGGAGCGGGTTCGGGCGGGTGGGGGGGAGGTGGGAGGTAGGTAGCTCAGCGCAGGGGAGAGGCATCAGGTGCGTGCCCGAGCTCCCGGCTCACCGTCTTCAGCTCGCCCCGGCGCTTCTCCTGAAGGAGGTGACCTGCGGTCAGGACACGGTCTCCAGGCCCCTCTGCGCCGCTCCGGCAGGTGATCGGGACCAGCTCGGTCGCTCCGGACTCGTCGCCTGTCGCCCACCCACCAGGGCCACCACGGCCATGTTCCCCGTGACGTTGGCCACGGTCAGGACCATATCGGGAATGAGGTCCAGGGCGATGAGGATGCCCACGCCCTCCATGGGAAGGCCGAAGGCCATCCAGAGGGGAGCCATGACGAAGAGGCCGC
>PXFI01000090.1 GCA_003564295.1 Gemmatimonadota bacterium | reverse complement strand
CCTCCCGGATCCTTCCCTCAACCCCGGAGCACCTTGGGTTGGACCAGCTTCTCCCAGTCGGCGTAGGCCATCTTGATGACCTCCGTGTGGGTGCCGCCGTTGAAGGCGATCTCCGGGTTCGCTCCGAGGCTCTCTGCAACGAAGGTGTCTATGTCGTAGAGGTTGCCGAAGGGGGGCATGGCCCCCACCTCGCAATCCGGGAAGAGCCTCTTGAATTCCTGCTCGGAAGCGAGCTCCACCTCCTCGACCCCGGTTTCGGCCTTCAGGTGCCCCATCCGGACCATCTCCGGAGCCGGCAGGACCACCATGGCCATGGATCCGTCCAGCTTGACCATGACGGTCTTGGCCATCGCGCTGCCGGGGATGTGGGCGGCGGCAGCTACCTCCTGGGCGGTGAAGGCAGGGGAGTGCTTGACGGACAGGTACTTCACCCGGTTCTGGTCCAGGTACTCTTGCAGCTTGGCGCAGGCCATGGAGACCTCCTTTCTCTGCAGGCCGTGGAGGAAGGTAAGGACCTCCCCGGCGTCCGGTGATAAACCCGCAACGTCCCCGGCGCCGGGGACGGGTCATGGCCGAAGGCTACATGGAGTACCCCCCAAAATCGGGGTTCGGATCCGATACCGAAAGGGGGCTCAGCGTGTGGCCGGGGCGACGAAGAGGGTCAGCTCCCCTTCCATCGGCGAAGCTTCAAAGAGGGCGAGCTCCCAATCCGCCGGCAAAGCGTCAGGGAGGGTGAGGGCCATCCCGAAGTGGGCCGGGAAGTAGACGGCCAGGGAAGAGGCGAGAGCTTCGGCGAACGCCTGACGGTTCTCGGCGGTGTCCCTCACACCGGTGAAGTTGCACTCGATCTGGATCCCGCTGACGGCTCCCCCGTCCCGGGACCCGTGGACGACGGTGCTGTATCCCCCGGAGAAGTAGGGGTCGCCGCCCGGGTGGGGGTCGTCTTGGCTGGGAACAGAGGGGAACCCTTCATCCTCCAGGAGGGATCCGAGGGAAAGGGGACCCCGGATCAGCTCCACGAAATCCACTCCAGGCTTCTGTGCCAGGGCTTTCAGGCTGCTTCGGCTCGCCAGATCCCGGAGGTCCTCGTCGGAAAGGGCAAGCTGCGAGCCGGAGAGGAGGTAGCCCAGTTCCGAGCGCTGAATGGGGTGGCCGTGGCCGTGGATGTCCAGGTAGAGGCCCTCACCGAAGTCGGCCTCCACCATCTGACGGGCTATCTCGATGAAGGTATGGTACTCCCACCAGGCCCTTTCGGCCGGGAGACTTCCCTGGGCGGCTTCCACGATCTCCCGGTTGGGGTCGAGCTTGATGCGACGGAGATGAGATACCACCAGGTGGGGCCAGTAACCCGTCTGGTCCTTGATGGCCTGGCGGATCCGGAGAGCCAGGTCCATGGTGTGGCGGTCCTGCACCGTGGTCCCGTAGGTCCGGTCCGGAATCTCCGCCGGCAGGAGATCGCCGCCGTGGCCGGCACTCAACACGATCGGGAGCTGGCCCGGGAAGAACTGTGTGTACCGGGACCGGCCGTAATAGCTCAGGCCGGGCACCGGTTGGATAGTCTGAGCCTGGAAATCCACCGACAGGTTCCCCACTGTGGCCCTGAGGCTCTGTGCGGCCCCCGGGGTTTCCCCCAGGATCCAGGTGGTCCAGGCACGCCCCTGGCCGTCGGTGGCCACCCTCGGGTAGATCACGGTGCCACCGCCCCCCGTCACCGAGAAGGTGACCTCCATGCCCGCCATGGGCATTCCGTCCTGGTCCCGGATCTGGACGGTGGGTCCTTCGGGAAGGACGGTACCGGCGGGAGCCTGGAGGCCCGAGCCTTCCACCGCCGCGAGGGTCGTGGGGGTCGGTTCGGGAGGCGTGATGTTTCCAGGGGAGTCGGAACAGGCCACAGCACCGGCCAGAATCGCCGTCAGGGCGAGGAACAGCCTAAGCCGGCGCCCCGAGAGGCGGGGCCGGACCGGGTGAGCCGGGCAGGTCGGGTTCGCAGTAACCCTGCCGCAGTGACGCGAAGGAACCATAGGAAGAATTATAGTCCCTCCTGTAGTGGCCCGACCACCCCTGTGGGTGGGAGGTGGGTTTCGAGTCTCTCTGCGGTGTGCATGGGATGGCGTGTCTCGCCCAGGTGGCGGATGCGGCTGTATCTTCCGGTCAGTCCATGCAACTGGAAGGAATAGGGAAGGGGAACGGTGTCTGAGCGCCCCATGCCCGAGGGGCGGTTGCTTTCCCTGGCAAGATCTGATCATGAGCTCCCAACGACCCGCCACCCAGCCGCCGGCCCGGAAGAGGCCCCCCACGGGGGGCATGTCGTCCAGCGGTTCGTCGGCGAGGGAGCTACCGGTCGCCCGCAAGAGGGGCAGGGCGGCGTCCTGGCTCCCGGGACTCGCGCTGCTCTTCGTCCTGCTCTCCCTTCTGGCCCTGGTTCTGGTCCCGGCGCACCTGGAGCGGGAGATGGCCCAGGTCCGGAACCATCTCCGGAACGTGCTGGAGCCAGCCGGAGGGCTGGTGGCCCGCATCGAGGTTGCCCATGCCCGGCAGATGGAGGCTTCCCAGGCCTTCCTCCTTTCGGGAGACGCTCGGTTCCGGGTCCGATTCCGGGAGGCGGCCCGGGAAGAGGACGATGCCTTCGAGGCGCTGCGGCCCCTGGCGGAGGGCATGCCCCTCCGTGTCCGGGAGCGGATCGCCAACCTGGTGGCCCTCTCCTTCTCCTGGCGCCTCAGCCACGAGGAGATGCTGAGGAGGGAGGTCCTCCCCGGGGACCCCCTTCCCGCGCCCCCTTCCAGGGAGTTTCTGGAGAGGCTGACCCGGGAGCGAGCCATCTACGAGGAGGTCCTGGCCGCTTCCGAAAGCCTCAGGGATGCCCTGGCCCAGGAGATACGAAGGGGTGAGGACGCCATGGCCAGAGCCCGGGCGCTCCAGACCAGGATCAGCCGGGCTCTGGTCCTCGTGGGCCTCATGGCCACCGGTGTGGTCATCCTTCTGGGGTGGCGCTTGCGGCAGCTCATGGTGGAGTCGGAGAGCCGACGCCAGTACGCCCTCCGGGCCCGGCGGGAAACAGAGGCTCTCCTGGGGGCCACGGGGGACGGCGTCATGGGAATGGACCGGGAGGGACGCTGCACCTTCCTGAACCGTGCCGGAGCTGAGCTCCTGGGCTATCGCACACGCCTGGTCATCGGGAGGGATGTCCACGAACTCCTGCACCATTCCTACGAAGACGGTCGTCCTCATCTCCGGGAGGACTGCCGAATCCTGCAGGCTATGGACTCGGGAACAGCCATCTCCGGGAGGAACGAGATCCTGTGGAGGGCTGGTGGTGAGCCCTTTCCGGTGAGGGTCTCCCTGAGGACCATGAAGGACGGGGCCGAGCTGAAGGGAGCTGTCCTCAGCTTCACGGACATGACGGAAACCCGGGCCGCCGAGGAGTCCCTTCGCCAGGCCGTCCGGGCCAGGGACGAGGTGCTGGCCGTGGTCTCCCACGACCTTCGGAACCCGGTGGGGACCATCTACTCGGCCGCCAGTCTCCTCCTGGATCTGGAGCTGCCTCCCGAGAAGGAGAGGGAGCACCTTGCGACTGTGAAACGATCCGCTGCCCGTATGAACCGCCTGATCCGAGACCTCCTGGACGTTGCGCGCCTGGAGGCCGGCGTCCTTTCTGTGGCCCCCGCCGCCTTCCAGGTTCGGGATCTGGTCCGTGAGGCCCTGGAAAGCCACCGGGTGCAGGCGGAGGCGGACTCTGTCTGTCTCCGGGAAAGGGTCCCGGAGGAGGTTGGGGAAGCTTGGGGGGACCGGGACCGCCTCCTCCAGGTCCTCTCCAATCTGTTGGGTAACGCCTTGAGGTTCACTCCTTCAGGTGGTTGGGTGGAGGTGGCGGTTCGGACGGATGAGGTCACCGGGGGGCTCCAGGTTTCGGTATCGGACTCTGGGCCCGGAATCTCACAGGAAGACCAGGAACGGCTCTTCGACCGGTTCTGGCAGGTCAGCCGAAAGGACAAGCAGGGGGCTGGACTGGGACTCTCCATTGCGAAGGGCATCGTTGAGGCCCACGGAGGGACAGTCTGGGTGGAAAGCAGGGAAGGGGAGGGGAGCACCTTCTGCTTTACGGTACCCGGGGAGGTGCGGTGAGGCTCAGCCTACCCCGGCCCTCCAGGCCAGGAGGCTCTCGACCTCGTTGGACACGATGTGCGAGACACCCAGATCCAGGGCCATCTGAGCCTGTTCCGGGTCGTCCACGGTCCAGGTCATGAGCTCCATGCCCTTTTCCACCGCCCCTCGGATTCTCTCGGGGTCTGCCAGTGCCACCCCCACCTCGATGCTGAGGAGGGATCCCGGGTCCGCCGCTGCCCGCTCCATGGCGCTGGAGAGGGTGGCAGCTTCCTCCACGGTGTACCCGCGCATGATCTCGGGGGCTACCCCCCTCAGCCGGTTCAGGATCGACCAGTTCGAGGAGACGAACACAGTGGAGTCAGCCATCCCCGTCCTCCGGGTGACGCTCACCATCCGGTCCAGGTCTTCCATCTCCCGGTAGCCCTTGATGTGTTGGTAGACCCTCTCGACCCGTCCCCTCAGCTGGTCCAGGGCCTCTTCCTGGGTCGGGATGGTTTCTCCGGCGAACCGGGAAGCGAACCATGAGCCGGCGTCCAGTGCCTTCAGTTGCGCCAGGGGTCTGCTGTGCAGGGGGCCAACCCCGTTGGTGGTGCGTCCCAGAAGGGGATCATGGAAGAGCACCGGGGTCCCGCAGGCTGCGGTCCGGACGTCGAACTCCACCGCCCGAACTCCCGTTTGGAGGGCAGCCTCCAGGGCCGAGAGGGTGTTTTCCGGTGCCCGGGCGCTGTACCCCCTGTGGGCGATGATCTCAGGGCTCAAGGCTCGGTGGCTTCTCCCGGGAGCCGGATCCGAGCCTCGTCGGAGGGTTGCCGGAGCTGCTGATCGAAGGAGGAGGCCTCGTCCAGCTGTTGAACGGCGGCCTGCAGAGCATCCGTCTCCGTCTCCAGGAGGGCGATTCGACGCTCCAGGATCCTCAACGCTTCGTCCATTCCCTGCTTCTCGAAGACCTTGGAAAGGGCCTCCACCGT
>PXFI01000146.1 GCA_003564295.1 Gemmatimonadota bacterium | reverse complement strand
GGGGTCCCGGTATCGGGCCCTTACGACCGCGGGTACTTCCGGAGCATCTATTTCCGGGATCCCGACGGCCAGGTGCTGGAAATCGCTACCAAGGGCCCCGGCTACGCCATCGATGAGCCCAAGGAGGCCCTCGGTCAGACCCTCATTCAGCCCGACTCCCGCCGCCTCCCCGGGGGCCGTAACGAGGCCCTCATCGAGATTCAGAACCACGCCGAGCCGGTCCCCGAGGTCACGCTGGAAATGCGCCTCCAGGGGATACACCATATCACGGGCATCACCGACGACCTGGAACGGGCCGGCGATTTCTACGAAGCGGCCCTGGGGCTTCGCCTGGTGAAGAAGACGCTCAACCAGGACGACCCCGGAACCAAGCATTATTTCTGGGCCCACTACGATGGCCTGGAGGTTGGATCCAACAGCGCCCTCACCCTTTTCGGCTGGCCCGCGTCCGGCCACCGAGCCCGACCCGGTGCTGGGCAAACCCACCACATCGCCTTCAGAGCCCCGTCCCGGGAGGTGCAGTTGGAATGGCGTGAGCATCTTCTGGCCATGGGCGTGGAAGTCAGCCCCGTCAAGGACAGGAAGTACTTCCACAGCATTTACTTCAAGGCACCCGACGGGATCCTGCTGGAGATCGCCACGGACGGGCCGGGCTTCACCGTGGATGAGGATGCCGCCACACTGGGCAGCCGTCTTCAGCTCCCGGCATGGATGGAGCCCCGGCGGAAGGAGATCGAGGAATCCCTGCCTCCCCTGGAGTTGGAGGTGGCCTCGGATGCTTGAGTTTCTTGCCCGGAAAGGAGCCAAGGCCCGGGACGGTTCTCCGTTGCTGGTCCTCCTGCACGGCCGGGGAAGCGACATGCGGGACTTGCAGGGGCTGAGCCGGGTGGCGAGACCCCACGGCACCGTGGTGACCCCGCAGGCTCCCCACCCCGGCGGACCCTGGGGATACGGCCCTGGATGGGCCTGGTACCGCTACTTGGGGGAGGACCGGGCCCACAGGGAATCTCTGACCCATAGCCTACAGGCCTTGGAAACGTTTCTGGAGGCCCTTCCGGACCACCTGGGATTCCGGCCCGGCCCCCTGGTGCTGGGAGGGTTCTCTCAGGGAGGTACCACGAGTCTGGCCTACGCCCTCACACATCCTGGAGCGGTGGCCGGCGTGGTGAACCTCAGCGGGTTCCTGGTGAACGAAGGAAGCCTGGAAGTGGACCTCGGTGCCCTGGGCGACACGCCCCTCTTCTGGGGCCATGGCACGGAGGACCCGGCGGTCCCCTTCTTCCTGGCCGTAGAGGGGCGCAGGCGGATACGGGAGGCAGGGGGCGATCTGGAGGCTCGGGACTACCGCATGGGGCACCAGGTATGTCTGCAAGAGATGGACCACCTGGAAGCCTGGCTCGGTGCCCGCGTACCGGGGTGGCGGGAGGCCATGGAAGGCGGATCGGCGTGACACCCTGCCGCCTGCCTCTCCCCCACACCCCGTAAGCCCCGGATGCCCCCGGGTTACCCGACCTCAACTCCCCTCTTCCGCCATCCCCAGTTGCTTCGGGAGCGTCAGGAGTTCCAGGACCCGATACCGCCGCCGGCCTTTGGGTAGCTCCACGGCCACCTCCTGTTCCTTGCTGGCCCCCAGGAGCCCACGTCCTATGGGAGATGCCAGGGAGATCTGCCCGGCATCCAAGTCCAGGAAGTCGCCGGCCACGATGGTGAACACGAAGGTCTCGCTGGATTCCAGGTCCTTGACGGTGACCTTCGATCCGAATCCCACCCGGTCCGGGGGAAGGTTCTTTACGTCGATCCGGGAAAGCTCGGAAAGCCGCTGGGAAAGGTGAGAGATTCGGGCCTGGACGAACTGCTGGCGCTCGATGGCGGACTTATGCTCGGCATTCTCACGCAGATCGCCCATCTCCAGGGCCTTCCCGATGCGCTCCGGCAACTCCCTCCTGAGCTCGTGGTCCAGGCGGCCCAACTCCTCGTCGATCCGACAGCGAATCTCGTCCAGCAGCGTCATGTCGCCCTTCAGTCTTTCCATCCATGCCTGGGTTCCGCGCCCCCGCCCTGGACCAGGCCCGTGGCCGAAAAAGGCAGCCCCCGGCTTCCGTGGGTCGGGGGCTGCCAGTGCTCGCACCTTAAGATACCCAGAAAGTGCTGGCTCGAGAAAGCCTTCGGACGGTTTCGGCTAAGGGGGGGACAGAAATGGCCCTCGGGCCGGCGACCCTGGCGTTTCGGTCCGCCGAGCCACACGGCCTGGAGGTGGCCCGGCGCCGCAGGAACCCGAAGATCCTTTCAGCTTCGAGGGTCCATCCCGTCCAGAACCTCCTGCTTTCTCATGCCCCGGTCTCTCCGGAAGGCCTCCCGGATCTCCGGATGTTTGTTCCCCAGGATCTGGGTCGCCAGGAGGGCCGCGTTCACGGCTCCGGCCTTGCCGATGGCCAGGGTCCCCACGGGAACGCCCCTGGGCATCTGGACCGTGGAAAGGAGGGAATCCATGCCATCCAGGGACCATCCCTTCATGGGAACGCCCAGAACTGGCAGAACGGTGTGGGCCGCCACCACTCCTGCCAGGTGCGCCGCTCCCCCGGCCGCGGCGATGATGACCTCGAGCCCCCGCTCTTCAGCTCCGGACGCCCATTCGGCGACCTCGTGAGGGGTCCGGTGGGCCGAGAGCGCCCTGGTCTCGGCGGGAATGCCCAGTGATTCCAGGGTGTCCACCGCATGCTTCATGGTCTCCCAATCCGAGCGCGAGCCCATGATAACGCCGACCAGGGGAGTGTTCATCTGCCTTCTCCTCCATGTAGGAAGTTTCAACAGGCCGGATCCTTCTTGCTTCCGGCCGAGCTACCCTCGAGATTGGGCATTGATCCGGCCTCGAAGACCTTGGTTCTTGTCTACCGTGACCGGGGCTGAGCATTTTGGTATGGAAGAGGATCTTCTGACAAGGTGAGTTCCTGTGCCCGGGCCACCCGGCCCGGCAAACGCATTCCGGAGGACCAGATGACGGTTCCCAAGACGGCCGGCCCAGTTCTCTTACTCGTGGCCTTCGCCCTTGTCCAACCCCTGAACGCACAGGTGAACCCCGAGTATCGGTGGACCTCGAATCGTCCCGATGCCCAGGGCCCGGCGAGCCTTTCCCACGACCGGACGCTTTCGTCGGGTGAGATCCAGGTAGCCCTCAAATACTTCCGCTACCAGATGCAAGGGCAGGGAGTCGGCACAGACTCTCTCACCACGGGCCAGGTTCTCAGACTCTTCGACGTGGCCCCGAGCCGTATGCTGACCCAGGGGGTATCCGTGGACCTCCACGTGGGGGTGACGCAACATTTGACCGTTGCGGCTTCCGGGAGATTTGCCACCAAGACCATGGACAACCTCACGGGCCTGAGCGGGGCGAGCAACGTCTTCCTCTTCTACCAGATGGAAGCCTCGGGCCTGCAGGATGTGGAGGTGAACCTCCTCTACAACGTCTACGACCGGGGACCCATGAGGGTGCATGTCCATGGGGGCGTCTCCCTTCCGGTGGGAGCCATCGACGTGGACGCCGTGACGCCACTTTCGGATCCCACCTCGGCCCAGCTTCCCTACCCGCTCCAGCTCGGCTCCGGGACTTTCGATCTGCTGCCAGGTTTCACCTTCAACGTGCAGAACGAGAAAGCGTCCCTGGGCGTCCAGGCCAGGGGTACCATCCGCCTCGGGGAGAACGAGAGAGGGTGGAGGCTCGGGGACACTTTCGAGGGTACGGTCTGGGGAGGCTTCTACAGGTCCAGGTGGGTATCGGCGTCCATGGGAGGCCGGTATTCGAGCTGGGGGAATGTGAGAGGCTTCGACGAGGGGTTGGATCCCAACGAAAGCCCGGCTCATAATACCCTTTCCCAGGGCGGGTGGAGGGTAGACCTTCCCCTGGGCTTCAACATCGTGGTTCCCCCGGGACGGTTCGAGGGGCACCGCCTGGGCTTGGAGTTCGTGGTTCCACTCCATCAGGACCTGGACGGCCCCCAGCTCAGGCACAGCTGGAGCCTCGTGGCAGGCTGGCAGAAGTCCGTGTGGTTCTGAGCTGACAGGGCGGAAGAGGTATCCTCCGTCAGGACAACACCTTCACCAGGTGGTAGCTCTTCTTGCCCTTCCGAAGGACCAGGAAGCTACCCCCAAGCGTATCTTCGAGGGTGACGGCCCGCTCTGCCGAACCCAGCCGAACGTTGTTCAGGTAGACCCCACCCCCCTGGATGGAGCGACGGGCATCCCCCTTGGAGGAGGCTACGCCGGATTCGGCCAGGAGGTCCGCTATGGGCACCCCCTCCCCTTCCAACGCCTCACGGGGAATCTGACTGGAAGGGACCTCGGCGAAGATCTCGGCGATCTCCTGGCCACTGAGGCCGTCAAGAGTCCCTCCGAAAAGGACCTGGGTAGCTTGGCGAGCCCGGAGCAAGCCTGTCTCACCGTGTACCCGGCGGGTCACGTCCTCCGCCAGCGCCTTCTGAGCCCGCCGCTCGTGGGGCCGCTCCGCCACCTCCTTCTCCAGTTCCGCCACCTCCTTCCGCTCCAGGAGGGTGAAGAACTTGAGGTAGGAAACGGCGTCCCTGTCGTCCGTGTTCAGCCAGAACTGGTAGAAGCGGTAGGGTGAGGTCCGGACCGGATCCAGCCACACCGTCCCTTCTTCCGTCTTACCGAACTTCACCCCCGATTCGGTGGCCACCAGCGGAAAGACCACGCCGTGGGCACGCCCTCCCCTCATCCTCCGGATGAGCTCGATGCCGGCGGTGATGTTTCCCCATTGGTCGCTCCCCCCCATCTGCACCGTGCAGCCGTACCGGTCGAAGAGGACCACGAAGTCATAGGCCTGCAGGAGGAGGTAACTGAACTCTGTGTACGACAGTCTCTTGTCCTCCTCCTCCAGCCTCCGGCGGATCCCCTCCTTCCTCAGGAGGGCGTTCACGCTGAAGTGCTTTCCCACGTCCCGAAGGAAGTCCACCGTTCGGAGCTCGCCGAGCCAGTCCAGGTTGTTCACCATGCGGGCCGGATTGGCCTTCACCTCAAAGTCCAGGAAGGACTCCAACTGGCCACGGATCCCTTCCAGGTTCTCCGCCACTTGCTCCCGGGAGAGGAGCTGCCGCTCCTGGGCCTTCCACGAGGGGTCGCCGATGAGCCCCGTCCCCCCACCCACCACCGCGATGGG
>PXFI01000190.1 GCA_003564295.1 Gemmatimonadota bacterium | reverse complement strand
GTGCTTCTTCCACGAAGCGTTGATGTTCTGGGGCTGGGCGGCCAAGCTGTGCGTGATCGACAACACGAACCTGGCGCGGCTGCGGGGCAGCGGCCGTGGCGCGGTGATCGTACCGGAAATGGTCGCCTACGCCGAGCGCTACGGCTTCACCTTCCTCTGTCATGCGATTGGCCACGCCAACCGAAAGGATTGGGGTGCATACTACACCTCTTTCGTGATGTCAGAGAGAACCTTGCCGAAACGCTGGGGGTCGGAGAGCTTCTTCCCACGCCATGTGACAGGCTTCGGGCCCGAAAAGGGCTCGAAGAGGTATTCATTGCCATTATAGGCTTGGGCCTTGAGAATCCCAAGCTCGCGCCATGTGTGGGCCGTATGCGTGGAGATGCCCAAACTCCTGGCGATCTCCTTGACGGTGAGCATTCCCGTTTCCCGCAACCGATCGTAGCGGCTTTTCAGCCGGTAGCTGCGGCGGATGTGCGCGATGCTCCTGCATTGGAAATGCCCACCCTTGCCGGAGTGAAGCCCCTGCTGGTTGAGCTGGGCCGCAATCTCTCCCTCGGTGTACTGGTCGAGCAAGCGATCGATCTGAGCGACGATGTCCGGCGCGGTCTGCCAAGTGCGGTAGGACGGCAGGGGCGCGGGGATCGTTAAACGGCGTGTGGCACCCCCACGGAAACAGATGCCGATCGAGATTTGGTCGCCCTTCAGCAACGTCACGTCCTCGATCAGCAGGCGGACCATCCGCTTCCGCTCGCGGTGCGACACTTTGGGGTCTCGCCAGACGCGTGGGAAGTCTCTGGCCAGTGAAAGCACCTCTTGGCGTTGCTTCTGGTGCAGCACCGCGCGGTCCGCTTGACGCCCTTTCTCGCAGGTCTCTTGCGCCTCGTGGAGCGCGCGGAGTCTCTCGTTCCAATCGGCCTCCAAGGCATCGGCCACTAGGCGGTTGTTCGGGTTGACCTGCATGAAGCGATGCTTGGCCAGATCAGCTTCGTACCGGGCCCGCTGCACCTGCTGCTGACGAAGCCGATCGGCCTCGTCCAACTGTGTTTGCAGCGAGTCCTGGACTTCCAGGGCGACTTGCAGGCTCAGCGGAGTGACCATCTCCAGCAGCAACGCTCCGACGGCCTCGTCGATTCTGGTCCCGGGGATTTCCTGGCAGACCGGCTCCCCATGATCAACGCGCTCGCGTTGACAGACGTAGGCCGGTTCCGGGCCTCCCTTGTGATTGCGGTAGCGGATGGTCATCGTTTTGCCGCACCGGCCACACAGGACTAGACCTTGCAGCAGGGCAGGGCCTTCGCGCGGCGGGCTCCTGTGGCGGTCCTCGCCGTGGGCGGCCGAGTTCTCGCGGAGCTGGCGCTGGTTCTGCTGGAATTCTTCCCAAGTGATGTAGCCCGCATGGCAGTTCGGCAGCACGATGCTCCACTGTTCCTGTGGGACCATGCACCTCTTGACCTTGCCGTCGGGCATCCTACAGCCCCTCGTTCGGCTTCGGGTGAAGACCCCAGCATAGCGAGGATTGTGCAGCGTCTTCAGGGCCTGTTGGGAACTCAGCGGGACCCAAACCAAGTCCCCCTTTTGCACGCCCGCATGGATGCGCCGCGGGAACAAGAGTCCTTCCTTATGGAAATGCTTGACGGTCGCACAAGCCGTACCCTGGCGGCGGAAGACACCGAAGAAGGTCACAAATGCCTGCTGCACTTGCCGATCCGGATCGAAGACCACGCGATCACGATCGTCGTAGACCAGGCCCGTGGGCAAGCGCATCTTCAGTTCGCCGCGGCGGGCCTTGCTCTCGATTCCGCCCTGCAAACGCGCGCGGAGTATGTGCAGTTCGGCCTCGCTCATGGTCCCTTTGAGGCCAAGTAATAGCCGGTCGTTGAAATGACTCGGATCGTACAGACCGTCCTCGTCAAGGATCAGCGTCCCGGTCAGGGCGCAGAGCTCCAGCAGGCGGTGCCAGTCGCTGGAGTTGCGGGCCAGGCGTGAGACCTCCAAGCCAAGCACGATCCCCGCGCGCCCCATGCTCACCTCGGCTACCAACTTCTGAAAGCCTTCCCGGTCCGCTGCCGTCGCGGCGGACTGTCCTTGGTCCTGATCGATCGTGATCACCCGCTCGGCGGGCCAGCCCAATTTGATGGCCTCCCGACGCAGGGCGTACTGACGCTCCGTGCTTTCCGTGTTTTCGACCACCTGATGCAGGGTGGACTGGCGCACGTAGAGGTAAGCATCCCGTTTCAAGTGCTCCCCGTTGACCTTCTGACTGTCTCCACTCATGTCAACACCTCCTGTTGGGTTTCCAAGATCATCTCGGCCAAGACGTGAGCAACCTGGCCGCTCATCTCGGGCAAGACCGAGAGTGGCTGCCGGGCCGATTCATCCGCAAAAGAAGAAGGAACTCCTGCCGTGCGCCGTGCCGGGGAAGATTTAGCTGTTATCCCAGAACAGGCACGCATCCAGGCGGCCACGCCGCGATGGATCAGGAGCGCCAAACCCCAGCCAGCCGCATCCTGACCGCGTTCCAGCGCCTGCTGACGCAGGAGCTCGTAGCGGCCGGCCCAGTCCACCTCCGACGAGGGCTGGGGCGGTTGCGCTCTAGAGCCCATGTCTATCGCCCCTTTTTTCGCCTCTTGGAAAGGGCGCGCTCGATGCTGCGGGGATGGACCACCAGGCCGAACTTCTTGAGGACCATTTCGGCCAAGTCCTTCGCCCGCAGGCTCTGGTCTTCGGCATGCCGCTGAGCAAGGTATTCCATCACGCCTGCCGAAAGCTTGTGCGCCCGGCGGGGACCAGGACGTTTGGAAAGTAGTCCTGCCAAGCCGTGATCTGCAAAGGCGGCCCGAACTTGGTAGAAGGCCACGCGGGAGAACCCGAAGGCAGTGACCGCTTCGCTGACTGGCCGCCCCTCGGTCTGCACGCGGCGTAGCATCTCGTACTTCACCTGGACGAGGTCGCAAGGATCGAAGAATTCGTTCTTGGTGAACAGCGGATCGGCGACGCGCTGCGGCCGGGTGTTCAGTGCCCTCGCGTCGCGTAGGGCCTGGAGCTTGGCATCCGTACGACGTGACATGACGATCTCCGGAGGGGCCAGGGGGAGGCGTTAGCATGATTATGCCGCCCAATCCGGTTTTGTCAAGAGGTATTCCCCGTAAGGTGTTGGCAGGTATCCGACTTATGGCCGATATCCGTCGGCAGATGCTTTCCCTTGCCTCGGCCGCCCACGGCACAACCCCCTTTACATATACGGCATAATTCGCCTTACACTCGCCCGCTCCAACCCTGATGCTCATCGCTTCCCCTTCGGCTTCAGCCCGCGCAGCAGCCGGACCAGCTCCAAGAGGTCGTCCACACAGAAAGCCGAGCGCCCGGCACCAAGCACGACGACCGGCGGAGGCGAAAAAAGGCTGGTCCACTGGATCCGCAACGACACCGCTCGTCCCCGGTCGTCCTTGAAGTAGACCCGATCCTCACTCCAGCAGCGGAACGACGCCAGAACCACGAACTCGCGTCCGTACAGCGGGTGAAATGGGTGTGTTACCCGGAGAGTTTTTCCCACTCCACTTGCATCGCGTGCAGTCGACGACTCATGCCAAGGCCGGGGAGGAACGCAGTTTCTGGACCGTGCAGACCAACTTCCTGCCGGGGCGCACCTTCGAGAGCCTGGAGGATCTCAATCAGCAGGCGTTCCAGTGGGCCACGGTGCGCATGGAGCACCGCCCGGTGAGCAAGACGGGCTTGATTCCCGCCAAGGCCTTCGAACACGAACGCCGCTACCTGAAGGAACTTCCCCGCGAGCTCCCAGCGCCCTACTGGTCGCAGAACCGAGGCACCGACGAGTACGGATACATCGCCTTCGAGGGGAACTACTACTGGGTCCCGGGGAAGAAAAAGGAAGACGTCAAGGTGCTCCGCTACGCAGACCGCTTGAAGATCTACCAGCATCGGGTCTGCGTGGCCGAATACCCCCTGCCGGCCGACGGGGTCAAGAACGCCCGCTTCAGCCCCGAGGGGCAGCCTGCACCTCGGCATCAGCCCAAGAACCGCCGCGACAGCTCCCGGCAGGAGGAACAGCGGCTCCGCGCCTTGGGCGCGGAGGTGGCGGCCTACGTGGATTACGCCTTGCAGACGCCGGGCATCCAGCGGCACCGCTTCCTGCGGGAGCTGCTCGCCCTCAGCCGCAAGGTGACCGCGACCGTCTTCGTGGCGGCCCTCAGCCGGGCCCTCCGCTATCGGGTGGTTCACATGGAAACGCTGGAACGCATCGCTTGGCTCTGCATGAGCCAGGGGGAGGAGCCGTTGCCCTACGTGGACGTGGACGAGAGCTTTCGCCAGCGTCCGGCCTATCAGGAAGGCTCGCTGACGGACGAGCCCGACCTGTCGATCTACGACGAGATCGAGGGGGAGGACAACACCGCGGACCCGCCGGAAAGCGAGGACCACGATGGATGAATCCTTGGAGAAGATCCTCAAGTATCTGCGTCTGGGGGGACTGCTGGCCCACTGGGACCAGTGGCTTGCCGAGGCCGGCCGCGGGCGTTTCTCCCACGAGCGGCTGCTGAAGCACGTGCTGGAGAAGGAATACGCGCTGAAGCGCGACAACGCCCGGCTGCTGCGTCGCAAACGGGCCCACATCCCGGAGATGCTGGAGATGGAGACCTTCCCCTTCCGCCGCCAGCCGAGGCTGGATCGCAAGCGCGTGATGTCGCTGTACGACCGCTTCGACTACATGACGAAGCAGCAGAACATCGTCTGGCTGGGGCCGACCGGCTGCGGGAAGACCGGCCTGGCCACCGGCTTCCTCCTGCAGGCGATCGACCGGGGCTACCGCGGCTACTTCGTCGGCTTCCCCACGCTGCTCGCCGAACTGTACGCCTCGCTCGCTGACCGTTCGGAGCAAAAGGTCCTCCGCAAGTACGGCTCCTACGACTGCCTGGTCATCGACGAGATCGGGTACGTGGAAGTGGAGCCGGCGCAGGTGGGGCTCTTCTTCACGCTCATGCAGAAGCGTCATAAGACGAAGACGACCCTGATGACCTCCAACCTGGGCTTCAGCGAGTGGGGATCGTTCCTCAAGAACGATCAGCTTACGAGCGCCTTGCTCGATCGGCTCACGGCAACCAGCCACGTGATCAACATGAAGAACTGCCGGAGCCTGCGTGGGAAGCTCGACGAGGAGGATGCAGGCGAC
>PXFI01000205.1 GCA_003564295.1 Gemmatimonadota bacterium | reverse complement strand
GTGGAGGGGGTCACGTCGGTGAGGGTCAATGTCCAGCTTCCTCAGGCCGACCCTGCCCTCACCGGGGCGGGAGCTCCTCAACCGGGATCGGTATCGCCCCCCCCAACCAAGACAGACCTTCTCCCGGATGTCCGCACCATCATCGCCGTCAGCTCCGGCAAGGGCGGCGTCGGGAAGTCCATGGTGGCGGCCAACCTGGCTGCGGCTCTGGCCGGAGACGGGAAGAGGGTCGGGCTCCTGGACGCCGACGTCTACGGCCCCAACATCCCGCGCATGTTCGGCGAGAGCCGCCAGCCGGGGGTTACTGGAAAGCCTGGAGCCGAGCGCATCGCTCCCCTGGAAGCCCATGGAGTTCTTCTCATGAGCCTGGGGTTCATGCTGGACAAGGATCAACCCGCCATCATGCGGGGGCCGCTCATCTCGGGCATCCTCAGGCAGTTCCTGGAGCAGGTGGCCTGGGGCCCGCTGGACTGTCTGGTGGTAGACTTGCCGCCAGGAACCGGCGATGCCCAGCTCTCCCTGGTCCAGGCCATCGATATCGATGGTGCGGTCATGGTGACCACGCCCCAGGATATTGCCACGGGGGACGTGCGCCGGGGTGTGCGGATGTTCGAAAAGGTGAATGCCCGGGTCCTGGGAATCGTGGAGAACATGAGTGGGTACGAGTGTCCCCACTGCGGGGGCGTGGTGGACATCTTCGGGAGGGGAGGTGGAGAAAGTCTGGCTGGTGAACTGGGCCTTCCCTTCCTGGGGAGGATTCCCCTGGATGCCCGGGTCAGGGAGGCGGGAGATGCAGGTGTACCCACGGTGCGGCTGGCTCCGGACTCCCCCGCCGGGAGGGCTCTCAAGGAGGTCGCCCAGGCCGTATCAGAGATGTTGGATGAGGCCGATTCGCAATGAAATACCCCTTTCTGGCCCTGCGCCCCCTGGACGAGCTATTGACGCTACAGGTCCATGAGGCGGTCCGGGACTACCCTGAACTCCTCCCGGCTCTTGCGCCAATGAAGGGCTCTATGGGGGGGCGGGGTTCCAGCCTCCTATCGGAGGTGATCCCGGAGGTGCCCGGAGGGGAAGCCGGGATCCTCTCCCTCCTATCCTGGAGGGGAGGAGTTGGGTGAGGAAATCGCCATTCGAGGCAGTTCGGCGGCGGACTCGTTGAGTATGGGTGTAGGAAGCGCCGTCAGGATCAGCCTTCGTCGAGCCACTTCTGATCAGCCGCCGAAATCTGGCGGTTCCCCCGGAGGCGGTCGAAGAGCTTGAGAGCCAGCCAGCCCACGAGCATGATGGGAGCAACCCTGAAGAGGAGGAAGTGGGCGAGACCGAAGGTGAGGGAGAAGACGACGCCCAGCACCGACAGGACGATACCCGCGGCGATGAGGGTCACCAGCCCCACGGCAAGGAAGGTAAGGAGCGCTCCCATGGTATCCTCCTCAGTTGTGGGTCTTCGGTTGTGGATCTTCAGCGGATCCAGATCACATTGATACTGCCGAAGGCCGCGTCCACGTCCACCGTCACCCTGTGCTCGGCCTCCTCCCAGTCCATGGAGTAGTAGGAGCTACCCCGCTTCACAAGCCCCTCGGAATCCATGGATGCCAGGAAGGTGCTCGGCACCACCTGCACTCCAAGGCCCCTCGGGAACCGCAGCTCCAGGGACCCCAGTCCCATCTGGACGGAGACGGTGGTGTCGCCCCGCCATTCACCGCCGAAGTCCAGCACCACCCTTCCCAACCCTGCGTCCACCGTGATCCGCTCGGTGTTGAGATTGCCCAGGTTGCTGACCCGGAAATCGGCAGCGCCTACCTTGAACCCGGCGTTGGTCATCCGCATGGAGTTCGGCTCCGAAATCTCCACCCGGGACTCGGAAGCTCCGGTGGAGAGGTCCAGCTTCTTCAGGAGCAGCCCTCCCAGATCCAGATCGGCCCGCACGGCCCCGAACTCCAGCTCCAGGTTCATTGGTACAGCTCTGGCCAGGGAAAGCTCCATCTCCTGCTGATCCTGTCGGCGCCAGGGGGTGCTCCTCCTGGTCCCAGTGAGGCCCAGATCGAGACGGTTTCGCCGGTACTCGGCCACGGGTTCGAAGGAGTCCTCGTCGTATCGTAGATGCATCCGATAGAGGACATCGTCCACCGCCGACCCCAGCACGAGGCGGCCCGCCCCGAATCGGATCCCCACGTCCAGTTCCCTCTCTCCGGCCAACCGCCGGGACATGGTCACGGAGCGCCAGCTCTGGGCCCCGCCCTGGGACGGAAGGGCCGCCAGGAGGAGCCCTGCGGCCAGCAGGAGCACCAGAGAAGAATGAGTCATCCTCATCCTTGGTTCACACATCCTTGCCCTCTCCATCTTCTTGCGGCGCCTCTCTGGAGTTAGGCCCCTCTGCGTCCGGAGTTGCCACCGGTGGTTCCGCAGGTTCTCCCTCCTCCTCCGCCGTGTCAGGGGGACGGGCGGGTCTCTCGTGCCCGGGGGTTCTCGGTGCTTCCTGCCGGTGCGCCGACCTCGTACCCATCCAGAAGTCCTCATCGAGATCCAGATAGGCTTCGTAGGGCCTGATCTTGCCTCCGCGGGTGAGAAGGACCGCCCCCAACCCCATTACAACCGCCAGGAAGACCACCATGGATCCCACGAAGGCCAGGAGTCCGGTGAAGAAGCCCAGCCCCAGGACCCGCAGTGCGTTGGAGGCGATGGAGGGGATCATGAGAGTCAGGATCCCTGCCGTCATGGTGTAGAAGGCGTTGGAGCCTCGGATCCATTCGAGTCCCCTGTACTCCTGCTCCGCGACCCACTCCCCTACGTTCTTCGCCACGGCCAGATAACCCAGCAGGCCGGCCAACGAGACCACCAGGGGGAACAGGGGGGCCCACACGACGATGAAGGGAATCCCGATGATGGAAACCGCCAGGACCACGATTCCGATAACGTAGGCGGGGATGAGGAGAAATCCCCCGGCAAGCCCCACGACAGCGGATCGGACCGGAGCCCGTCGGACGGTGGTGGCCACGACGTCCATCCGCTCCCTGGCGAAGTGGAGAGCCAGTCCTCCCAATGCGGCCAGGACCAGAAGAGTCACGGCGTTCTTCAAGAGCCCCCCGATGGCTTTCCCCACGTTTCGGAATGTCGACACCAGAACGTTCGGAGACCTCCGCCGATCCCTTTCCAGGTCGGCCAGGACATCCCTCCGGATCTCCCTTTCCAGGCTTCGCCGGAGATCCTCGATTTCCCGTCGGTCCAGGCGGGGCTCGGCTTCGGTTCCCAGAAGGAGCAAGGCCCCATCCACCAATCCGCCGGACCTCTCCACCTCTCCATTCGCCAGCCGCAGGTCGCCGGTGATCCGGCCGCCCTCAGGGAGCCGCACCATACCTTCCGCCACCACCACGTCCCCCCTGATGATTCCCCGCACCTCCAGGTCCCCGTCCACCAGGATCAGGTTGCCTTCCAACTCCTCTCCGGATTCCACCACCATGTCTTCTCCGACCCGAATGGTGGCACCTCTCAGGGCAACTCCCTCCAGGGCCTCGGCCAGCCCCCCAAGGGCGCTGGTCCTCCGGAGGAGGGCTTCCAGGAGGCCTTCCTCGCCGGGGAGAGAGACGGTCACACCGGGGGAGGGTGCAGGGTCCGGTGACACCAGGGGTGGGGCCAGCGCCTCCTCAAGGGTCCGGTCAAGGAGAGTCGCCAGATCGGAGACTTCGCCTGTCAGCCCCTCGGGGGGAGACCAGTCGTGAAGGGCCTCCGCCAGGCGATCGCCGTCCAGGGTCACCACCTCACCCAGAAGGGAGCGCCAGGCCAGGTCCAGGGCATCCCTGCGGGTGTAGGTTCCCAGGGTCTCCCCGTTCACCAGGATCTTCCCCTGGGCGAAGACGACGGCCAGGCCGGTGTCATCCTGGAACTCCAGGCGTAGGGAGGCCTCCCTCTCAGACACAGCGATCTCACTGGAAACCACTGTTCGTAGCTGTCCCTCGATCCCAAGGGGAAAGAGAGCCGAAAGGACCAGAGCCCACACCAGGGCAAATCGATCAATCCTGAACATGCGCATAGCCCTCATCCGAAGGGGCGGCCAGGAGGTTTCTGTGAAGGACCCAAAGGGAGACGGCGCAGAGAAATGAGAACGCCAGTCCACCGATTCCCACCAGTACGGGGGAGGCCATGAGGGCCTCCATGAGCTCATAGATCCGGAAGAGGGTGGCGCTCTGCAGCAATCTGTCGGTCAAAAGTGTGACCATTGAGCCGAAGAGGGCCGACACCTTCCAGGAGGCGTAGGAGAGGAAAGCCCCCACCGTCATGAGGGGGCGGGAGAAGACGAGATAGACCAGGGCCGCCACAGTGATGGTGGGAGCCGAGGTCATGCCGCCGATAATGGCCCATCCTCGCCGGGTCCGGGGTAGGGCGTGGCGGGCCAGTGCCAATGTCCGGTCCAGGATAAGGGGAATCCCCTGAACGACCTGGTGGACGAGGGCCCGTGGGGAAAGAGTTCCCGTGGCCGGAGCGGCCAGGGGCGCTTGAACGGCTGCCGGGGCCGGCACCCGGACCCGAGCCATGACCTGTTCGGCGAATTCGGGGGACGGTGTAAGCCGGCCCACCTCTTCCAGGGATCCGAACACTTGCCCCCAGGCCATCACCTCCCGGCGGCATGACGCACAGGAGGCGAGGTGAGCTTCCACCCGGGCCTTCCTGGGTCCGGGGAGGAGCTGGTCCAGGTAATCCTGGATGCCCTCGGCAGGGAGGTGTCCCGAAGCACGTCTCCACGGCGCCCTCGCAGCCAGCCAGTCACGGATGCGGGCTCCCACAGGCTCCCGGGCAGGCAGCCTTTCAAGCACGGCCCGGGAGAATGCGGGACCAGGCGCGAGATCGGGGAGGGAGCCCAGCTCGCTGAAGAGCTGGCTCCACCCCTCCACCTCGCTCCGGCATCGGACGCACGAAGACAGGTGCTCCCGTACCCGGGCGTCCTCCCCGGGAGGAAGCCCCTGGTCCAGGAGATCCTGGATCTCTTCGGAGGTCAGATGCCTCAAGTCACCGTCCGTGTTCACTGGATTCGACTCCTCTCGTTTCATCACTGTCCAATACGGGTTTTGACCCCTTTCGGTTTCATCCGCGGGAGGTTGCCTCGGGGCGCTTCCCGTTCTTTGGGCGCTGGAACCACCGGTTTCGCCTGCCGTTCCATCGGTGGGGGCCTCCCATCCCGACGGCGCCAGGCACAGCCGTCAGGACCACCG
>PXFI01000331.1 GCA_003564295.1 Gemmatimonadota bacterium | reverse complement strand
TCCTGGAGAGGATACTGCATCGTGAGCCCTGGCAGGTCCGGTCGGCCCAGTGGAGGGCCTGGCTCCTGGCCGAGGCGGCTTTCGGGGTGGGCGTGAGGGTCCACCTCTCCGGCCGAAACGGGTATCAGGGCATTCGGGGCCTTCTCACCCTGAAGGTCCCCTTCCGGGATCTTGCGGACCACCGAGGGCGTGAGTCCGTCTTTCTGAGCTGGGCATCCCGAGACCCGGTCCTGGTCCAGGTCCCCCTCGTCTTCGTGTTCCAACCGGACGTCAACACTCCTCCTTTGGAGGTCCGGACGTGGGGCCAGGTATGCAGCTGAGAGATCCGGTCGAGAAGAAGGCCAGGCGGCACCCCATAATAACCCTGGACGGGCCTGCGGGCTCCGGGAAATCCACCACTGCAAGGGAGGTAGCTCGCCGCCTGGGGTTCCGGCACCTGGATTCGGGGGCCCTCTACAGAGCCTTGACCTTCGCTCTCCTCTCCGCCGGGATCCCCGAAGGGGAATGGCCGGGGCTCTCGGCGGAGATCCTGGATCGGTTCTCCATTCGCCTGCGGCCTGTGGAGGGACGTTTTCAGGTGCTCCTGGGTGACCGTGTCCTGGAGGAGGAGCTGCGAAGCCCCGAGGTGACGGCAGGGGTCTCGCCACTCTCGGCCCTTCCCGCAGTGCGAGCGTGGCTTCTGGAGGCTCAGCGTAGAGCTGGTGAAGAGGGCGGTCTCGTAGCTGACGGAAGAGACATGGGTACGGTGGTCTTTCCCCATGCCGAAGTGAAAGTCTTTCTGATTGCGGATCTTCGGGAACGTGCCCGGCGGCGATTCCTCGAACGGGAGAACCGGAATCCCTCTCCTGAGGAGCTGGTGGTGGAGGCCGGAAGGATCCAGGAGAGAGATGCCCGAGACTCCGGCAGGCAATTGGCACCCCTGAAGAAGGCCGATGGCGCGCTGGAGGTGGACACATCCGACCTGAGCTTCGAAGCACAGGTCTCCATCATCGTCAACTTCGTGCGAAACCTTGACTGGGGAAGACATCTCCCATAGCATAATAAGCTTACTCCCTTGCGGGTCTTTTCCGAAACGGCGGGGGTATTTGTGCACCGAAGGGCCATCGGGGGGCTCCCTCGGGCCTTTCTTTATTTCAACCCGGCTCCCCTGGGGGCCGGCCTGAGAGATCTCCCGGGGCGCGAGGCTTCGGGAGAAGAGGCGACCCATGAGCGAATCCACGAAGGACGAGGCCCTCACCCCCAACCCCGAAACCGAGTCCAAGGACCCGGACGCGGTTGAACCCAATCACACCGAGGCCACTCCGGATCATGATCCGGGGTCCGCAGCCTCACCCAGCCCCACTTCAGGAGATGAGACTCCCAGGGTGGAGCCGCCGCCTCCTGCGAGACCGAAACCGGCAGCCCCTCCGCCCGAGGAGCCGAAGGTCCCGGCCGCTGCGGAGGAGCCTGAAGCTGCTGCCGAGGCGGAGCCGGCAGTGCCCCCGCCCGAGGAGCCGAAGGTCCAACCGCCCCCAGATGCAGGCACTCCGGCGGCCCTGGATCCCAGGGCGTCGTCCCCCTCGGCCATGGGGGATCTCTACTCGGATCCCTACGGGGAGGAGTCCCTCGATCTCTCCCGGGCTGACTTCGAAGCCCTTCTCTCCGAGCACCAGAATGCCATCGGGGAAGTGAAGGAGGGAGAGATCGTAAAGGCCACCGTTCTTCGTGTGACGGATTCCTCCGTGATCCTGGACTTCGGCTTCAAGAGCGAAGGTTCCATCCCCAGGGAGGAATTCAAGGATTCGGAGACCGTGGAGCCCGGTCAGGTGGTGGAGGTTCTCCTTGAGAGCCTGGAGAACGAAGAGGGCGTCGTGGTCCTCTCGAAGAAGAAGGCCGATTTCCTCCGGGTGTGGGAGAAGATCAAGGAGGCCCACGAAGCCGACCGCCCGGTGGAGGGAACTCTGGTCCGGAAGATCAAGGGCGGGGTCACGGTGGACCTCATGGGGGTGGACGCCTTCCTCCCCGGCTCACAGATCGCCCTGCGCCGGGTTCCGAACATCGAGGACCTGCTGGGCCAAGCCTACGACTTCAAGATCATCAAGCTCAACAAGCGCCGTCGCAACATCGTCGTGTCCCGCAGGGTCATCCTGGAAGGAGAGCGGGAGAAGAAGCGGGCGACCCTGGTGAAGGAGCTGCTCCTGGGGCAGGTCCGGGAAGGGGTGGTGAAGAACATCACCGACTTCGGCGCCTTCATCGACCTGGGAGGGCTGGACGGGCTCCTCCACATCACCGACATGTCCTGGGGAAGGGTGGGCCACCCCTCGGAGGTGGTGGGGATCGGACAGAAGGTGGATGTAAAGGTCCTGGACGTGGATTGGAGCCGGGAGCGCATCTCCCTCGGCCTTAAGCAGCTCCTGCCCTATCCCTGGACCGAGATCGACAAGAAGTACCCCGTGGGGGCCCGGGTCCGTGGCAAGGTCGTGTCTATCACCAACTATGGCGCCTTCGTGGAGCTGGAGAAGGGGGTGGAGGGTCTCGTCCACATCTCCGAGATGTCCTGGACCCGGAACGTGCGTCACCCGTCCAAGCTCGTCTCCATCGGGGACGAGATCGAGGCGGTGGTTCTGAAGGTGGACACAGAGGAAGAGAAGATCTCCCTCGGGATGAAGCAGATCGAGGAGGATCCGTGGTTGGCTCTCCCCATGAAGTATCCGACGGGAACGAAGCTCGATGGCACGGTTCGAAACCTCACCTCCTTCGGGGCCTTCGTAGAGATCGAGCCCGGGATCGACGGTCTGGTCCACGTTTCTGACATGAGCTGGACTCGCCGTGTGGAGCATCCTTCCGAGATCCTGCAGAAGGGCGAGGAGGTCCAGGTGATGGTCCTGGACGTGGATGCCGAGAACAAGCGGATTTCCCTCGGGTTGAAGCAGCTACATGACGACCCCTGGCCGGCAATCTCTGAGCGGTTCGCACCGGGAGTCGAAACGGAAGGCTTCGTTACCAGGGTCCAGGACAAGGGTATCGTGGTGGACCTCGGTGATCAGATCGAGGGGTTCGTTCCCGGCTCCCACGCCGGCATCGAGAACCCGGAGGAGCTGGAGCTGTTCTACGAGGCAGGAGACCAGGTGGACCTGAAGATCCTGGAATCGGATGCGGCCAACCGTCGCATCGTCCTGTCCATCACCTCCAAGCCACAGCGGAAACCTCCGAAGAAGAAGGAAGAGCCAGCACCTCAGGAGGGCGTTGAGGCTGAGGAGGTCGAGGCTGAGGGCGTTGAGGCTGAGGGGGCCGCTGAAGAGGCAGCAGAAGAGCCCGCCATCGAAGGCGCAGCAGAAGAGCCGGCCGCCGAAGGGGAAGCAGAAGAGCCCGCCGCCGAGGCGGTAGCAGAAGAGCCCGCCGCCGAGGCGGTAGCAGAAGAGCCCGCCATCGAAGCGGCAGCGGAAGAACCCGCCATCGAAGCAGAAGCGGAAGAGCCCACTGCCGAAGAGGCAGTAGAAGAACCCGCCGCCGAAGGGGTAGCGGAAGAACCCACCGCCGAAGCGGAAGCGGAAGCGGAAGAACCCGAGATCGAAGGCGCAGCAGAAGAGCCGGTCGCCGAAGCGGAAGCGGAAGAGCCCACTGCCGAAGAGGCAGCGGAAGAGCCGACCGCCGAAGGGGCGCCGGATGCGGAGGCTGCAACGGCCGCCCCGGAGCCGGAGGCCGGAGATGGGGAGGATGCCCCAGCCGAGGAGGTGGATGCCGAGCCCGAGAAAGAGGCTTAGCCCCGGCGGAGGTGAAATGATACTCAGGCTGTTGGCCCCTCCCGTAGGAGGTTCTCGCCCGGGCCCAGGCGGTGCCCGGGCGATCCTATTTGCCGCGGTCGCCTGTGGCGGGTTGTGGATTGGCGGATGCACTCCAGTAGGGGTGGAAAGACCGACTCCCGTTCCCGAGCCACCACCTATTCCGTCCCTGGAGGAGGGAGTCCTCCCCGCTCCCTCCGCCCGGGAGGCTTCACGTCTCCTGGAGGATGCAAGGGCTCACCTTGCTGAAGGGGCATATGAGGAAGCCCAGTCGGTGGCCCAGGGAGTGGTACGACATTATCCCGGGGCTCCCGGGTCGGGCGAGGCTCTGGAGATCATTGCTCGAGCGGCTCTCGGCCTCGGGCTGAACCAGGAGGCGGCGGAGGCTGCCGGGCAATACGCCGGCCTTCTCGGGTCATCCCACCCCCGTTTCCCGTCCACGGTCCTCCTCTGGGGCCAGGCCCTGGCCGAAGCCGGTGATCCGGCTGCCGCCGCCGAGACACTGCTCCTCCTACCCCTCGACAGTCCCCCCGCTGTTGCCGAGCCAGCCCGGGAGCTTCTGCGACAGAGCCTGGGCGGGATGGATACCGATGCGATCATGGGGGCTGTCCGGATGGTGCCCTCACCCCACCCCCTGCGGGGGATCCTCCTCACCGAGTTGGCCGTGGCCCTTCATTTCGATGGTGACCGGGCGGAATCCATGCGATGGGCGCGGGAGGCTCTCCTCGAGCCATTGGACCCCAGGGAGCGGGAGCTGGCCGGCGCCATTCTGGAGGCACGCCTGGAGGAAGCCCTCGGACGGCCGCTGATTCTCGGGGTCATCCTGCCCCGGTCAGGGGTGTCTCCTTCGCTGCTGGAGTACGGGAGGTTTCTGGAAGAGGGAGTCCGGGTGGCGGTCCAGGAATTCCAGGGCGAGATGCGACGTTCCGTTCGCCTGGAAATCGAGGACGACGAGGGAAGCCCGGTGGGAGGCAGGGCCTCCATCCGGAAGCTGGAGGAACTGGGCGCCTGGGGTGTCATCGGGCCCTTGACCATGGAGGTGCTGTCCCAAGCCATCGCGGGGCGGGAGAGGGACACTCCCATCATCTCTCCGTTGATGGCGCCGGAGGCCGACGAAATCCCCGGGGTCTTCGCCCTATCGGGACCCGATATGGAAGGGGCCCGGGCCTTGGCGATGCACGCCGATTACACCGGCCTGCGGCGCCTCGCCGTGCTGAGGCCCCGGACCGCGACGGCTCGTCTGGAATCGAACGCATTCCGAGAGGAGGTGCAGGTCCTGGGGATCGCGACTCCCCGGGAGGTGGTCTACGAGCCTGACGCCACCTCTTTCAGGGAGGAGCTCACCCAGGTGGCCAGGGCCCGGCCAGACGGGCTCTTCCTACCTCTGGCGCCCCAGGAGATCGAGCTCCTGGCTCCTCAGCTCACCTTCTATGGCCTGGACACGTTGGACATCCAATTCCTTGGAACGTCGGGG
>PXFI01000297.1 GCA_003564295.1 Gemmatimonadota bacterium | reverse complement strand
CCCGTGGGTACGGCCCCCGAGCCAGCCCCTCCCGACTGCGGCCTCAGACTTCGCCCCCCTTGTCCCGGCCTTCCGTGGGGCCTCCCACCCATCCCCTCCCGACGGCCTCCCACAACAGCAGCCCAAGACCTACCCCCACCCCCCCCACCAGGCCCCACGTCCGGCCCCGGTTCAGTGTGCGGAGCTCCACCCGGAGCACCTGTCCATGGTCCAGCCTGACCCGCTGGTGGAAGGCTGGGTTGCCGAAGCCGACGGTTGCCCGCAAGTCCGGAACAGCCAGAAGGATCGATCGGTTCTGAACCTCCAGGACCTCCCCCTGGAGGTCCAGGCGCATCTCTCCCAAGGCACCCATAAGACCCAGTGCGGCGTCATCGGAGACGGTGGCCCTGATGTCCATCCCGGGCCTCACGGATTCCAGGCTGACGATGTGATACTGGTAGCATCCCCCCACCAGGAGAGCCGCAAGTCCACAGAGGATCGTGGCGGTAGCTGCACGGATCATGGTCCCTCCCCGCGTCGGTGTGCGGACACTGCTGCGCCCCCCCTCGGCCAGCTACCGGGAGGGGAAGCCGATGCCAGCTATGCCAGGAAGATATGTAGGTGTCCCGTGGAGAGAAAGCATTCGGCCCGCCAGGCTCGAAGATAGCCCCCTCTCCCACCCGGGAGGCAGCTTCCGCGGGCACTCTGCCTGCGCCTCTTGCCCAGCGGCAGACCCACACCCACCTTGCGGGCATCGGCTTCCCTCACCCCCGGAGCGCCTCACCATGAACGGCCCACTCCCTCCGCCGCGCCGCCTCCCGGCTTGGCTCCGGCTCTGCCATCCGGGTTCCGGCTCCCTTCTTCTGGCAGCAGTCTGCCTTGCGGCGGCCAGCGCTCTTCTCACCAGCGGATGCCAGGAGGGGCTCGTGGAATTCGGCAAGCCCCTGGAGATCCAGGTGACGGTGGACAGAACCGAGAGCAGCGTGGGCCAGGAGCTGACCTTCCAGGTGGAAGCCACCGGCACCCAGTTAGACCAGGTATCCATCCAATTCGGCGACGGAGAGGGGGAGAGTCTCTCCGCCATGGGAGCCGACACCGCCAGCATGCGGGTCACCCACGCCTACTTGCAGGCGGGAACCTTCCAGGTGACGGCCACCGCCCTGCAGATCACCGGTGAGTCGGTATCGGATGGGATCGAGGTACGCATCCTGGACGCCCCTTGAAAAGTCTTTCTTGACATCCCATCGAGAGCCAACCTAGGTTGGCCATTAACCAGATCGGCTATCACTCACCTCAACCTTCGTGAGGGGGCGCCCACAGGCGCCTCCCGCGTCGAAGCCATCGGATCCAAAGCGTATCCGGCCGTCGGGTCTTCCCCGTCACCGGAACGATGAGGATGGAGTGTCGCAGGGAGGTGGGCGGAGTGCCCAACTCCCCGGGCTGGTAGAGCCGAGCCTTCATGGTCTGAGGCCACAACCCAGAGGGTTGCATGGGGTTGCTGTCAGCACCTCTAGGGTGAAGCTCCGTTCCCGCCCGACCACCAATCCCCCTCAAGGGAGGGATCCGATGAGAGGAGTGAACCGATGAAACGATTTGTTACCTACGGCCTGGGCCTCGCCGTGGCCGCCCTGCTGCTGGCAGGGAACGCCGAGGCTCAGCAGACCGGCACCATCACCGGCCAGGTCGTGGACGACGCCAACCAGCGACCCCTGGCCGGAGTCCAGGTCTACGTTCCGGGTGCGAACGTCGGCACCATCACCCGGAGCGACGGACGCTACGTCCTCCTCAACGTTCCCGCCGGCGAGGTGGAGATCTGGGTCCAGCTCATCGGCTACGCCACCCCGGCACGGACCGTCACACTGGCGGCCGATGAGACGGTTGTGGCGGACTTTGCCCTTCGCCAGGAGGTGCTGGGCCTGGACGAGATCGTCGTCACCGGCGTCGCCGGGCAGGCCCGGCGCCGGGAGCTGGGCAACACCGTGACCCAGATCTCCATGGAGAGGATCATCGAGCCCGTCACCTCCATCGACAACCTCCTCTCGGGGCGGTCCACGGCCATGACCGTGAACCCGGGGAGCGGCACCATGGGCCAGGGCGCGGCCATTCGCCTCCGGGGGAACACCACGGTACGAAACAACCAGCCCCTGGTCTTCGTGGACGGCGTGCGCCAGGGATCCGAGGCCTATCCCTTGAGCTACCCGGTTGGGGTGACCTTCTGGCAAACACCCCAATCCCAGGCGGGACCCCTGAACGACATCAACCCCGCGGACATCGAGCGGATCGAGATCATCAAGGGACCGGCGGCGGCCACGGTGTACGGCTCGGAGGCGGCGTCGGGGGTGATCCAGATCTTCACCCGCCGGGGCCGGGAGGGGCGGGCCACCTGGACCTACCAGACGAACCAGCGCTTTAGCAGGATGCAGGCCTTCGGACCCGATGTGCCTATCCAGCACTACCGGACCGACGGCACCCCCTATCCGGCCGACACCCCCATGCCCGCCACCAACTGGAAGTTCGTGCAGATGGATCCGTTCCTCCGCACGGGATGGACTCAGCAGCACAACCTCTCCGTCACCGGAGGCACCCAGGCGGCCCGTTACTTCCTCTCCGCCGCCCTGGATGACGGTGAAGGCGTCCACCCCAACGACGAAGAAACACGGGTGACCGTTCGCGGAAACCTCACCTTCCAGCCCCTGACGGGTCTTTCCATCGACTGGAACACGGCGTACACGAACCACGACTTCGTCATCACCCACTCGGGCAATAACCTGTACGGGATCCATTTCAACGCCATGAGGACCCCCGGGAACACGGTGGGATCCACTGATCCCGATGTCATCGGGCGGCTCCTGGACGCGTGGGTGGAGCAGGAAAACACCCGGTTCAACACCGGGGTCACGGCCACCTACGCCCCCACAGCCAACTTCACCAACCGCCTCACCGTAGGGATGGACCGGGCCACCATGCGGGGCTTTCACCTCACCCCATTCGATTACATCCTCCTGCCCCAGGGCTCCCTGGCGGAGCTGTGGTGGCGAAACCAGGCCGTGAGCCTCTATTACACGGGGACCTATAACTTCCGCATCTCCGAGGTCATCGGCTCCACCCTTTCCTGGGGCGGCCAGAACGTCACCACCGAGTCGAAGCGCGTGGATGCGTACGGCCTCGGCCTGCCGGGCCCGGGCAACCATACCATCACCGCCGCGGCCAGCAAGCTTTCCGCCAGCTCCGCCAACCGGGTGATCGACGCCGGGTTCTTCGCCGAGAACCGCTTCAGCTTCCGGGATAAGCTCTACCTCACGGTGGGCGCCCGGGTGGACGGAAACTCCACCTTCGGTGAGGACATGGGCCTTTTGGTCTACCCGAAGTCCTCCGTGTCGTACGTGATCTCCGAAGAAGACTTCTGGCCCCAGCGGTTCGGTGACCTCCGCCTCCGGGCAGCCCTGGGCGAGGCGGGCAGGGCCCCCGGGCCCTTCGATGCCCAGCGCACCTGGAGTCCCCAGGCCTTCGCCGGGCAGGCGGCCTTCCTTCCCGGAAACATGGGCAACCCTGAGCTGGGCCCCGAGCGCACCCTGGAGATCGAGGGGGGCTTCGAGAGCTCCCTCCTGGACGACCGGCTGACGGTGGACTTCACCTACTACCACCAGACCACCAGGGACGGCATGCTCTTTGTGCCGCAGGTACCCTCCGGGGGCTTCATCGGAAGCCAGCTGGAGAACATCGGGAAGTACTCCAACCAGGGGATGGAGCTCAGCCTCAATGGCACTCTCATCTCCCGGCGGGAGTTCACGTGGGACCTGGGACTGAACCTCACCACCAACAAGAGCGAGATGTTGGACACCAAGGGCCAGGAATACTACAACTACCAGGTAGGACATCCCATCGGCGCGAACCGGGGAACCAAGGTCCTGAACCCGAACGAGTACGCGGATCCCATCACTGAGCGGGATTATATCTTCGGGCCCAACGCCCCCACTCGCATCGTGGGACTTTCCACCGACCTGGGCCTCCCCTGGGGCATCCGGGTCTCGGCCCGGGGCGACTACCAGGGCGGGAACTATATCACCCAGAGTTCCCAGTGGGCCATGGCCAACCGGGGTGGCGGGGCCCCCGGCTGCGCGGAGGCCTACCTGATTGTGCCTCACCGGGGGTGGAGGTTCGCCTCCGAGCAGAGCATCGCCCAGCTCACCGCCCACCAGAGAGGGCATTGCTACAACGACAACCTCGCAACCGGCATGTGGATCGAGCCCGCAGACTTCTTCAAGATCCGGGAGATCAGCGTCGCGGTACCGGTGGACTTTGCACTCCCCATGGCCAACTCCGCTGTCATGTCCTTCTCAGCCCGAAACATCCGGGTCTGGACCCACGAGGAGTTCACGGCATTCGACCCGGAGATGATCTGGAACCGAGCCTCCATCTCTTCGGTGTTCTCGGGCATCGCCGAGGCCGTCCCATCGCCCATGCAATTCACGGCGTCCCTCCGGGTCGTCTTCTGACAGTGGAGGACATCATGATACCGGACAAGGCAATGACGACCCAAGAATCTCGGAGGCTCGTGATGAAGGAGATAAGGAATTCGGCGGGCGGCGTGCCGGGCAGGGGGGTGGCCATTCTCATGGTCCTGCTCCTGGCCCTGGCCGCATGCGACTTTGAAGTGTCCAACCCAGGCCCTGTGGACGACCCGCAGCTCAACGAGCCCGGCGCCCACAACGCGGTGGTCCAGGGAGCAAGCTTTGCCCTCTCCATCGCCCTCTGGCAACTAGGATACATGAACGGGGAGTCGGCGGACGAGATCACCCGGTCCGGCCGGAACTTCTGCTGTCCCAAGGCTCCGCCCCGGGTGGGTGATTTTACGCGGGCCCAGTTGGGAGGCTACCACCCCTGGAACGTAACCCACCGGGCCCGCTTCGTGGCGGAGGATGCCACGCGCCGCTTCGAGGAGATCATGGGGGGAGATGCCAATTCCTACCCCCCGAACGCCTGGGCCAAGCTCTACGCCGGCTATGCCAACCGGCTCCTGGGGGAGAACATGTGCACTGCGTTCTTCGACGGCGGCCCACCGGAGCCCAACATCCGCTACTTCGAGCGGGCGGAGGCTGCCTTCACCGACGCCATCGCCGTGGGACAGACCGCCGGAGTCGGGGAGGTTGTGACTGCCGCCTACGCCGGCCGGGCCTCGGTCCGGGGCCCCTGGCTCGGAAAGTGGAGCGAAGCCGTGGCAGACGCCCAGCAGGTGCCCAGGGCCTTCCGCTTCCAGGCCGT
>PXFI01000369.1 GCA_003564295.1 Gemmatimonadota bacterium | reverse complement strand
GTTCGATGAGGAACGACAGCTTCTCTCCTACCCACGGGAAGAAAGCGATTCCCTCGTAGGCGCCCCCGGTATATCCTCCCTCACCGGGCCCGAAGGCCAGCATCATCACGGCCGTGCAAACGATGACCACGCCGGGCATGATGTCCAGGCCCGTTTTGACCCCGTGGGCGCCGCCGTCCAGAAGTGCCTTCAGGGCCCTCTCCGGGATCGAGCCGTCCCTGACCTGGCGAAAGCGCAAAAGATCGTACCCCTCGATACTCTCCATCAAGACCATTTCCTCCCTGCCGTACTTCCGTCTGCCGAAGAATCCCATGAGCCGGACGCTGACGATGCCGCCGAGAAGGGCGCCGAGATTGCCCAGAAGGACGGCCCTGACCAGAGGCACAGCCTCGGACGATTGGGCCAGCATGAAGGTGGTCACGATGAGCCCCATGCCGAACACGGTCCCCAGGTTCACCAGGGTCGTGACCTGCCACCTCTTGAAGTACTTCAGGAAACCCTTGTCGATGCCCAGTGGCATGATGGCGGGGTTGTCCGAGAGATATGTGGCGACGACGCCGACGGACGCCGCTCCCGGCAGGCCGAACAGGGGCCTCATCAGGGGCGAGAGGATCCGGTTGGCCACGCTCACGATGCCGAACTCGGAGATGAGAGAGCTGAATGCCCCCGCCAGGATGATGACCCCTACAAGGAAGAAGACGGTGTTCACAATGAGGTCGTGGGCCGTTCCCATGGCCGTCTTGAAGGTGAAGGCCACCCCCATCTTCCAGGCGAAGACCGTGAAGATCCCAAGCAGTATGACGAGGGCGACAATGGTCTCCCTGGTGATGGCTTTGACAATGATCCGCCCCGGTTCACGGTCCTGGGCCGCCTCTCTTCCATGGACTCCAAAGGTCATGCATCCCTCCCTTCAGGTGACTCCAAAGGAGGGCCTTTCCTCGAGATTGCCTCCATGGCCCACTGTGCCGCCTGGCGGATGACGTCCTGGTGGGACGGTATCGCCAACGCCTCCCGGAGGAAGGGGAGCTGGCTCCGGTCTCCGCTCCGGCCGATTGCCCGGAGGGCCTCAGCCTGCACCTGGTAAGAGTCATCCCGGGAAAACCGATCCCGGAAGAAGGAAACCAGGTCTGGGTCTCCCGTTTCCCCCAAGAGCCGGATGGCCGTCCTTCTGACCCGGGAATGCTCGTCTTCCGCGGCGGTCATCAACAGCTCCACGGTCTCGGTGCCGCCCAGAACGCCCGCCAGCGTCTCGATGGCTGCCACCCGGACGGCCCAGAAAGGGTCCTCCCGGGCTATGAGAACCAAGGCCTCCGCCACCTCGACGCGCACCTCCGGCCGAGCTCCAGGGCCGCTCAGCTCCCGGACCGCCCACTCCCTGCCGATGACGTCATCGTTACGGGCCTGGTAGAGGAGTTCCCGGGTGCTCTTCGGGTAGCTCCACTCCTTGAGGAGCCAGTTCCCCTCGTCGAAGCGGACGAGAAGGGGCTCTTCCGGGCTGGGGAAGACGAAGGTGTCCTCCTCACCAGTGAGCCAGACCTCCTGGACCCGCTTTCCGGAGGGGGGGACGATCCCGATCCGCACCGGGGTCCGGTACAGGGGGACCCCGTCCTTCCGGCTCTGGACCTGGACCACGGTCAGCCGGACCTCTCCGGCCTCGCTGTCCCAATCCGAGCTCACCTCGAAGACCGGGTGTCCGGGGCGGAAGAGGAACTGCTCGAAGAACCAGTCCATGTTCCGGCCCGTCACCTCCTTTACGGTCTTCATGAAGTCGTGGGTGTCCACCGGTTCGAAGGCATACTTGTGAAGAAAGGTGCTCAGCGTGCGGAAGAAGGGCTCGTCGCCCAGGAGGTACCGGAGCTGGTGCAGGATGCAGGCGCCTTTCGGGTAGGTATGGGCGTCGAAGTTGTCATGGGGCCGTTCGTAGCGACGGAAGACGATTGGCCGCTGATACCGGGTGTTGGCCTCCCGCAGGTACCGGTTCTTCTTCTCCAACAGGTCCCAGGCTCCCTCGTCCTCCCCCTTCTCGTGATGGGTCCAGAGATAATCGGAGTAGGTGCCGAAGCTCTCGTTCAGCCAGGTGTGAGACCACTCCCGGAGGGTGATGAGGTTCCCCCACCATTGGTGGGCGATCTCATGAGCGATGATCCACTCCCTGGAGAAGTCCTGCTCTGCCCGGCGGTCGTGGATGACTCCGTGGCCCAGGATGGTGGCCGAGGTGGCTTCGGCCCCGCCTCCCACGCGGGGAGTGGTCACCTGATCGTACTTGGCCCAGGGGTAGGGATGGTCGAAGAGATCGCTGTAAAACTCGATCATCCGGGGGGTCTTCTCAAAGACGTGCCGGGCGTCTTCCTCATCCCCAGGGTACACCCAATAGCTCACCGGCAGATCTCCCAGGGAGTCCCGGATGACGGTGAAGGGCCCGATGGCCAACATCATAAGGTAGGTGGAGTGGGGCAGGTCTTGGGACCAGTGCCAGGTGCTCGTCCCCCCGGCCTCGTCCTCCGTGACCCCTACCAGGCGGCCGTTGGAGAGGACCTTGTTCCCCTCCGGTACGGTGACGATGAGCTCGTGGGTCGCCTTGTCGTTCGGGTAGTCGAAAAGGGGAATCCAGTAACGAGCCTCGTCGGGCCATGAGTCCGTGGAAACCATCTTCGGATGATCGTCGCTGGCATCGTCGAAGAACAAGCCAGCCTGGGGGTCCTCCCCCCGGTACTGGACGGTGACGTCGACGGTGTCCCCGTAGGAAAGGGGCGCGGAAAACACCACGAAGACGCTGGTGTCGGATCGCTCGAAAGACAGTTCCTCGCCGGCCGGGCCGAGAACGCTCTCGATGACGAGCTCCATGGCGTCCAGTTCGATCCGGCTCACGCCGTCGGCAAAAGGAGTCAGGGTGATCCGGTTCTCCCCCTGGAAGAGCTTCGCGTCAAGATCGAAGGTGAGGCTCACCCGGTAGTGGATGAAATCACAGGTGCGGCTCCGCTCGGTCTGGACGGGTCGGCTCCAGACATCCACCTCCTGGCCGGGGAGGGTTGAGGGAGAGAGGGCGCCGAGGAAGAGCAGAGATCCAGCGCCCAGGATAATCAGGGAGCCAAAACCAGGGGCTTCGCGAGAATTGGGAACGGACATCTCTCATCTCCTCTCCTTCTGAAGCAGGTTATCCTGGCGGAGGAAGCCCCGGTTCATGTTAGACAGGGTACAGAATGTGGATACAGTATTCCAACCGTACTGGAGGGTCAACGATCACCCGCCCCGGCCCAGGAGGTACCCGCACAGGGAGCGGGCCAGGACACGGTGTTGTAATGCTTCGAGCTCATCCAGACAAGTCAGCTACGCTGGATCGGGACACCCGGAACCTTCCAGCAGGAGTGGCCAGGATGGGCGGGTGAAGGACCTGACGGTGGCGTGACGGGCCGGAAAGGCACAAATTGGCGACGGTCCGTGACGGAACCTCAAGAACACTTAGGGAGAAAGTCCATGTCTTTGCTTCTGTTGGCGGTGATCGTGTACCCCACGATCCTGGTGGCCGTGAGTCTCTGGCGTTCGAGGCGGGTGAAGAGCCACGCCGATTTCATGGTGGCAGGGCGAAACGTTCCCGTATACCTGCTGGTGGGCACCATCGTCTGCACCTGGATCGGGTCAGGCTCCCTCTTCGGCGGCGCCGGCCTGGCATACCGCTCCGGGATTGCCATGCTCTGGTTCTCGTTCGGCGCATGGATGGGGCTGGTGGTGGCCTACTTCCTTGCCGGGCGCGTCCGGCGAATCGCCCAGTTTACCGTACCGGACTTGCTGGAGAAGCGCTACAACGCCACGGCCCGGCTCTTGGGCACGCTGGCCGTCATCCTGGCCTTCGTCACCATCGCCGCCTACCAGTTCCGGGGCGGCGGCTGGATCCTCTCCATCGTCACCGACGGTGCCGTCTCCCCCACCCAGGGAATGTTCATCACCGCCGCCGTGATCGTCACGTTCACCGCCCTGGCCGGGATGGTCTCCATCGTGACGGTGGACTTCTACAACGGGATCCTGATCACTGGCGCCATCCTCCTGGCGCTGCCCTACATGGTGTTCGCCAACGGTGGGGTGGGGGAGGTGCTGGCGGCGCTGCCGGACGGGCACAAGACGGTCCTTGGAGGACACAACGTCCTGTGGGTCTTCGGGGTGGCCATGCCCACCTTCCTGCTCCTCCTGGGCGATAGCGGGATATACCAGAAGTTCTTCTCGGCGAAGGACGAATTCGCTGCGCGGCGGGCGGTCATCGGGGTGGTGATCGGGGTCATCTTCATCGAGACCACGCTGGCGCTCCTGGCTATCGCAGGACGTGCGGCATACCCGGACCTGGTAGACCAGGTGACGGTGTTCGGCGTAGCGGCGTCCGAGACGGTGATCCTGTTCATCGCCCGGCATGGTCTGCCCATCGTCCTGGGCGCCATTCTCCTGGCGGCCGCTGTGGCCATAGTCATGTCCACGGCCAACACTTTCCTCCTGGTGCCCTCCACAAACGTGAGCCGGGACCTCTACGAGCGCTTCATCTCCCCCACCGCCTCGGATGCCAAGAAGCTGGCGGTCCAGCGGGCGTTCGTGGTGTTGTTCGGCGGGATCGGGCTGCTCCTCCTGACCCAGTTCGATACGGTGCTGGCCATGGCGCTCTACGCCTACTCCCTGGTGGGTGCGAGCCTCACGCCCGCTCTGCTGGCGGCGTTCCTCTGGAAACGTGTGACACCGGCCGGGGGCGTGGCCTGCATCGCCGGCGGGATGGGCAGCATCGTGGGAATCGGGGTGCTGGACCGCCTGGGGGTAAACTTCACCCTCACGCTGGGCGGCCAGGTGTTCAACTTCGCCGGCTACGAGTACATCGTGATTCCCGGGGTCATCACCTCCGTCACCCTCATGGTGGTGGTGAGTCTGCTGACCAAGCCGTCGCCCAAGGAGAAGTGGCTGCCGTTCTTCTCGAGCGGGCAGGCGGAGGGCTCGGCGCCGGAGGCGATTCCCGGGGCCTGAGATGGAGGCGGCCCCGGGGCCTGAGATTGAGGCGGCCCCGGGGCCACCTGGAAGATGCACTCCACCTTACGTAGCTGTTGACAGGCGAGCACCAGCGGGATACAGTGCCGTGTAGCCCCATTAACATATAGTCTAGCTTACAACTGTTCCTTAAGAATTCAGTTGTTGCAGAATATAAGCAGGGCAGTATTGCCTTCGGCCACTTCACTTCCCGTGAGGCCAGCGTGGCAACTGTTGCTCAGCCACTGTGTG
>PXFI01000091.1 GCA_003564295.1 Gemmatimonadota bacterium | reverse complement strand
GTGGCCGGATCGTGGGCGTCCGTTCACACCGGCTCGGCCGGGGTGGTGGGGGCCGCCCTGGAGGACGGGACCCGTGTGGCTGCGGACCGGGTGGTTCTGGCCGCCGGAGCATGGTCCCCTCTGCTTTCGGGTCTGCCGCGAGAGGTTCCCGTCGTTCCAGTCCGGGGGCAGATGGTCCGACTTCTTCCGGAGGAACCGTCGCCCTGGCCCCTCCTCACGGACCATCAGGGCCGGTATCTGGTCCCCCGGGAGAACGGGACCCTCCTGGTAGGGAGCACCATGGAAGAAGCAGGCTACGACGAGTCCGTCACCGAGGAGGGCAGGGCCGGGCTCATGGAGGTGGCCCTGGAATTGTTCCCGACTCTGGAAGAGGCTCGGCTGGTGGAGCGATGGGCGGGCCTGCGGCCCATGACCCCCGACACTGGGCCGGTGCTGGGACCAGAGCCTGACCTGGAAGGGCTCTTCTACGCCACCGGATACGGGAGGAACGGGATCCTGTTCGCCCCCCTTGCGTCCCGTGCCGTGGCCGATCTGGTGGTGGACGGACGGTCGTCGGTGGACTGGGAACCCTTTTCCGTGACGCGCTTCGGAGCGGGGGAAGGATAGCCTGGAGCGCCCACCACGGGGGGCCGCGGTCGGACCGAGGAGGCCGCGGCCCCACGCCCACTGCCCGTGCCGGTTTCCGAAGGGTTCTTGGCGGGGAGCTCCCTACGCGTCCACCCCGATGCGGGCCGTGCTGCAGTAGATCACTCCTTTGAGGCTCCTGAGGCGGTCCGCCAGCCGGCCGATGCGGTCCGTCGGGCCCCGGACCACGATGACCTCCAGGCAGCGGTGGTGGTCCAGGTGCACGTGGAGTGTGGAGACCACCAGGTCCAGGGCGCCGTGCTGGATCTCCACGAGCCGGTCCGTCAGTTCCTTCTTGTGGTGGTCGTAGACCAGGACGATCCCGCCGGCTCCCTCCCCCTGGGCCTCCCAGCGGGCTTCCGAAAGGGCGTCCCGAACCAGGTCCCGGATGGCCTCCGAACGGTTGGGGTACCCTTTGTTTTCGATGAGCTGGTCGAAGGCCTCCAGGAGAGGCCCGGGGATGGAGACCCCGAAGCGAACCAGGTCGGACATGTGATCCTCCCCTCTGGTGGGTCAAGACCGAGACGGCGGCGGGCCCTCCGGCTGCGGGACGTCGCACGCCTCCACTGGGTGTTCAGAGACCGAGACGGCGGTAGCTCTCCAGGTAGAAATTGAAGTCGAGACCGTGGCGTCGCAGCAGGTCCCGGTTCCCGGCGATCTCCCGAGCGGAACCCACGGCCTGGATCCTTCCCTCGGCCAGGAGGGCCAGCCGGTCGCAGGTTGCCAGGAGCGGAAAGATAGCCTGGGAGACCACGATGATGGTGGCGGGCAACGCTCGCAGGAGGGTGACCAGGCGCTCCACCAGGGCCGGGCTCAGGTTGGCGAAGGGCTCGTCCAGGGCCACCACCCGGGGCTCCATGGCCAGGACCGTGGCCAGGGCAGCCCGGCGCCGCTCGCCGTAGGAGAGGCCGTAGGAGGGTCTCTTCTCGCTTCCGGTCATGTCCAGAGCCTCCAGGGCCTGCCTGACCCGCCGAGCCACTTCCTCCTCTCCGAGGCCCAGGTTCCGGGGGCCAAAAGCCACGTCCTCTCCCACCGTAGGAGTGAAAAGCTGGTCATCGGGATCCTGGAACACCAGACCCACCCACTCCCGGATGCGGGCCATCCGGGAGGGCTCTACGTGGTGCCCGTCGATGGCCACCGATCCTGCCTGGGGCCGGAGGATCCCGTTCAGGTGCAAGAGAAGGGTGGTCTTGCCGGCACCGGAGGGGCCGATTATGCCCAGACGCTCTCCCGCCTCCACCGTGAGGGTGAGGTCCTGCAGGACCTTGGGGCCGGCCGGGTAGGCGAAGGCGAGGCCATGAATGTCCACGCTTGCCGGTTCGGCGGAGCCTGCGTCACGGCGGTTATCCCGGCGCGGCTTCATGGCCGGCTCCGGGCGCCGGGCTCGCTGCCAACTTCGGCCCCACTCTTCATGATGGCCAGAAGATACGCACGGCGGCGAAGGCGCCGAGGCCGGCAAGGATGAGGCCCAGGTCAGCCGGGGCCATTCGCCTCCTGGCCGGCATGGGGAAGGAGCCTGTGAATCCCCGGGCCAGCATGGCCTGGTGAACCACCTGGGAGCGCTTCCATCCCCGGAGGAAGACCAGAGCGGCCTGTTGGCCCAGGGTCCGGATGCGGCCCGCCCGGAGTCGGCCAGGAGTGCGGGACCGGCGGGCCCGCTCGGTGCGGGTGGCTTCCTGCCCCAGTAGATGGGCGAAGCGCAGCATGAAAGCCGATTGGGTGGTGAACAGGCGGGGCATCCCCAGTGCGCCCATCCCCCACAGGATCTCTCCAATCTCTTCCGTGGAGACCAGTACGGTGAGAAGTGCCACTGCGGCGAAGGCCCTGAGGAGGAGGGAGAGGGCCGTCTCGCCGGAGCCTCCCCCGGCAAGGAGGATCAGTGCCGCCGCCGTGAGCACCAGGGGCGCCACCGCCGCCAGGCGCCTACCCAGGAATCCCGGTGGTGTCCGGGCGAGGAGAAGGAGTCCGGCCACGAGGAGGTAGTAGGCCGCGAAAGGCCGCAGAACCCCCACAGGCTCGCTCAGGACGGCCACCAGGGCCCCCGTCACCAGGAGGATCTTGGCCCGGGGATCCCGGCGGTGGAGGAAGGTCTCCCGCCGGGGCTGCTGCGGAACTCCTATCATTCAAGGAAGGAAAGGAGTGCGTCGTTGAACGCTTCCGGGCTCTCCAGGTTGGAAAGATGCCCAGCAGCGGGGATGACCACGAGGCGCCCATCCGGCACCCCGGTGGCGATCTTTCTGGCCTCCGTTTCAGGGGTGAGGGTGTCTTCCTCCCCCACCAGGGCCAGGACCGGTACCTGGATCCGCCCCAACCCGAGGGTCGAGTCGGGCCGCTCCCTCATGGCCTCCAGGGCCCGGGCCACACCCTCGGGGTCAGCCTTCACCGCCATCTCCCGCACAGTCTTGACCACATCGGGTCTCTCTTCTCGCGTAGTCTCTCCAAGAAGTGCCGGGAGGAGGGCCTCCACCAACCATCCCATACCTTCCTGTCGGACCCTGGTGGCCTGGTCGGTCCTCTTGGCCTTTCCGGCCTCATCGTCGCTTCCGGCCTTGGTGTCGGCCAGAACCATGCCCGCCACCCTGTCGGGCCGGAGAGCGTGAAGCCGCAGAGCCACGTATCCGCCCATGGAGAGTCCCACCACCACGGCCTTCGGGATCCCGGCGGCGTCCATGTGGTCCAGGACGGTGAAGGCGAATCGGTCCAGGTCCGGGGCGTCCACCGGTCGCCCTCCGAACCCGGGGAAGTCGGGAGTGAGGACGGGGCGGTCGCCCAGGACATCGCGCTGGAGCGCCCACATGCCGGAGTTCAGCGGGAAGGCGTGGAGGAACACCACGGGGATGGTGGAGTCCATGTCGGTCTCCTTTCAGGTATGGGAGCCCCGCGCCGGCGTCGACCTCGCTGTTGAAGGTCGTCCAGGGGCACAGGGTCCTGGCATCAGGATTCGAACGTCATGAAGGCTCGCGCCTCCGGCTCCCGGGCGCCCGTCCCCGGGCTCACTGTCTCCGGGCGGTGAAACCGTAGGCGAAGCCCGTGAGGCCGAAGATGAGGCCGAGTCCCGCCGCCAGCCTCCAGGGACGGTCCGAACCCTCCGGTTCATGCGTGTGGGGGAGAGCTGCCTCGTGGGTGTGGTCTGCATGGAGGGCGTCATGGCCATGCTCTTCTTGCCCCGGAGCCGCCCCCACCTCCAGTCGGGCTTCTCGTCGGTGCCCCATACCATCGTCCACCCCCACCCGCCAGTTCCCGGGATTGTTGGGTACGAAGGCGAAAAGCCCCGCCGGGTCGGTGGTGCCGGTCAGGTATACCTCGTCTTCCCCGGGAGCGAAGAGCGTCACCTGGGCGTCGGCCACAGGTATGCCCCCATCGTAATGGCAGGTGGTCACGACAACTCGGCCCTCCATGGTCATGCGGACCGTCATGCCGTGCAGGAGAAGGAGGGGAGAAGCCGGCGGCACGGGAGCGGGTGATGTCGACAACGCCGGTCCGACACTCTCTCCTGTGAAGGGCGAGGTGGAGGCAAGAAGAGCGTGGGAGGCGGCGGGCGCCAGAAGGACCGTGGCTGCGGAGAGTGGCAGGGCGCGGAGGAAGCTTACAATCATCATGTCGTTACTGGTTGGAGGATCTCGGGCTGGACATGCCGGAGGAAACGAATGGCCGTGGTGGTGAGAAGGCCCTCCACCGATGCCACCACGGCGTACAGGGAGAGGAGGTAGAGCATGCCTCGGCCGTAACCGGTCAGGAAGAACTCCACTCCCATGAGGAAGGACGGGATCAAGATGGCCGCGAAACCCGCCAGAAACGCACGAAGCGTATCGCCGGGGACGTTCCACCGCCAGATCCACGCCGCAGCCATGGCGCCGGCTCCCATGTTGAGGGTGTTCAGCCCCACCGAGATGAACCCCCCATGCTGGAAGATCAGGGCCTGGAAGAGGAGGGCCACGAAGAGCACCGGAATGACCCTGGCTCCCAGGAGGATCCCCCCCAGCCCCAGGAAGGCCAGGTGCACGGAGGTGCCGGCCAGGGGGAAGTGGAGGAGCGAGACCGCGAAGAGGGAGGCGCCCACGAACCCCATGCGGGGGATCTCCTCGGGCTCGACCCGGCGTCCGGACAGGTAGAGGGCACCCAGGGTCGCCACGTTGGCGCCCATGCAGATCTCCGTAGCAATAATTCCGTCGGCGATGTGCACGTGGGCGCTCCCGGCTTCCTGGTTCCTCTTTCGACCGTGGAAGGATAACGGATCATCGTGGCACGAACAAGTAGTTCGTGTTACGGAGACCGGGTTCCCAGCGTCACCAACCTTTCCGGGCCATCAGGGATAGAGCCGCTGCGGCTCCCAGGTCCCACCTTCGGCCCTGGTGAACTTCATCCGGTCATGGAGGCGGTTGGCCCGACCCTGCCAGAACTCCACGCTCCGGGGCTTCAGCCGATAGCCGCCCCAGAAGGGGGGGAGGGGGATCTCCCGTCCCTTGAACTCCCTCTTGTACTGACGCTCTCGCTCCTCCAGTTCCTCCCGGCTGGCCAGGGGACGGCTCTGGTCCGAGGCCCAGGCTCCGATCTGGCTGCCCCGTGGACGTGTACGGAAGTAGGCCTCCGATTCTTGTTGGGAGATGCGTTCCACCGTTCCTTCCAGGCGTACCTGCCGCTG
>PXFI01000328.1 GCA_003564295.1 Gemmatimonadota bacterium | reverse complement strand
GTAACGGTCTGCACATTGAGGGGACCTGGGGACCCGGTAGTGCTTCTACCGTCCTGGCGTCTGGTAACGACGCTACTCGCGGTGTCTTTCATCACGGTATCCGGAAGCTGAGGTGACGGGTGGACGGTTGCGAACAGCAATCTATCTCAATCGGGATGGGCATACATTATCCGCCAACTCTCGTGCGTGTCAACGAGGAGACGGATCAGCAGCAATCACGGAACCCGGTCTTGGCAGGTGCCGCTGAAAGCACCAAGACCGGTGTGGACCTGAATAGCGCATTAAGGAGCGACCGGCTTGCCTCGAGACCACCGGCGGGGGAGCACCCCTTCACTGCAGGGACGCGGAATTCCTGAGATGGCATGAAGAACGGGTTCTACGGGTTGAGCTCGGTGGTGGCGATGCTGGCGCGGATGGCGCTGCTGCCCATCAAGACGCCCGAGCAGCTGGCCCCTCCCCTTGCCAAAGTACCCCTCCGCCCCCCTACTATTCTTTACTGAGGCCGGGTCTGGGAAATTGATGTTGACATCTCAACCGATGGGCCGTATATGGTCTATTGTATCCATCTAACCGAAGCCCGGGGTCCCCGGGCCCAGGCCTTGGAGAGGCGAGAATCTTCAACTTAAGGAGGCAGAGGATGTTAAGATGGATGGTTTGCATCACAGCGGTGCTGGCGCTGATGCTGGGGAGCATGAACCTCGCCAGCGCTCAGGCCACCGGCACCATCGTGGGAACGGTGACGGATGCGCGAACAGATCAGCCGGTTTCCGGAGCCCAGGTGCACATCCCGGCAACGGGCCAGGGAGTGCTCTCCGATGCCCGCGGCAATTTCATGATTCTGAACGTGCCGGCGGGCGAGCACACGATCCACGTGCAAATCCTTGGCTACGCCCGGGCAGAGCAGGTCGTCAACGTGGCCGAGGGCGCCACCGTGACGACCAACTTCTCCCTGCGTTATGAAGCCATCGAGGTGGAAGGCCTGGTCGTGACGGCCCTCGGAATCTCGCGGTCGGAACGTGGGCTCGCCTACGCCGTGCAAAGGTTGGACGAGGAAGCGCTGGCGGAGATCCCGACCATGAGCGTCCAGCAAGCCCTTCAGGGCCGGACGGCGGGTGTGGAGGTGATCCGTACGAGCAGCCGGCCGGGCGCGTCCTCACGCGTGGTCATCCGGGGTCAGTCGTCCTTCACGGGCTCGGGTCAGCCCCTCTGGGTCATCGACGGCGTCCCGGTGGAGATGGAGACGGAGCGCCAGGGAACATTTGGGCCTGAGGGAGGTGAGGCCGGTAGCCGGGCCATGGACATCGACATGAACAACATCGAGGAGATGACCGTCCTCCGCGGCGCTGCGGCCACCGCCCTCTACGGATCGCGGGCGGCACACGGCGCCATCATCATCCGGACCCGCGCCGGTGAGATGGGCCAGCCCACCCGGTTCAGCCTGAACAGCCGGTATACGGCCAGTCAGGGCGTGTTCAAGGGCTTCCAGGAACTCTACACCGCCGGCCGTCAGGATCCGGAAACGGGGCAGGCCTACTTCTGCAACGGCCTCCCGGAGAACTACGGCGGATGGTGCGAGTCCGGGTATTACGGTGCCGGCTTCCTCAGGCCCACCACCAACAACACCTGGGGCCCCCGCTACGATGAGATCTCCCAGGAGGTCATGGACTACATGTGCCCGGGCGAGACGGATCCGGCCAAGTGTCTTCGCCTCAGTGATCCCCGGAAGGACTTCTACAGGACCGGGCAACTCGTCGAGACGAACCTCAGCGCCACTGGCGGGCTCGGCACCCTCGGCTCGTTCAACCTCAGCGGCACGTACGCAACCGATGACGGCATCGAACCGAACACCTCCCTCGAGCGGATCAGCCTGAACGCCACCGCCTCGCTTCAACTCACCGACCGCTTGCGCTCCACTACCACCGTCATGTACTCCAACACCGGCAACATCTGGTCGACGGAAGGGTGGCAGGGGCTGCATCAGCGGCTGTGGTACCTGAACAACACGATCGATACGCGCAGGGCCTGGAACGAGGATGGCACGCCGGTGATGTGGGGCGCGAACAGCCCACACCCCGAGTGGCAGGCGCTCAACGAGTCCCGGACGGGCTCCACCGACCGGTGGATCGCGTCGCAGCACCTCTCCTTCGACCTCTCCGAGCGGTTCACCATCTCGAACCGTATCGGGCTGGACATGTACAACGAAGGCCGCACCTCGAACTGGAACGAGCGCCCGTGGCGGACCGCCGAGGGATTCAACTCCGGTGCCACCCGGCAGGAGAGGCACAGGAGGATGTCGCTCAACAACGACCTCCTGCTGAGCATGTCGAGCACGTCCATCACCGACAACATCACGGTAAGCGGTCTGGCCGGCTTCAACGTTCTGCACCGCGAGAACGACCGCCTCCTGGGACAAGGATCGGTCATCGTCATGCCCGGCTTCTACAACATCGGTAACTTCCTTAATCAGTGGGTCTGGGGCGATCTGACGATGCAGCGACGGCTCGTAGGGCTTTACAGTCAGATGACGGTCGACTTCCAGGACTGGGCCTACCTCAACCTGACGGCCCGGAACGACTGGAGCTCCACGCTCCCGCTCGAGGCCAACAGTTACTTCTACCCCTCTGCGGCCCTCAACGTCATCTTCACCGATGCCCTCGGGATCCGGAGCCAGTGGTTGGACTACGGTAAGGTCCGCCTCTCGGTGGCGAAGGTGGGTAGCGATGCCCCTCCCTATCGCCTCTCGACGAATTACCACAGCGCCGGCCGGGTTCAATGGCCCTTCAAGGGGACCCTCGGGTTCCTGCAGAGCGCCGCCCTCGGGAACCCCGAGCTGCGGCCTGAGAGCACTACGGAGTACGAGGTCGGCCTCGAGCTCCGCGGGATCGACGGCCGGGCCCGCCTGGACCTGTCCTACTACGACAAGCGGAGCTACGATCAGATCTTCAGTGTGCCGTCGTCTCCGGCCACCGGGTACAACTCCATCATCCGGAACGCTGGTGACCTCCGTAACGAGGGAATCGAAGCCACCCTCAACCTGGTTCCGCTGCAGACCGCCAATGCCCGGTGGAACATGACCATGAACTGGTCGCGGAACAGGTCGTCAGTGGTGGAGCTCGCCCCCGGGGTGGTTTCCATCTATCTGGCCGGATACGCCTGGCCCAGCATCCGGGTTATGGAGGGCCATGGTTACGGCGTCATCTGGGGTGAGGGCTGGAGACGCAACGAAGCGGGCCAGGTCCTCATCGACGACAATCCGGAGAGCCGCACGTATGGTTGGCCGGTCCTGCATGATGAGCTCCTCCCCATAGGCAACATGCAACCGGACTGGCTCGGAAACCTCTACAGCTCCTTCAGCTATGGTCCCTTCACCGTCTCCGGTCTCGTGAACCGGGTTCAGGGTGGCGACATCTTCAACTTCACCCTCAACTACACCGTCGGCCGAGGGGTCCATGACTGGACTCTCAACCGGGGCACGACCAAGATCTACGAGGGCGTGAAGGCGAGCACCGGCGAGCCGAACGACATTGTGGTCACCCGCGACGAGAACTACTACCGGAATCAGATCGGTGGGTACCTGCGCAACGAGAACTACGTGGAGGACGGCACGCACACGCGCCTCCAGGAGCTCTCGGTGCAGTACCGCCTGCCGCAGCGACTGGTCGACCGGCTGGGTATGGGACAAGCCACCATCTACGCCACGGGCCACAACCTGCACATATGGTCCGACTTCTCCTTCTGGGATCCCCAGGGGAGCAACTACGGGGACGTCAACCCCGGAGGCACGGCGTACCACATGTTCGTGGCTCCCCCCATCAGGAGCTTCACCTTCGGCGTCCGGACCAACTTCTGACCATGGCGATCTTGAGCCACGATTGGAAGGGGAACCCCAGGAGAGGAAGAGGACCGATCATGAGCAGACCAAAGAAACTGATCAGCCTGGCGCTGGCGCTGGTGGTGTCCCTTGGGGTCGCCTCCTGCGATAACTTCTTAGATGTGAACCAAGACCCGAACAACCCCCAGGACGTGAGGATGGATCTCACGCTGCCGGGGATGCTGGTCAACTTCGCCCATGATGTACTTGGGCCGACTTGGATCAGGTATGTGAATCTTGTGGGCCCCGTCGGTATGGGCACGGAATGGCTGCAGCAGTGGTCCGACAATCGGGACCGGCACACCTATGCCCAATACCAGTGGTACGAGGTGGCGAACACTGACGCCAATGGCTACTGGGGCTCCTCCTACTCTCGCGTCATGAATGAGGCGAGCAACATCATGCGGAGGTCCGCTGAGGCCGGCCGGTGGCAGCACCATGGTATCGCCAAGCTCATCTTGGCGTGGAACATGTCGCTCGTTGCGGATGCATTTGGACCGGTGCCCTTCAGCGAAGCCTTGGATCCGCGCATCCGTGACCCGGAGTACGACTCTCAGGAGGAGGTCTACGCCAACATCTTCCGGCTGATCGACGAAGCTATCGACGAGATGCGGAGGGACGATATCATCCCGCCGTCCACCAACGATATCCTCTTCGGAGGCGACATGGATGCCTGGGTGCGGTTGGCCAACAGCCTGAAGGCCCGGCTCAACCTCCGTGTGGCCTATGCGCCGGGAGAGAACACGCAGCAGCGCGCGCAGACCGCCCTCGACGCGGTGCGGGCCGGGATCCGGAGCCCCGCGCACGCACCAACGGTTGAGTACCCCGGCGAAGCTGAAGGTCAGCAGCAGCCCTGGTACACCTTCGAAACCAGTAGCGAGGGGACGGGAATTCGGACCCGGTCGTCCAAGTGGTACATCGACATGCTGAAGGAGCACGAGGACCCACGCCTCCCGATCATGGCCAATCCGGCGAGCTGGTGGTGCCCGGAGCCGGATGTCGATTACCTTCCGGCCGAGGATTGCATCCCGGCGGCCGAGTACAGCGACGAGCCCATCTACCGCGGCAACCTGAGCGGTTCCCCGGGCGAGCCGGATTCGGCCATCTCGCGCCTCGGCTCCTTCTTCACGGCCGATAGCGCAAGCCACGTCTGGTTCACTTACGAGGACACCAAGTTCATCGAGGCGGAGGCTCTGCTCATCCTTAACGGAGCCGGAGCGGCCGACGGGGCGTACCGGGAAGGGATCCGGGCCAACATGGAGCGCCTTGGAGTGGCCCAGGCAGACATCGATGCGTACCTGGCCGCCACGCCGCCCCTGGGCTCCCAGGGCAACCCGCTCGAGGAGCTGATAACCGAGAAGTTCAAGGCCAATTTCCTGCGGTGCGAGGTATGGCACGATTGGCGGCGTACCGGGTACCCGGTAGTACCTCTTGTGGAAGAGCGGGTGATCGAAGGAATCCCCCAGCGCATGCGGACACCGGCCAACGAGATGGCGTATAACGCCGAATCGGTCGCCGCCACAGGGATCTCCACCGGACTTGACGGTATGCTGGTCCGAGTCTGGTGGGCGTCGGGCTCGCCGCCGTTCTGAGCGGAGGCGGCAGGGACGCCCAGCGATTGACGATGCGGTGAGGAAGGGTCGGGAAGGTGCGGAAGACTCGGTGAGATCGAGTGGCCTTCCCGACCCAGGTATGAAGTGGCACGGTGCGCCGTCCCCGAGGGCGGCGCACCGTACCGTCCTTGTATGGTGAGGTTGCTCTGTGCTCGACTCCCTCACATGGTACATCGGAGGAACGATGCGAAAGTTCATAACGACGCTCGTGGTGGGCATGGTCGTCGTGGCTGTGGTCGCCTGCGGGACCAGTTACCAGACCGGCGTGGGAGCAGAACGGAACACCCTCACCCGCCAGCAGATGCTGGACGCGGGCGCCACCAGCGTTTACGACGGGGTCCAGAGGCTTCGGCCGAGTTGGCTCACAAGTCGGGGTCCCAGGTCGCTGACCGACGATACCCCCGCGGTGGTATCCGTCTTCATGACTGGGAATCAGATCGGGGATGCCGACGTGCTGCGCGACCTGCGGCTGGAGGACATCGATTCGATTCAGTACTTCGATGCAGCGAGGGCGAGTGCCCGTTTCGGGATGGGGCACCCCCGGGGAGTCATCGAGGTACACCCCCGCGGCACCCGTAACTGAAGCCTTCCGTGAGGAGCTGGAGGAAGACCACGGGTCCTCCTCCAGTGCCTTCACAGGTGGCCATCGCGTCTCTTCCCCCCCCCGCAACTCGCACGGGATTTCCTGAGTGGGTCTGAGGCCGCCCTCATGAGCGCCCAGTCGGCCACGGCTTTCGTCCGTGGCCGTAGCCGTAGGCCAGGCTGGCTTGGACGACTCCGGTACAGTCGGCTCTCAATGACCGGTTTCGGCCCGGGAACTTCAACAAGCCCCTGCGGGAAGCGGGACTACTGTGTCCCAAGCTGGTCCCGGGGTCACGCTGGCCCGGGCTCAGGAGGATGACAATGTCGAGCTGGAGCAAAACCACCCACTTGCCCCGGTCCGCCAGATGGTGCGGGCCCGTCGACCACTCACAGGAGGGCCCTCTGATCCGGCGCCGTATCCCCCTCGCCACCGCCATTCTTGCCGTCCTCCTCCTCCCCGTGACCCTCCACCCTCAGACGACCGCCCGGGACTACCAGCGTGCCGCCCAGCTCGAGCAGCTCTACGAGGGTCTCGTGGTCAATGTGGTGGAGGAGGCTTCCTGGAACGAAACCGGAAACCGGGTCACGTTCCGGCGGTCGGTGGAGGGAGGTCATCGGTTCTTCTCCTTCGAGCTCGAGACCCGTGAGGAGCGGCTGGCCTTTGACCACGACCGGTTGGCAGACGCCCTGTCCGCCGCCACCGGCGAAGCGCACCACGCCCTCCGACTTGGCCTCAGGAACCTGGTGTTCGCCGACGATGACACGGTCCTCCGGTTCTCCATCGCCGACGCTCGCTGGAAGTGTGATATGGCCCTTTACCGGTGCGAAACGCTCGAGGAGACCAGTGAAAGGCCTGGTGCCGCGGGCGGTCCCCCCCGGTGGGGAAGAGGAGGGCCGGACGGAGATGAGGCTGTGATCTCCCCCGACGGACGCTATGAGGCCTTCGTACACAACTACAACATCGCCATCCGCGAGGTGGACTCGGGCGAGGTCCAGGTCCTCAGCATGGATGGATCGGAGGGGAACGCCTACCAGAGGAACACCATCCGGTGGGCGCCGGACTCCCGGCGGCTGGCTGCCTTCCGGGTGATACCGGGGTACGAGCGCCTTGTCCACTACGTGGAATCCTCGCCGGCCGATCAGCTCCAGCCCCAGCACCACACGCGCCGCTACACCAAGCCGGGAGATGTCCTGGACGTCCGTCGTCCCCTTCTCTTCGACCTGGAGGCGAACAGGCAGGTGATTGTCGATGATGCCCTCTTCCCGAACGCCTACAGCATTTCCCAGCTCGAGTGGAGGGAGGACGGCCGGGCCTTACACTTCGAATACAATCAGCGAGGGCACGATGTCTACCGTGTCATCGAAGTGAATGGCCGCACCGGTCAGCCGCGGGCGGTCATCAGCGAGGAGCCCGAGACCTTCTTCTACTACCGTAGCTCCTCCAATCAGGGGAAGTACTTCCGCCACGACATGGACGACGGCCGGGAGGTCATCTGGATGTCGGAGCGGGACGGGTGGAACCACCTCTACCTCTACGACGGGCAGACGGGCAGGGTGAAGAACCAGATCACTCGAGGGGAGTGGGTAGTGCGCCACGTGGTGGAGGTGGATGAGGAGAACCGGCGGATCTACTTACAGGCCGGGGGCACATACCCGGGTCAGGACCCCTACTTCATTCACTACTATCGGATCGACTTCGACGGAAGAAACCTGACCGCCCTGACGGAAGCCAACGGAACCCACACGCTCGAGTTCTCTCCGGACCGTGAGTACGCCGTGGTGACCTGGTCCCGGGTGGATCTTCCCCCCATCACCGAGCTCCGCCGCCTCAGGGATGGAGAGGTGATCGCGGAGCTGGGCCGGGGGGACCATTCGGCCCTTCTGGCGGCCGGGTGGAAAGCCCCCGAGGTGTTCACCTCCCTGGGCCGGGACGGCGTGAGCGAGATCTGGGGCACCATCATCCGTCCTTCCAACTTCGATCCGGAACTGAGCTATCCGGTCATCGAGTACATCTACGCCGGTCCCCATTCCAGCCACGTGCCCAAAGCCTTCACCGTCCTCCCCCGGCGCACCGTGCGCCAGCAGGCGGAGTTGGGTTTCATCGTGGCGCAGATCGACGGTATGGGCACGTCGAACCGGTCGAAGGCCTTCCACGATGTGGCATGGAAGAATCTCGGCGATGCCGGCTTCCCGGATCGCATCCTCTGGCATGAGGCGGTGGCGAAGGAATACCCCTACTACGATCTCGAGCGCGTCGGAATCTACGGACATTCGGCGGGTGGCCAGAATGCGCTGGGAGCCCTCCTCTTCCACCCGGACTTCTACCATGTGGCGGTGTCGGCCAACGGCTGCCACGACAACCGCATGGATAAGATATGGTGGAACGAGCTCTGGATGGGCTGGCCCCTGGGCGAGCACTATGCCGCATCGTCCAACGTGGACAACGCCCACCGGCTGGAGGGGCGTCTTCTGCTGGTCGTAGGGGAGATGGACACGAACGTGGATCCCAGCTCCACGTACCAGGTGGTGGACGCCTTGATCAAGGCGGATAAGGACTTCGACCTTCTCGTCCTCCCGAGAATGGGGCACACGCCCGGGGGCGAGTACGGCGAGCGCCGGCAATTCGACTTCTTCGTGCGACACCTGCACGGGATCGAGCCCCCTCACTGGAATGCGAGGCAGGGGGCCCTGGCGGACGAGGGCGGGACAAGGTGATGGACGCTTTGTCGAGGGTGAGGCGGACAGATCGTGCAAGAATCCTGGATCAGGAGATGATCAAGATGAATGAGCCTGTTCGGATGTGGCGGCTGGCGCTGGCGGTGATGGTAAGCATCCTCCTCCTCCCTCCTGCGGGAGCTGAGGCACAGTGGGCCCAGGCGGGGGAAGGCTGGGCTGAAGAGATCCCCGATCTCAATGCTCTGGTGGCCTTCGACCACAGCGATCTGGCGGTGGCGGTGAACCGATACTCCGGCGACCGAGCGGCGATCATGAGACGCTACGAGGTCCAGTATTCTCCGGTTCGGATCGCCCGGCTCCGGGACTTCTACCGTGGCTGGCAGGACCGGCTCCAGGATTTGGACTTCAACAGCCTGAACCGCGACGGGCAGCTCGACTACATCATGCTGCGCAACCGCCTCCGCTTCGAGTTGCAGATGCTCGACGTGGATGAGCGTAACTTCCAGGAAATAGCGGGCCTGGTGCCGTTCCATGATGACATCCGCCTTCTTCAGGAAGACCGCCACAACCGTCAGGACGTGGATCCCCGCCCGGTGGCCGACCTCCTCGATTCCATGGCACGGCAGGTCCAGGGTCTCACCGCCTCTCTCATCGCCGAGCCCCGTGACGCGGACGGCATGGTTTCCAGGCCCGGCGTCACACCGGTCATCGCCTTCCGGGCCGCCAACCACGTCAATCACCTGCGGGGAGTGCTGGACGACTGGAACACTTTCTTTGACGGCTACGACCCCCTCTTCACCTGGTGGAACAGGGTGCCCTACGCGCAACTTGACCAGGCGCTGGAGGACTACGAAGCTGCGGTCCGGCAGCATCTCGTAGGGATTCGGCCCGGCGAGCCGGCCCCTCTCATCGGCGATCCCCTCGGAGCGGAGGCGCTCCAGGCGCACCTCGACCATGAGATGATGCCCTACACCGCCGAGGAGATCATCGCCATCGGGTGGAGCGAGTTCCGGTGGATCGAGAACGAGTTCCGCCGGGTGTCAGATCGGATGGGCTTCGGCGACGACTGGCAGGCCGCCCTCGAGCATGTGAAAACGCTCGCCCCACCACCCGGGTACAAGCCCCGTGCCATCTTCGACATCGCCGAGTACTCCGAGGAGTTCGTGGAGAGGCTCGGCTCCGTGACCGTGCCTCCCCTGGCCCGGGAGGTCTGGCGCTTGGCCATGCAGACCCCCGAACGGCAGATGATCAACCCCTTTTTCAGCGGCGGCGAGGTAACGCGGGTCTCCTACCCGACCGATGGGATGGCACACCAGGACAAGCTCATGAGCATGCGGGGCAACACGCCGCACTTCAACTTCGCCACCGTCCATCATGAGCTGATCCCCGGGCACCATCTGCAGGGGTACATGACATCCCGGTTCAACAGCCATCGCTCCGCCTTCTCGACTCCGTTCTGGGGCGAGGGCTGGGCCCTGTACTGGGAGTTCCTCCTCTACGATGAGGACTTTCCCCGCGGCCCGGAGGACGCCATCGGAATGCTTTTCTGGCGCTTGCATCGGGCAGCCCGGATCATCTTTTCCATGAGCTACCACCTCGAGGAAATGACTGCCCAGGAGGCGGTGGAGTTCCTCGTCCACCGGGTCGGCCACGAGCAGGCGAACGCCGAGGCCGAGATTCGTCGCTCGGTGCAAGCCGTTCCCCTGTACCAGGCTGCGTACATGATCGGTGGGTTGCAGTTCCAGCAGCTCCACCGCGAGCTGGTGGACACGGGCCGGATGACGGCCCGCGAGTTCCACGATGCCGTGCTCCAGGGCGGGCGGACGCCAGTGGAGATGGTGCGAGCCCGCCTGACCGGCGAGGGTTTGCAGCCCGACTTCGAGTCCACGTGGCGGTTCTACGGTGACCCGCTCCAGGAGTGAGGACTGAGGGCCACGGAGGTACCCGTCCCACGAACCCAGGGAGCGGAGCCAGCTGACCCGGTAGCTGTGATGGGGGGAGTGGTCAGCCTTCACCCATGGTCGAGTACCGAATGTTGAAGGTGCCCTGAAGGGTGGCCTGCCTGGGATCCTCGGGTATCGATCCTGTCTCGAAGTCCTGCTCGATCAGGGAAACGCTGATGTATCCAGCTGCCCAGTCGGCGCTGGTCTTCACAACCTCCAGCGTCCCCGAGACGGAGAGGAGGGACAAGGCACCCTCCTCTCCGGAACGATTCAGCACGAGCCATGCGGTGCCCACCTGGAGGTTGGCGAGGACGTCACGCTCCTCATCCTCCCACTCCTCTCCGGGCTCGGGCTGAATGAACTCCCAGTCACCGACCCCGGCGGTTCCCCTCCCCACGGAAACCAGCCAATCCATGGAACCATCCTGGTCTTGTTGCAGACCTTCGATCGCCCATCCGGCGTTGGCCGCCGCCCTCGGTGTCTTGAGGAAGACGGCGAGCTCGTCGGAGAAGACGAGGGTCTCCTCCAGGTCCCCTCGAGCCTCGAGAATTATCCCCGGCGCAAACCCGTCGATGGGCGGCCCCACGACGGACCCGCTGTCCCCAGCACAGGAGGTGACCGCGAGCAGCAACGTCATGAGACTCCATGCCCGCCACACGCTTCCATGTTGCATAACTGAACCTCTGATCAAGCTGATGGGCGCTGGCTACCTCCCGACTCCTCCGTCAATCTAACCGGTCTCGACCTGGGGGAGGAGGTCATTCCGCGCCGGAAGCAACGCCTCAGCTCGTCCCAGCCGTCCATGGACCCCTCCTTGGAGGGTCCATAGCTCACGCGCCCCGAAGTAGCGCCATACCTCGTCACGCTCTCTTACCTGGAGTTGGGCCGGTCCGCCGTTCGCCCCTCCCGGTTCCACCGGGGCGTGGTCACCCCCTGGAGATGACGGAGGAAGAAGTCGTACTGGGCCCGCATGGCGTAGCGGACGGGGCCGACGGTGCGGCCGGCACCGTGACCGTCACCGGGAAAGACCAGCAGGTCGAAGGTCTTGTCCGCCTCCACCAGGGCGTCCACCACCTGGTACGTGGAGCTGGGATCCACATTCGTGTCCAGGGCCCCCAGCACCAGCAGCACCTCGCCCTGGAGCCGCCAAGCGTTGTCCACGTTGGACGATGCGGCATAGTGCTCGTCCAAGGGCCAGCCCATCCATGCCTCGTTCCACGAGATCTTGTCCATGCGGTTGTCATGGCACCCGACGTAGGCCACGGCGGCGTGGTAGAAGTGGGGGTGGAAGAGGAGGGCGCCCAGGGCGTTCTGGCCGCCTGCGGAGCCGCCGTATATGCCGACGCGGGAGATGTCATAGTAGGGGTACCGCTCGGCCACGGCCCGATGCCAGGCCATGCGGTCGGGAAAGCCGGCATCGCCGATGTTGCGCCAGGCCACGTCGTGGAACGCTTTGGACCGGTTGGACGTGCCCATGCCGTCGATCATGACGACCATGAACCCAAGCTCGGCCAGCGCCTGCATCCCCATGAACCCGTCGCCCGACGAGTGGGGCTTGAAGAGGTCCCAGGTCTTGGTCACGAAGGAGCCGTGGGGCCCGGCGTAGATGTTCTCGATGACCGGGTAGCTGCGGGTCGGGTCGAAGTCGGTAGGCCGGATGATGATCCCCCAGATGTCGGTCTCCCCGTCCCGGCCCTTGGCGGTGAAGACCTCGGCGGGCCGCCATCCGGCTTCCGTCAGAGCAGAGGCGTCGCCCCGCTCGATCTCCGCCACCAGTGAGCCGTCCCTGGCCCGGCGCAGCTCGGAGACCGTGGGCAGGTCGATGCGGGAGTAGGTGTCCACGAAGTACTCCATGTCAGGGGAGAACCGGACCTCGTGGTAAGCGGCGGCGTGATGGGTAAGTGGGGTGAGGCCCGAGCCGTCGAAGTTGACCCGGTAGTAGTGGACGAAATAGGGATCCTGATCCGGATTCATGCCGCCTGCCTGGAACCAGACCTGGCGTGCGGCCTCGTCCACGTGAACCACGCCCCGCACCACCCACTCACCCCGGGTCACCTGGTTCTTCACCTCGCCCGTCTCGCCGTCATAGAGGTACAGGTGCTTCCAGCCGTCCCGCTCGGACATCCAGAGAATCTCACGGCCGTCGTCCACGTCATGGCGGAAGTAGGTGCCGCCTCCGAGGAGCGTGCCCGTAGCGGACCGATGGTTGAAGAAGGTCGGCACTTCCTCGGTGATGAGAGCCCGGGCGGCGCCCGTGTGGGGGTCCACCTCCATGACCCGGTAGACCTGATGGCCGCGCTGGTTGTACTCGAAGGTCAAGGCCCGGCCGTCCCGGCGCCATTGCAGGGCACGCAGGGTGTAGGGGTTTGGGAACAGGTCGTTGGGGACGTCCACCTTCCGGGGGGTCTCTATGTGGAAGATGACGGGCTGCTCGACGTCCACGGTGTCTCCCGGCTTGGCGTACAGCTCGGTGAAATGCCGGGGCTGGACCTGATCGGCGGGCCGGGCTTCCACATAGTGAACCAGGCGACGCTGCCCAGGCCGCACCCGGTAGGTAGCCAGCATCCTGGAATCGGGAGACCACACGGCCGACGATAGCTCGTAGAAGTGGTCCGGCGTGCCGTCGGTGCTGAGGCGGGTCAGGGGGCCGCCCCCGACGGGCCGTACGGCCAGGTCGTGGTCCACCGACACGACCTCCCATCGGCCATCCGGCGACGGGAGGGGCGTGGTATCAGCCGGGATCTCCATGTCCCGCACCACGCCGAAGCTCCGGGGGCGGGGCCGGGGGCCGGGCGGCAGGGTGGGTTGCACAGCCTCGCACCCGTAGTCCTCCAGGTCACAGCGCCACTGGGCGCCTCGGAAGCCCATGGAGATGGCAGTGCCATCATCCACATACCGGAAGGTGCTGAAAGGGAGGCTGCTGCTGCCGTAGTCCTCCCCGGTGGCCCGGGACAGCGACGCCGCCAGCCGTTCATGGTTGAAAGCCTCCCGTTTCGTGAGCGTTGCCACGTCCAAGACGACGAACCGGTGGCCCCCGAGCACCGTCTTCCGGTAGTGAAACCGCCCGTCATCGGACCAGACGGCCGGCTCGGGGACATCAACGGTGAGGCCGTCCCAGGCGGTCCGAAGTCCCAGGGCCCGGTCGTAGCTCTCCAGCGTGACCTGGGCGGTGGCCGGGGCGAACGCGAGAAGCAGGAGGGGCAGCACAACGAAGGTGAACCGGCGGATCGTGGCCATGGCTCTACTCCTTGGGATATCGGCTGGGCAGGGAACGGGTGCGGCTGGTAACCTGGGCCAGGGGTATACCCCCGTCAACAGGCCGCCGGATCCCTTCCGGATCGGCGGCCCTTGGACCGCCGACCCCACAACGGCGTGAGCACTAGATTGGGCGTGCAGCGTTGCCGCTTACCACCGGCGATACATGTGAAACCCCGGGGGTATGGGCGGAACCTCCCCGTTATCTGGGGGCCCAGGGGGAGGTGATGGACGAATGCTGTCGATGAGGTACCAGATGACGACAAGGGTCCCCGTGGCCGCGAGGGCAGTGCGGCCCCGCGATAACTGTCGGCTCGAGACCTCAGCCAGATCGGTCAGGGGGATCTCCAGGTTCTGGTAGGCCGTCTCGAAAGGCGTTCCACGGTACCCGCTCCCGATCCAGAGTGAGAGCACGAGGGACTGGTCCGTGAGGTCGGCAAAGCGCCCCTCCACTCTGCGTGGACCCAGGAAGGCGGATCCGTACCCCCTGCTGACGAACTGGTCGGTCTGTACCTCCACTCGGATCTCTTGCCCCGGGGCGAGCGATTGCAGGTTCGTCGCCTGGTAGGTGTAGCAGCCTTGTCCGGCCAGGAGGACGGCGCCTAAGATGAGCCAGTGCCACCATCCGTCCGTGCGGGTCAGGGCCATGGATCCTGGGTCCACAGGGGAACTCGAACGTTGCACTTCTTGCATAGGGAATCCTCCACCTCATGTCGTAACCTCGTTGACGAGAAATTTAACACTGCCACAGCCCGCTTACACCCCCTGAGGCCAGCGGCCCGGGTCATCTGGAGGCAGCTATTCCAGTCTGCAACCCTGGCATGGGAAGCCCGGGGTGTGAGGGGGCAACAGCGGTGGGGCTGGCGAAAAATCGGACACGGTAGAATTCTTCGGGGGATCTGACGTTCCTCTTCCCAATCGGGAGACGAAAGATGTCAAGGCATAGCGTGGTTCTCAGCCTCAGCGCCATACTCGCTTTCCTTTCGGCTCCGGTGGCCCTCCAGGGGCAGGTCACCTTGGCCGACTATGAGCGGGCCTTCGCCCTGCGGGAGCAGCTCGAACCTCTCGCTCTCGATCTCCCAAGCCAACCCGCGTGGATCGGACAGTCCAACCACTTCTGGTATTCGAAGACGGTCCCCGGAGGCCGGGAGCTCATCCTGGTGGACGCTGAGACTCTCGAACGAGGACCGGCCTTCGACCAGGAGGCCCTGGCGGGAGCAATCAGCTCGGTGTCGGGCCGCCACATCCAGCCTCTGGATCTTCCCCTGAGCGGCCTTTCGTTCACACAGGACCTGGCTACCATCGAGTTCACCGCTTTCGGCCGGCGATGGGCCTGTGATCTGGCGCCTTACCGGTGCGAGGAGGTGGGGCCTGCACCGGTCCGCCCTGCCGTCAATCCCGTGGGCATCTATCACCGAGGGCCCCCACCCGCGGCCCGATCGCAGGAGGCGAAGCCGTCGCCGGACAGGCGGTGGGAAGCGTTCATCAAGAACTACAACGTGTACGTCCGCCCAACGAATGGCGGGGAGGAGATCCCACTCAGTTGGGACGGAGGTGCGGGGGATTTTTACATCTTCGAGTCCCTGGCCTGGTCACCGGATTCGCAGAAGCTGGCGGCCTATCGCCTCCAGCCCGGTGAGCGCCGGATCCTCCGTTACATCGAATCAGCCCCCGCTGATCAGCTCCAGCCTGAATACTCGACACTCGACTACACGAAGCCCGGAGACATGGTCGACCAGAAACACCCCGCCCTCTTCCGGCTGGACACCAGAGAACACATGAAGATCGACAACGCTTTGTTCCAGAACCAGTTCGAGGTCTCGGACCTGAGATGGCGGGACGATAGTCGGGCCTTCACCTTCGAGCACAATGAGCGTGGACACGAGGTCTATCGTGTGATCGAGGTGGATGCGTCCACGGGACAAGCCCGGGCGGTCATCGAGGAGACCTCCGAGACGTTCTTCTTCTATCAGGGCAGATACAGAGGGAAGTACTTCCGCCACGACATCAACGATGGTGAGGAGGTGGTCTGGATGTCGGAGCGGGACGGGTGGAATCACCTGTACCTCTATGATGGCGTCACCGGCACGGTGAAGAACCAGATCACCAGGGGAAGATGGGTGGTTCGGGAGGTCGATCACGTGGATGAGGCTGGGCGACAGATCTGGTTCCAGGCGAGTGGCATGAACCCGGAGCAGGATCCCTACTTCGTGCACTACTACAGGATCAACTTCAACGGAAGCGGGCTGACGGAGATCACCCGGGAGGATGCCAACCATTCCCTGGCCTATTCCCCCGACATGCGATTCTACGTGAACACGCGCTCGCGAGTGGACCTGCCGCCCCGCATGACGCTTCACCGCACATCCGACCAGGAGCTTCTTCTCGAGCTTGAGGTTGCGGATGTTTCCCGGCTGAAGCAAGCCGGCTGGAGACCCCCCGAGAGCTTCGTGGCCAAGGGACGGGACGGAGCCACCGACATATGGGGGATCATCGTTCGTCCCCTCGACTTCGATCCCGGCAGGCGGTATCCCGTCATCGAGTCCATCTACGCAGGTCCCCAGAATTCGTCCGTTCCCAAGACGTTCAGCGTGTACAGCGCGATGCAATCCCTGGCCGAGCTCGGCTTCATCGTCGTTCAGATTGATGGCATGGGCACGAACAATCGCTCCAAGGCTTTTCAGGACGTAGCCTACAAGCGCCTGCACGACGCAGGCTTTCCCGACCGCATCCTGTGGCATCAGGCCGTGGCCGATCGGTATCCCTATTACGACATCTCCAGGGTCGGCATCTATGGCGGATCGGCCGGAGGCTACTCCGCCACGGCCGGAATCCTTCACCATCCGGACTTCTACAAGGTGGCAGTCGCTTCCAACGGGAACCACGACCACCGCATGGACAAGATCTCATTCAACGAACTGTTCATGGGCTGGCCTCTGGGTCCTCAATACGCGGCCGCATCCAACGTGGACAACGCATGGCGCCTGGAAGGTCGCCTGCTTCTGGTGGTCGGTGAGATGGATCACAATGTGGACCCGGCCTCCACATTCCAGGTGGTGGACGCCCTGATCCGTGCGAACAGGACCTTTGATCTCCTGGTGATCCCCGGCGGAGGACACGGCGCCGGAGGAGGCTACGGCCTGCGTTTGCGTTACGATTACTTCGTCCAGCACCTCCTGGACCACCAGTCGCCGAATTGGAACCGGGTGGACCTGGAGGAATACCCGGTCCTCAACCGGAACTTCCAGAATCGTCTCGCCACGGAGATGAGAGACGGGAACCGGTAGAAATCAGCGGGCGCGCTCAATGGGCTGCGGCCTAGCGTTCGAAGTGTTCCCGGTACCATGCCAGGCTCCGGTCGATGAGATCGATCTGGTGCTGGACCTCCCGGATGCCATGCCCCTCTCTGGGATACAGGACGAGCACGGGGTCCAGACCCACGTCGTGGAGCCCGATGTAGAACTGCTCCGCCTCCTCCTTCACCACATTGAAGTCGTTCATCCCGTGAACCAGCATCACCGGAGTGGACACCTGAGCCACATAACGCAAGGGTGAGCGATACCACAGTTCGTCCATGATGTGCCGTTGGCCCGAGAAGCGTTCGTGGGGAAATCCCCCGTACTCCACAGCCAGGTAGTCGTGGTAGTATCCCAGGTAGTTGAAGCTCACCAGATTGGAGATGCCGGCCCGTGGGATGGCGGCAGCAAACTCATCGGTCTGCGTGACCAGCCACATACTGAGCTGCCCGCCATAGCTTCCCCCCTCCACACCCACCCGGTCCGGGTCCAGCCAGGGATAACGGGCCAGTGCCGTGCGCATTCCGTAGAGGACGTCCTGGGCCTCTCCCCCGTTCTGGTCGCGGAAGATGGCGTCTGCGAAAGCTTGTCCGTATCCCGTGGATCCCCGGTAGTTCACCTTCAGCACGGCGTAGCCGTGGGCGGCATAGATCTGTGGAGTGAGGGAGAAGCTGGCCCCCCGCTGTCCGTGGGGTCCTCCCTTGATCCGGACGATGAGAGGATGGTAACGAGACTGGTCCTCTTGGAGGTCGAGGGGCTTCACCAGGAAGGCTTCCACTTCCAGGCCGTCGTAGCTGAGGAAGGTGAAGGATTCCACCTCGGAGATGTCCCGGGCCGCGAAAAGCTCCGAATTCAGGTCTGTGAGTTGAAGGATCACTCCTCCGGAATCCCGGAGAAAGAGTTGAGCCTGGTCGCTCGGTCCTGTGAAGGTGTAGGCCACCTCCCCGTTCGCCCCTGGTGAAAACCCAGTGACCCTACCCAGCTCGGTCACCATAGGCTCCGCTTCGCCCCCCTCCCCCGGGAGTCGGTACAAGCCCACATTCCCACGCTCCTGCACGGTGAAGTAGAGGTGTTGGCCGTCGGGGCTCCACTGGGGCGCACTTTGCCGGTTGTCCACCACCTGGCCAAGGTGCCGCCGGTTCGAGCCGTCTGCATCGATGGTCCAGACGTGGGTGTCCTCCATGGTGGTTTCAGAGGAGGTGAGCCCCCTGGTGGTGCCATGATAGGCGATACGGCTACCGTCCGGCGACCAGCGAGCCCGATAGACCATGCTCTCCAGCGCGGTGAGCCGCCGCTCGGTCCCGCCTTCCACGTTCACGGCGAAGAGGTCATAGTTATGGTTCCGGTCATTCTTCAGCTCCCGGTTCGAGATGAAGAGGATCTCGTCTCCCGCAGGTGACCAGTCCAGGGAGTGATCCTGGTAGTGGTTGTCGGTGAGCTGGGTGCTGCGACCGGTCTCCACCTCTACCATGTAGATCTGAAGGCGTCGGTTGTCCGTGAAGTAGTCTCCACCCGCTCCGGTGGTCTTGTAGTTGTAGCGCCTGATCACGATGGGGTCCCCTTCGGCTTCCACCGTTTCCGGGCCGGGGGTGCTGGAGAGGTAGGCGATCCGTCGGCTGTCGGGAGACCAGGCGATGTGCTGTTCCGAGCCGGGAAGCGGGTGATTGGTCCCGGTGGCTTCGACCACCAGCCGGAGCCCGGATCCGTCCGCACCCACAACCATGACTCCCCTTCGGCCGGCCTCGCTTCCCATGAAGCCGATCCGGTGTCCGTCCGGCGACCACCGGGGGTTGCCGATGGACACGTCCCGGTCCCCGAGGAGCTCCCGATGGCTGTCGTCGGTCCGGTCCAGGATCCAGAACCGGGTGTAGGGTGAACCTTGTCGATCCGAATGCTGGACTCCGTAAAGGATCCGCTCTCCACAGGGGGAAATTTCCACACTCGAGACCGACACGAGCCTTTGCAGGTCGGCGCTGGTCAGACCCTGGGCGTCAAGGTCCACGACCCCCGCCCCGGCGAGAAACAGGAGGAGGGATACTGCGAGAGTGCCCCGGTGTGCCCGGGAATCTGCCGATGTCGTCATGGTTCCGCTCCTTGAAGGTGCAGCTAACCCGAATCCTGCAACGAGAGTGTGACTGAGACACAAAGAACCGTCGGGGACCGCGTGGAGGGGATCACGGTCTGCGTATTCATTATCCGAGCTCCGGGGGATGGGCGAGGAGACGGGCCAGGTGTTCACGGCGGCGGGACAACGCCCAGGGGAAGGTCCGAACGGATCACCCTGCCCTCCTGGATCACGGTGAGGACGCTGCGGAGGTTGCGGATGTCGGCCAGCGGATCGCCGTCCAAGATGAGGAGGTCCGCCAGCTTGCCGGGCTCCACGGTTCCCAGGGTGACGCCGTAGCCAAGCGCCTCCGCACCGTAACGGGTGGCCGACACGATGGCCTCCATGGGTGTGCAGCCATTCTTGACGAACCGCTCCACCTCGTCGAAGTAGAGGCCCGGATTGTCCAACATGTACTGGTAGAGGGCATCGGTGCCGATGGCCATGCGAACGCCGGCCTCCAGCAGCTTCTGGAAGATGATCTCGTATTGGTGCGGCTCCGGGTTGTCGACCCGGTAGCGTGGGCCGAGCTGGTTCTTCATCATGATGCTCATGGTGGGGACCGCCCAGATCCCCTTCTCGCCCATCATCCGGATCACGTCGTCGGGCAGGGCATAGGCGTGCATGATGATGTCGGCGTCCAGCTCCGCGGCCCAGCGGATGTAGGCCAGCTGGCGCAGGTAGCCCGAGTGCACGGCGACCCGCCGCTGGAGCAGGTGGGTCTCCTCGATGGCCGCCTGCAGCTCCTCCCGGGAGTAGGGCGGCAGGATCTTGATCAGGTCGGCTCCGGCATGGATCTGCTGCCGCACCGCCCGCCGGAACTCGTCGGCTCCGTCCACTTCCACGGCCATGTCGAACCGGGAGACGCCGTGGCCGCCGGTGCCGTTGATCCGCTCGCCGACCACGATGGGCCGGGGGCTCGTGATCCAGCCCTGGCGGTACGCCTCCTTGGCCATGATCGTCCCATCCCGGTAGCCGCCGGCATCGAAGAGGGTGGTGATCCCGCCCATGACGTGGCGCTCCAGGACCGGAATGGAGCGGTAGGCCGAAAGGGCAGGATGCAGCAGGAAGGGCGTGCCCGCCGGCGTCGTGGGATAGTTCATATGGAAATGGGCATCGATGAGGCCCGGGACCACGGTACGGCCGTCGGCCCGGATTACATGAGCGCCGTCCGGCACCTGTACCTGCCCGTCCGGCCCGATGTCGGCGAACCGGCCATTCCGGATCAGGATCGTGACACCGGTCACGGGCTCGCCGCCGGTACCGTCTATGAGCCGAGCGCCGGTGACGGCGAGGGCGGTCGTGGGAGCCTCCCGGAGCGTGGCCTGGGCGGCCACCGGGGAGGAGACAACCATGCCACCGGCGGTCACCAGCAACATCCAGAGCCACAAGCCATCAAGCCGCATCCCTTCGACTCCTTGTTGGATGAGGTGCTTGCCGGTCACACGCATGAGCCGACTCACCGGTTCCATCTGTACGGATCAGCCCCCCTGGTACCACACGGGCCTGGTGGGCAGCGCCTGGTGGTCCACGATGGCGCCTTCCTTCATCACCAGGGAGAGAGTGCGAATGTTCGAGATATCCTCGAGGGGGTTGTGGTCCAGAACCAGGAGGTCCGCCAGCTTGCCTGGCTCCAGAGTCCCAAACATGTGGAGGCTGCGCGCCGCCATGGCCCCGTTTCGCGTGGCAGCCACCATGGCCTCG